>JAADHS010000210.1 GCA_013151745.1 Gammaproteobacteria bacterium | reverse complement strand
ATGCATCAGCAAGCAGTCGGGCATCTTTTATGGCGGTGGATTCAATTAATTTCGATTGAAGTCGTGACACATGCCATACCGCAGCAAGCGTGGCGAAGAAAAAAAGCAGCAGCAAAATTAGAATGAGTGGCCAGTTTTTCAGTGGGGGGCGTGGTGTATCCATGTTCAAGGTAGCTCGATTAGTGACCAGTAAAGATCAAGGGTGGATAACGCCTGGATGAAGTTTTTTAGATCCACTGGTTTGAGTACATACCCGGCAACGTTAAGCTTGTAGGCGGCGACGATATCGCGTTCCTCGCCGGAGGTGGTGAGCACAAAAACACTGATTGATTCGAGCGCGGGATCGCTGCGCAGCGCCTGGAGGAATTCGATACCATTCATTTTCGGCATATTCAGGTCGAGTAGAATAATTTTGGGTAGTGGAATGATTCTCTTTGTTTCATCTTTTCCGCGCAGCAATGCCAATGCTTCGAGGCCGTTACCAGCAACATGTAGTGTGTTGTTGATATGGTTTTTTTTAAAAGCTCGATGAACGTTCATGACGTCCACTTCATCATCTTCTATCAACAGAATGTTGACGGTATTGTCTTTCATGACTTCCTCCGTTGCTCGTATTGTGAGTAAGTAAAATAAGCCGCATAAGACATGTTAGTCCTACTTGACACAAAAGTCAAGATAGTCCTATAATGTAAATTAAGGATTATTAAAAAAGGCGGTTTGAATGAAAAAAAATCTGACCACAGGCGATATTGCCAATTATTGTAGTGTGCACGTCCGTACTGTGATTCGTTGGATCGAGCGGGGCAAGCTCAAGGCCTATCAGTTGCCAGGGCGGGGCGACAACAGGGTGCGACTGAAAGATTTTCTGGTTTTTTTAGAGACGCACGGCATGCCGGTTCCCGAAGAACTCCAGCCAGCCAATCGGCGGATATTGATTATTGATGACGATGAGCGTGTTGCCAAAGCGATTCAACGCAGTCTGCGTCACGCTCAATTTGAAACATTGATCGCCACGAGTGGTTTTGAGGCCGGTGCACTACTTAATAGCTTCAAGCCGGCCGTCATGACACTAGATTTGCGGATGCCAGGCATGGACGGTTTCGAGGTGCTTGAGTTTGTTCAAAAGTCAGAGGAGTTTAAAAAATTAAAAATTATTGTGGTTTCCGCTCTATCTCGGGCGGAGTTGGATAAGGCGCTTGCGAGAGGCGCTGATGCGGCATTGGAAAAGCCTTTAGATGATGACTGTTTTATAGAAACGGTAGCCCGTTTGGCTAATGTAGAGTTGACCGGTTGACGCTTTGCCCGCTTTTAGATTTGATGAATGCGGGCTTGAGTTGTACGGAAACTCCTAACGAACTGCAGGAGTAAAAATACTATGCAACGAAATTTATTGCTTGTGGATGATGAAACAAATATTCAGTCTGCCATGCGACGGACATTGAAGCGGGATGGTTACACTATCTATTGCGCCGACAACGGAAGCGATGCCTTGAAGATGTTATTGAATCATAAAATTCACGTCATTGTTTCTGATCAACGCATGCCTGGCATGACGGGCTCTGAACTGTTCGGTGAGGTCAGTCAACGGTTCCCTGAGACCATTCGTATTGTGTTGAGTGGTTACGCTGATTTTAGTGCGGTATCCGATGCCATTAACCGGGGCGCTATTTACAAATTTTTAACCAAGCCCTGGGATGATTCATTGTTGCGGGGGCATGTGCTGGAGGCATTCCAGCGTTACGAGTTGAGTTGGCGTAACCGCCAACTGACCGAAATATTCAACAGTACCATGGAAGGTATCATGATTACCGATCAAGCGGGTATTATTCAGGCAGTTAACCCCGCTTTTACTGCCATTACAGGTTACTCTAAAAAGGAAGCGCTGGGACGTACCCCACGGCTGCTACGTTCTCGCAAGGAAGCGCCAGAACGCTACCACGAAATGTGGCAAAATCTCAGTGCACAGGGTCTGTGGCAAGGCGAATTGTGGAATCGGCGCAAAAACGGCGAGGACTATCCGCAGTGGATGAGTATCAGCGCTCTGCCAAATGATGAGGGCGAACAGGGTCAGTATGTGGCGCTGTTCATTGATATCAGCGAACAGAAAGAACGTGAGGCGTGCATTGAATATCAGGCCTATCATGATGCCTTGACGGCTTTGCCGAATCGCCGCTTGTTTCAAGACCGCCTTGAACAAGCATTGGTTCAGGCGGAACGCAATGCTTGTTCGCTGGCCGTGCTATTTGTCGATTTGGATCGATTTAAGGTGATCAATGACAGCCTGGGGCACGATATGGGTGACCAACTTTTGCAAGCAGCAGCAAAACGGTTGAATGATACCGTACGCCAGGAAGATACCGTGGCTCGCATAGGTGGCGACGAGTTTACCGTGTTGTTGCCCAGCATAAAAAAACGTCCGGCTGTAGAAAAAATAGCGGATAAAATCGTCTCTGCCTTTCGTCGTCCTTTCGAGATCGCCGGTCAAACACTTCACCTCTCCTCAAGCATCGGTATTGCAGTTTTCCCCGGTGATGGAGAAACACCTGAGCGCTTGATGAAAAATGCTGACAGTGCCATGTATTGTGCCAAAACAGCGGGTCGTAACGATTATCGTTTTTATTCCCAAAGTATGAACACCGATGCCAAACGCCGCTTGATTCTGGAAAACGATCTTCACGAAGCCTTGGCGGGCAATGAGCTTATTCCCTTTTATCAGGTTCAGCAAGATGCGCAACGGGGTGTGGTCAGCGGTATGGAAGTATTGTTACGCTGGCATCACCCGCAACATGGCGCTATCATGCCGAGTGATTTTATCAGCCTGGCCGAGGAAAACGGTTTAATTATACCCATTGGCAGTTGGGTACTGGAGCAGGCCTGCGCGCAGGCAAAATCTTGGCTGGATATCGGGTATGGCGATTTCACCGTGGCGGTCAATTTGTCGGCGCGACAATTGCAGCAGCCTGGCCTGCTGAAAGTGGTGCAACACGCTCTCGATACCACCGGCCTGCCAGCTCGTAACCTGGAATTGGAGATCACCGAAAATTTGTTATTGAATGACACGGAACGAAATATTGCCCTGCTCCATCGTTTACATGATCTGGGGATTCGATTGGCGCTGGATGATTTCGGCACCGGTTATTCCTCGCTGAGTTATTTGAAAAAATTTCCCTTTGATGTATTAAAAATTGATCAATCTTTTGTGCGTGGTTTACCTGATAATCAGGACGATGTCGCTTTGGTAGACGCCATTATCACGATGGGGCATAAGCTGGGTATGAAAGTGATTGCCGAAGGCGTGGAGACAAGCGGACAACTTACATTGCTACGTCGACTAGCTTGTGATTTGGTGCAAGGTTATTTCATCAGCTTGCCGCTACCAGCAATGGAAGTAGAAAAGTTGTTTAAACCGTAGGAAACGCAGCTATACCCATGGCGTTATGAATTTAGGTGTTAGCGCGTGCAAATGTGTCTTATATTTGGTTTTTCTGATTGAGAAAAAACGAAAAAACGTAGACCTAGTGGGCTAAGTTGAGTTTTTTTGATTGAATAAAAGCCAAAAATGAGGTGCAGATGTGCGTGCTAACACCTAAATTCATAACGCCATGGGTAGAGATGCGAATGTGTCCCAAGGGCACTTCTTTCAGGGCGCACCCCAAGGGCACTTCTTTCAGGGCGTATAGTGCAAGATATTGTGCGGACTTTCGTGATCCAACGGTTTTTTAGGTTTGCACCACAGTGGCAATGCAGGAGGTAATGACATCAAAGGTTGCGGCATAAGTTAAAAAAGAACAGGCTCTTTTTCTTCGTTACTTTTTGCATGTCTTGTCCAGCCTCCGTCAAACCGTTGAAAGGTCTCAGTAGTCTGAGCCAGTACCTGCTGCCAATCCACCGTTTCCTTCTGGGCACTTAAATCAGTCAAATTTTCTTCAACCTGTTGCAGAATTTGATTCACTCGGTCTTGAAATTGTAGTGTCATCATGATGGTTTGGATGTCTTGCCCAATATCCTGATTATAATTTTGTAGCTGATTGTGAAGTTGCTGAGCTGATTTTTGTGTTTCTTCCGTTGATTTAATAGAGGTAACTTGAATAAGTTCTTGAGATAATTCCTGTATCTTATTGATATTCATGCTCATCACGCAAAACTTATCAGATAATTCCTCAATTTCTTGAGCTGTATGTGCACGTGCAACTCCAATGTTGCTTACAAGTTCAGCTAAGACATTAGCAAGCCCTTGGCTTAGCAGGCTTTGTTCACCATCCTTGTTATTCATCCAGCCACCCCTTTATCTGCCCCCTAAGTTGTTTGCAATGATTGTGATTGAGACTTAAGGTATGTCGTTGTGTGTCTCATGCATTTCATGGTGTGTTGTATGCTGTTGACCTGACCATGAGATGGATGGAACGCATGCTTAAGCTCACTCTCAAGCAGTACTCCTTAAGCCATTATCGGCACCGGTTAATATCGCTTTAAAATATTTAAAAAACTACTCATTTAAAGCGTTGTATAGTGTTTTTACTAGGGTTTCACATTTTTTATGGTGAATTTTTATGGCTTTCTTTTTTGCATCAGCATGAGGCGGAGTCAAATTTCCTGCTCTAGAATATTGGCAGGTGAGACTCTCATCGTCGGCAACGATGTTGAGTTGTTCTTTTTGCTCATCAAATTGAGCGGTTAATTCGCCTCCAACATACATAGAGTGGGACTGAGTTGCCAATTGAAAGACGGTATGAGGATGCTGAATAAACAATTCAATGACTTCGGACATCGGTGGCACTGCAAGCTCAGCGGCAATGGGTGTTTTCTGAGAGGTTGTTTGAGGTTCCGCTTCAGTCGATTGCGAGGTTGTTGCTTGTTTGGTCGCGCATCCTCCTACTCCTAACAGGATGGCGAATAAACCGACTATAATCGACGTGTTACGATACCTGACGCAAGTAAACATTAATCTCTCCTCGTTTAATAGTCTATGGAACGTAAAGATTACACTAATACTTGCTGATTAGCGACAGTCCTGATGGATCAAATAACGGTAGTAATTTTATAAAAATTTGCTACACTTTCGCGAGTAGGGAGTCGTCAAATTTAATTTACATAGCAAGGCGAAAGAAGGTGAATCGTGAACCATTCGATTGACTAACAGACTTCCACACTCTCGTTCCTTGCTTAGGCTCTTACAGGTCAGCACAGTAACAATGGAAAGAACGAAAAGTTAGAAATATAAAGCAATGTTTGGGGTTGGCCTGGTAAATCTGGGTATCTTTGCATAATCACTCTACCTACTTTGGCCTCGAATTTAGCTTTTATTTGTCTTGTTTCGAAATAAGGAGAAAACAAATGACTGGAAGCAAAGGAACATCAAGCGGTACGACGTCAGCTAAAAAGCCCATACGACGAAAAACAGTGGCAAAAACCACGTCTAAAAAAAATGTTGCTCAAAAAACAGCAGCAAAAAAAACAAAAACATTGAAAGTAGGCGCAACAAAAAAGAAGCCCGTTCCGGTTTGTACTTCTAAAGAACGCCATCAAATGATTGCAACAGCGGCTTATTTTATTGCAGAAAGCCGTGGATTCAAAGGTGGAAGCTCTGAACAGGATTGGTTGGATGCGGCAGAAAAAATTGATTCAAGTATTATTAATGCTTAAGTACGCTTGTAAAATCTAATCGAGCTTAATGGGTAAAAAGCACAAAATACGCACGTAATGCGTTAAGTCACTATGATGCCCGTGACGATTGAGATTTAGGTATAAATGCACGTCCTCTTCATTCCATGGCGGCGTTAAAATTTCTCGCAGTACGGGCTACACCTCGTCTTTTGCCTTGCCTACAGGGATGTAGGTAATGAGCGTGAGCAGGGACGCGGAAGCTTTGCTTTGCTATGAAATGAATTGAACGCACATTGACACCTAAATCTCAATCGCTACGGGTATAGTGTGCGTATTCTTCGGGAATAAAGTGACGCACTAGACGCACTATATTAGTCATTTTTAACTCAAAAAGCGCACCACGAAAGCGCGTCGGTTGTTTTTAGGTTTCATCACATCTAGGGCTGAGCATGTTTTGTAAATGTTGAATAACAATAGTTTATGGTGCATTTATCTTCTTGACTTTGTTTCGGCACGTTTTCTGCTTAAAGCTTTATAGTCAGGTATTCCTGGTCTCGTTCTCCTAAGGAACACACTTTTTAAAAACTGGCAGGGTATATGAAAGAAAAATTAGTATTAGTGGGCAATGGGATGGCAGGTGTACGTACTCTCGAAGAGCTACTCAAGCTGGCACCAGACACGTACGATATCACTGTATTTGGTAATGAACCTTACGGTAATTACAATCGAATTCTTTTATCTCCTGTTTTAGCTAGAGAAAAAACCATTGACGATATCATGCTTAATGATATTTCGTGGTATGAAGACAACAATATAACTCTACATACGGGCAAAGAAATCACCCAAATTGATCGAATTAACCGTAAGGTTATCGCTGCGGATGGGACCACTGCCGCTTATGATCGTTTACTACTTGCGACAGGGTCTCATCCTTTTATTATTCCAATTCCCGGTAAAAATCTTAATGGGGTCATCACCTTTAGAGATATCCATGATGTAGAAGCGATGTTAGAGGCGGCAGGTCAATATAAAAATGCAGTGGTGATTGGTGGTGGTCTGTTAGGTCTGGAAGCCGCCTATGGTTTACGTACTCAAGGTATGGATGTGACCGTTGTCCATTTACTCGACAGCCTGATGGAACGCCAGCTCGATAAACCTGCCGCCGCATTGCTTAAACATCAGTTACAAGAAAAAGGTCTCAACTTCAAGATGGAAGCGCAAACGGAATCGATTTTAGGGGCAGAACGGGTGACGGGGGTTCGTTTTAAAGGCGGTGAAGAGATTGACGCGGATCTGGTTGTTATGGCGGTTGGTATTCGACCTAATATTGAACTGGCAAAAGCGAGTGGTATTCATTGCGAGCGTGGTGTTGTTATTAACGATACCATGCAAACGTATGATCCTAGGATTTACGCCGTAGGCGAGTGTGTGCAGCACCGCAATGAAACCTATGGCTTGGTCGCACCCTTGTTTGAAATGGGGAAAGTTTGTGCCAATCACTTGGCTAACCTGGGCTATGCACGTTACGAAGGCTCAACACCCTCGACCAAACTGAAAGTTACTGGCATAGATCTCTTTTCTGCAGGTAACTTTAACGGTGATGACAGCACAGAGGAAATCATTGTTCAAGATCAATCCCGTGGTATTTATAAAAAAGTAGTGATTAAAGATGACAAAATAGCAGGCGCTGTTTTATATGGCGATACCGTAGATGGGTCCTGGTATTTCCAGATGATGAAAGACAATACTGATATTTCTGAAATTCGTGATCAACTCATGCTCGGGCAACACCACATTGGTGATGCTGGTCATGGCGGTCAAAATGCAGCAGCGGCGATGAGCGATGACATGGAAGTCTGTGGCTGTAATGGCATCGGTAAAGGTGAAATTACCAAGGCGATTGTTGATAAAGGACTCTTTACGCTTGACGAGGTTAAATCACATACCAAAGCAGCCAGCTCTTGTGGCTCTTGTACGGGTCTGGTTGAGCAGCTTCTTGTGGCGACATTAGGTGGCGACTATTCGGCGACACCAACAGAAAAACCGGTCTGTAAATGTACCGATCACACACATGATGAAGTTCGTGCCGGTATTCGCAAGCAGAAATTAACCTCAATTGAAGCGGTTCGTGATTTTTTTGATTGGCAAACGCCGGATGGTTGTGCATCGTGTCGGCCAGCACTCAATTATTATGTTCTTGCTGCCTGGCCCGCAGAAGCAAAAGATGATCCACAATCCCGTTTTATTAATGAACGTGTTCACGCCAATATACAAAAAGATGGGACTTATTCGGTAATTCCAAGGATGTGGGGGGGCATCACTAATCCTGACGAACTCCGCGCCATTGCAGATATAGCAGACAAATACAAGGTACCTACGGTTAAAGTCACGGGAGGGCAACGTATCGATCTGCTTGGCGTTAAAAAAGCAGATTTACCTCCGATGTGGGCCGACTTAAATAAAGCGGGTATGGTCTCTGGCCATGCTTATGGCAAATCTCTGCGCACTGTAAAAACCTGTGTGGGCCAGGAATGGTGTCGCTTTGGTACTCAACAATCGATCAGCCTGGGGGTTGATCTGGAAAAGTTGACCTGGGGTTCCTGGACACCGCACAAATATAAAATGGCCGTATCAGGATGTCCGAGAAACTGTGCAGAAGCGACGATAAAAGATTTTGGCGTGGTCTGTGTTGATTCAGGCTATGAGCTGCATGTCGGCGGCAATGGTGGTGTGAAAGTACGCGCAACCGATTTGCTGACTAAAGTTGCAACGGAAGAAGAAGTCAAAGAATACTGTGGCGCTTTTTTGCAACTCTATCGTGAAGAAGCGCATTATCTAGAACGTACCGCCCCCTGGATTGAGCGTGTCGGACTGGCCTCTATCAAAAAAATAATTAATGACAATGAGCAAGATCGCCAAGCATTAAACGAACGATTTCTCGTGTCTCAACAGTACTCACAAATTGATCCTTGGGCAGAACGCGCCTCTGAAGGGGTAGAGGCTTATGAGTATGCCCCCATCAAAGTCATCAAAAAGGAAGCGGCTAAATAATGAGCACTTGGCATGAAATTGGTAACATCCAGGACATTCCTCAACGCGCGTCACGCTTGGTGCAAACTGAAGAGGGTGATATCGCGGTCTTTCGTACCAGCAATGACGATGTTTTTGCTTTGGCAGATCGCTGTCCCCATCTTGGTGGGCCGCTCTCTCAGGGTATCGTCCATGATGCAACAGTGACTTGCCCTTTACATCAATGGAAAATTGACCTGAAGAGTGGTGAAGCCATTGCCCCAGACGAAGGTTGTGCCGGACACATCCCGGTAAAAGTAGAATCCAATATTATTTATATCGAACTGTGATTAGAAGGTAACGATCATGTTATTTGGCCGTGCTAAGAAAAACCCAATTATCTTACCCACTCAAGATGTTGTCGAGTGGCGATATACGACCTGTGGCTATTGTTCAACTGGATGTTCTATTGAAGTGGGTCTGAACAAAAAAGGAGAGGCGGTCACCGGGCGCGGCGTCGGTGGCGCTGAGGTTAATCAGGGGAAACTGTGTATAAAAGGGATCTTTGAGCACGAATTGTTTCAATCTGAAGGCCGTGGCACCGTGCCGCTGATGCGAGAAAAAATACATCAGCCCTATCAGGAAACCTTTTGGGATAAGGCATTGGATAAAACCGCTTCTGAAATCCAGCGTATCCAGAAAAAATATGGCCGGGACAGTTTTGCTATTGTCTCTACGGGTCAATTACTCACCGAAGAATTCTATACCTTGGGCAAGCTGACCCGAGGCGTGATTGGTACTAATAATTATGATGGCAATACCACCTTATGCATGGCCTCTGCCGTTTCAGGTTATAAACGCTCATTTGGTTCAGATGGCCCGCCCGGATGCTATGAAGATTTTGAGCACACCGATTGTTTGATTGCTTTTGGTTCTAACTTACCTGAGCAACATCCTATTATTTATTGGCGGATGCGTGAGGCTAGAGAAAAGCGGCAGTTTCCGCTCATCGTTGTGGATCCCCGAGTCACCATGTTAGCTCAGTTTGCCGATATGCATTTGACCATTACGCCAGGAACGGATGTCGTATTGTTGAATAGCTTAGCCTATGTCATTCTCGAAGAAGGGTTAGAAGATCGAGCCTATATAGAAGCGCATACCAGTGGTTTTGCAGATTTTTATGAAACCGTAAAACACTATGACCCCGTATCTGCATCGCGTATTTGTGGTATTGATGAAGATACCATCAGAAACGTTGCGCGGCTCTATGCCAAAGCCAATGCCGCGATGAGTATCTGGACCATGGGTATTAATCAAAGTACTCATGGCTCAGATGGTGTTGTCGGCATCAACAGTCTTAATTTAATCACCGGCAATATTGGCAAGCCAGGCGGGACATCACTGTCTATTACTGGCCAGTGTAATGCGATGGGGACACGGGAGTGGTCTTCTTGCTCAGGACTCCCCGGCTATCGTGCTCTGGAAAATGCAGAGCATCGAGATGAAATCGCAAAATTTTGGGGTATAGACCCTGAATTTTTTCCAAAAAAACGCGGTTTAGCACAAACTGATATTTTCCCGGCGATAGAAACAGGACAAATTAAAGGTTTGTGGTTGGTTGCAACCAACCCGATGACGTCTATGCCCAATACGGCACGCATTAGAAAAACTTTTGAACGACTTGAGTTTTTGGTGGTTCAAGATGCCTACCGTGATGTCGAAACGACAGAATATGCCAATGTTTTTTTACCTGCGGGTCTGTGGGCAGAAAAAACGGGGGTCATGACCAATACCGAACGTCGTGTTAATTTAGTTCGTAATGTCATTGATCCACCGGCAGACGCCAAAGCAGATTTATGGATTTTCAATCAAATGGCAAAGCGCTTTAAACAAGCCGAAAAAATCAAGTTTCCCGAAAAAGCAGCCGATGTTTTCGAGGAAATGAAAAGCTTGTCCAAAGGTCGTTTCCTCGATATGTCAGGCATGGATTACGATAAAATTGAAGCGGCCAGAGGAATACAATGGCCCATGCCTGAAGGCGATGAAAGCGGTCATGCGAGGGTCTATAGCGATGGCAAATATAACCATCCTGATGGCAAAGCCAAACTGATTCCACTTAATTTTATTGATAATAATGAAACGCCAGATGAAGATTACCCTTTTTGGTTGAACAGTGGGCGAGTGGTTGAGCACTTCCATACGCGGACGCGTACCGGAAAAATTGGCAATCAAAATAAATACAGTCCGACCCCGTATATGGAAATGAATCCGGATGCTGCTAAAGAACTGGGTATAGAGCATATGACTTACGCCAGACTCACCTCAAGGCGGGGAGATGCAACGGTATTGGTTCAGTGCACACATCGTGTGCCGCACAATATGGTCTTCATTCCATTCCACTTTCATGAATGTGTTAATCGTGTCAGTTTGGGCTTGCTGGATCCTTATTCGCGTCAACCTGCATTTAAACAATGTGCTGTCCATATCGAAGTCATAACAGAACAAGACGCAGCCGCTATTGTTAATAACGCCGCACGTACTTTTTAAAGGATGCATTATGTTTGAAGTACGCCAAGACGAGCCCGATTACGCTTTTATTCCTGACGCGTCCACACCAAAAAAAAATAAATATGGCAAACGCATCAGTTTAACCGATGACCACGCTGAGCTTGCGGGTCAGAGCCTTAATGTTAATGGTGATGCGAGTATTGGTGATAACCCTAATCGTTACAAACAACATGGTTTCCATTTTACCGCCGACAATTGTATTGCTTGCCATGCTTGCGAAGCCGCCTGTAGTGAAAAAAATCAATTGCCCGCACATATTAGTTTTCGGTCAGTCGGTTATCTTGAAGGGGGCAGTTATCCTGCCTATAAGCGGATGAATATTTCGATGGCCTGTAACCATTGTGACGACCCGGTTTGTTTAAAGGGTTGTCCGACCCGAGCCTATACCAAATTCGCTGAATATGGCGCGGTATTGCAAGATCCGGATATTTGTTTTGGTTGCGGCTACTGTACCTGGGTGTGTCCCTATAATGCACCACAACTTGACCCCGTAGAAGGGCAGGTTTCAAAATGTAATATGTGTGTTGACCGTCTTGAAGTGGGGCTTAAACCGGCTTGTGCTGCGGCTTGTTTAGGCGGTGCTCTGGATTTTGGCATCATTGAAGCCATACCCGAAAATAGAGAACAGGCTGCCACTCATATTCCAGGATTCCCTGATACGAGCATCACGAATCCAAATATACGTTTTCAACAAAATAAAACCTTACCTAAAGAAATGACGCGACCGGATACCGCACCTATTCGCTATCAACAAGATGAGCAGGGCGGGGGAGAATATAAAGTAAAACCTGGGCTGCGAAAACACAAAGCAATGCAGTGGAGCTTAAGCAAGCTGCGTTCTCGAGAAGACCCTCTGGTTTTATTCACGCTTATTTCTCAAACTGTGCTCGGTGCCTTTTTAATTCTGTTGTTGGGGCCTTTATTTGGTCTGGAAATATTAACTCAATCTGCCAGTCCGGTATTAGTGGGTGTCACATTGGTTTGTTTATTTTTGCTTCAGTGTTTCGCCTTGTTTATTTCAACTATGCATTTGGGTAAACCTCATCGTTTTTATCGGGCATTTAACAATTTAAGATATTCACCCGTGAGTCGAGAAGTGGCCTCTCTGTCGGTGTTTTTCGGTTTGTTTGCCGCTTATATTATATTTATTAATGGATGGATTCCCGGGTTACATGCTGGATTTAGTTCGGGTATGGGGGTGACTTTCGGCCTGTTTGCTATGATAGCTGGATTGATCTTCATTTATGCTATGCAGAATATTTACCGGATTAAAGCCCGTCCCTACTGGGATCATTGGCAAGTGCTCACTTCATTTTATGGTAGCGTTATCAGCTTAGGTGCCATTGCCGTAGGCTTGTTTTTTGCCCCGGCTTTATTTGTTATAGGTGAGCCTGTTTTACCGCTTCTGTCAATACTCTCTGCTTTAATCGTCATCGGTTTGAGTATCGAGGCGATGGGACTGTATGCGCATGCAAAAGAGTTAAATCAGCAAGGCGGGGAGGGTGCGGCAGCACACCAAGTACAAAGCTCACAGTTTGGCAAAACCTATTATGCACGTAATATTGTTTTTCTGATTGCGATACAAATGATGGCTTTGCTAGCCGTTGTCGAATTTTCTGCCGCTATAAATTTACTACTCTGGTTGCTTACTGTCGTATTTATTTTAGCTGCGGCGACGGTGGGTCGAGCGCTGTTTTATGTCCTTGTTATTCCAACCACCATGCCCGGTGCTTTTTTCTGGAAAAATGAAGGCTTTCAAGAGCATGCCAGAGACTCTGGCTTAGCTGAAATGCAGCAGGTTGGGGTGCTGGCAAAAACAGATTATCATCATGAGCATCTTGAACGTGCCAAAAAAGAAATTATAGCCGATTGGCAAGCAATCAAAGAACAAGGTTTTCTAGTCAGTTTGAAATTGTTTAAATCAGAAGTTCAACAAAGGTGGCAAGATGCCAGAGGTTCCCGCTAAGGAATGGAACAAATTATAGCGTTGTTATGTCTTTTTACAAATAACGGAAACAACCTCATGTAAGGACTTCGCCATAGCGAAGTCCTTTTTAATGATGTAATCTACCATATTAGGGTAGGGCAGTTTGATATTCGTTTTGGAGGTGATCAAAACCGTTTTGATTTTTTCATTTTTGGTTTCTGAAGATCGCAAAGCACTGATGAGCGCGATACCATTTAACAATGCGAGTTCTTTACTGGTGATCAGGAAATCAAAGTCATCGGTTAATAATCTCTGTAGTGCTTCCATTCCATTTGCAGCGACAGTGAGTTTTACAGGTAGATCAGATAAACTTTCCGAACAATAGCGTACACTGATGCGGGACTGATCGACAAACAAACCCTTGCTGATGAGTTTAATCGAAGGTTTTTCTATGGATCGTAATTTCTGTTTTATTTTATTCGGATCATAGCGTTCCGTATCTAGATCCAACACGGTTTCACGAATTAAATCAATATATTTTAGGGCGTCATCTATTTTTGATTCGTTGATATTTGAATAATTATGATCAATAATATTCAGTAGATCTTCAAAACGATGGCAAATAGTACTCAGTATATCCAGCCCATGTGTTCCCGTCGCCCCTTTCATATTGTGTACTTGGCGATAGATGTCGTCAAATGCTACATCAAAACCCTGTTTGTTTCGGAGTTCTAAAATACATTGCTCCATCAGATCACATTTTTCTGGTACCTCGACAACATAGCTTGCTTTTATCGAAGCTAAGAGGTCTTCAATATTAGATGCTTGCCCCTCCATGTCGTGTTTTCCCCTAAACGTGTTGATTTGCAATATTTCAAAATAATTTTTCTTACAGTTTATACCATGCTTACAGTATATCGTTGTGCTGGCAAAAGACTTGAGGGAATATTAGAAAAGGAAAAAATTAGAACATTATTAGGTAGGCGTAAAACAGATAAACCCACTATGTTGTGGGTTTATTATTATGCAGATAAAAGCTTATTTGGAAGGGGCTGCACAAGCAACTTCTTCTTCAACTTTTCCTGATTCTATGGCATCAATTGCTTTTTGGTCATGCTCATTTGCTGGACAACCACAACTATATCCATCCTTTGTAGCATGCATGCGAGCTTGTTCCAGGTGCCATTGAGCAACTTTGATGTGTTGATCTACATTCATTTTCTATACCTTTAATCAATATCCGAGAGTTTATATCAAGTATATAAATGTACCATAATTTCTTCTTTATTTTAATTTATTTTATAAATTTTTTTTAATGCCGTCATAGAATCAATACCCTCTAGACGAGAAAAATTGTATGTACCGAGAGAAATTTCATCTTGCGGTACAAATTTTCTCACATCTTGCTGGGCGCTGATCAGCCCCGTATGTTCACAACCCCCTGTGTTCATATTATAAAGCTGGGTATTTTCATTTATACCCTGCAAAGCAATCGCATTGGCAAGAGTCATTTTTATTCGGTCACGAAGACCCGGGTCACAGGCAAGGCTGTTTAGCGAGAACACCATGAGAGCAACAAAGAGGACACCATCTACAGTTAATTTATTCATGCCATAACCTTAAGCAAATTAGTTAAACTAATTTACGGTCAATAGCACCCGACATTAAGAATATAAGCGACAAAGTGTGACGCACTTCGCTTTTTTCAGGCTTATTCAGATGTCTGTGTTAACTGACATCTTTAACCCGTTTTTTTCTTCCAGATTCATGTCTTTCTCGTAAATCCGAATCAATATAGCGGTCTGTGGTTGCCATGCTGGCATGTCCAGCATCATCTCGAACGTGTTCTCTCGGACGAAATTTTACATCCTCTGATATACCCGTATGGCGGAGCCAGTGAACTGTTGCTGTTTTCAGGTCTAAAGCATCCTCTTCAAGGCCATCGTCCTTCATTTTTTGAAAAGAAGCATCAAAACAATCTTGTACGATTCTTCTAATTTGACGCGTACTCGTCATCGGGCCATTTCCTTTTATTTTTGAAATAAGTGGAATTTGATCATTTACAGCGGGTAGAGGCGATAGCCCTAAAAATATTCGGTATCGTTTCAAGGATATTAACATATCGTTACAGACCGTTACGGTACGGTTTTTATTGCCTTTACCGGTGACACTAAACCACCAGTTTTTGTCATTATCCTGGTAGAAATCTCCCATCACGGGTGTCGAACGTTCGTCAGCAACAAGCTCCGAAATTCGCAGGTACATAGCAAAAAGGCAAGTCATAATAAAAAGTGTTCGTTCATGTTCCTCAGGTGTTTCTGTGGCCATTAATTCTGCTGTTTCGAGTACGTAATCCCATTGCAGTGTACTGATGCGTCTGACTAAGGGTTTGATCTGGTCTTTGCGAACAAACTTGTTTTTTTGTTTGATTAAAGCAACAGGATTAGATTCTACACAATGTTCTTGCATGAGATAGACGTAAAATGATGACAACACCGTAAAAGTCGATTTGATTGCAGATTGAGAGGGACAGTATTGTTTGGGGTTAGCTTCAGCCCCTGCTCTGAATTCTGACTTGGACACCGTGATGACAAAAGGTCGCCAATCTTTGTTAACAATACGTTCGCCATTTTTGTTTTTGAAACGTGAAACATTTTTGGTGCCAATCCATGTCGTAGGAGGATGAGTACAAAACTGAATAAACGCTTCAATGTCTTCACGTTTCAAGCGTATAACGGAACGTTTTTCAATACGCCAACCCCATTGTAATAACCTCTCGATTTCTCGCCGGTAGCTATTAAAGGTGGCCGTACTGCCATTATAGCTATAGAGAAATTTGAGTGCGTATTCAAGATCAAGATCCATCTCTGGGGTTTTTTCTTCCAGGTAGGCTGCAGCGGAAAAATTGTTTTGTTTAAACGGATTATTAATAAACTGAAGGTTATCAATAATAGGGTTGGGCACTGTCCGGGTCGGATTCATTATTTTGGTTTATCGGTTACTGTACTGGTCAATCTAAACAAAAGACATTAAATTGAGAACTTTCATAATTGACCGACGATATATTTCACATAGGCCGCAACATCTTGTTTCATATGTTCTCGCATTGTGGGTCTCCTATTTTTTGGTGATGGCGTCGTAACGACCATCATGGACTGAGACTCAACGTGATGCAAAATATTTTACCCATAGATTCTTCAGAAGACCCTATAATTGTAGGCATATTATCGGCAAAACCGGCAGCCAAATTTTGCTGCTGACAAAATTTGACAAAAGGCAGAAAATGGCACTGAGCAGACAGAACTTTTGCTGAATTATTAGTATAAAAACTATAAGCCATCCAATGGGCTGACCACTCCGCGCCCACCCTTGTTTAATACATGGGTGTATATCATTGTGGTGGAAACATCGGCATGGCCAAGTAGCTCTTGTACGGTACGGATGTCATAACCTGATTCCAGTAAATGCGTCGCGAAACTGTGGCGCAATGCATGGCAATTGACTCGTTTTGTTAACGCCGCTTTATCGGATGCTTTTTTGATTGATTTTTGCAGACCATTTTCATGGATATGGTGGCGACGTACCCTGTTTGAACGAGGGTCAACAGAGAGTTGGCCGCTTGGAAAAACGTATTGCCATTTCCACTCTTTGGCGGCATTTGGATATTTGATTGAGAGCGCATTAGGCAGGTATGTGTCGCCTAGATTGTTTTCCAGATCTTCCTGATGACGAGCCTTTGTTGTGACAAGTCGCTCTTTTAATGGCTCGGTCAAACTTGTTGGCAGTGGCACCACTCGGTCTTTGAGACCTTTGCCATTACGAATGATAATTTGCTGGTATTCAAAATCAACATCTTGAACACGCAGGCGAACACACTCCATGAGCCGCATTCCTGTGCCATAGAGTAGGGATGCCATCAGGCTGTGAGTGCCGGAAAGGTTCTTGAGCAGTTGGGAAATTTCAACTTTTGTTAGTACGGTCGGTAATCTTTTAGGCTTTTTTGCACGAGAAAAGTTATCCAGTTCACCCAAGGGTTTATCGAGTATGTTCTTGTAAAAAAAGCTTAAAGCGTTCAACGCCTGATTTTGAGTACTGGCCGCGACGTTTCTTTTGACGGCCAGGTACTCTAAATAGCGAGTGATGTCGGCTGCTTCAAGCTCTTTGGGAGGGCGATTGTCTGAGAAATCAATAAACTTCACCACCCATAGTTCGTAGGCTTGTTCAGTTCGAATCGAATAGTTGCGTCGGCGAATTTCAGAGTTTAATGCGGTAATGAGTGCGTGGTGGTCTTTACGTATCTGATCAAGCGTGGCTGATTTAGGGAAGGGCGGGGTGTTGTGATGCTGTTTCACCTCTTTAAGGCCAACGTGGTTGGTGAATGGTTTTTTGAAGGAATCCCAGTCCGTTGTTTTAAAGCATATCGGGTTTACAAGATAGAAAAGCGCCTTTAGTGCCGTGATCGTTTGGTTTATCTGGCCATTATTCAAGGTTCCTTTTCTGTCTAATTCTGAAAAGTATGATGTGATGTCACCTGGAGCATGATTGGCCAGTTTTTTATCTGGAAACGTCTTGATGTATCGCTCAGCCCAAATGACATGAAAGCGAATGGTGTGGTTTTTAATTCCTTTTTTAACAAGGAGTTGAATGTATTTATCCCAAAACTTTTCAATGGGATCTTTGGCTAGGACTGCGGTTTGATTCATGCGCTACATTCTGGTATTTTGAACAAAAATTTAAACAAATCATGTTTTATTTAAAAATTATACACAGAATCTATGTGTATTGGAATAGAGAGATTCTGTGTAGCTTGAATAGAGTAGCTTCTGTATATATGGATGTTAGCGCCAAAAAATAAAAGAGCATCAGAGCAAGGTCATGAAAGCTTTACAATATAGGTAAACAAACAACATATACAAAAATTTGAAAGTAGCTTAAAGGATGCCATGTGCATTATAAAAAGCATTTGCATTATCGGTAAAGAAATAGTATTCGTATAAACTTGAAAATAGTTTAAAGGATACGAAATGTAGTAATTAAGAGCATTGTCGTGCTTTGCGGTTTACACAAGGCGTGCGGTAGCGAGCACGAGCAATATTGTCTGCATAGACAAGCACAATTTTATAAAATCAAAGTTCGAAA
>JAADHS010000198.1 GCA_013151745.1 Gammaproteobacteria bacterium | reverse complement strand
CAAGACCCTCTCGAAGGTATTCCCGATACTACCCTGACAGACACACAGGCCGAGATTCGGGAATTGCTTGGCGATGCCTGATTGGGACGCGAATAGTCCCAAACTGCAGCAAAATCTTATTAACACTCTTCGTGCTGTTCGGGACCATACCGTCTCAAGGAACACGCCCGGTATCAATGATGCCAAAACCTGGCACACCTCGATCATGGCGGGTCTTCGTGTACCAGAACAGCGCTTCGTTGGAAAGTTTCGCGGTGAGCAGGGTCTCCAGGATATCGGCGTGCGTATTGGTGAGCACCAGGGTGTTTCACCAGCCGAAGTACTCACTGAGCTATCACACTTCGAACAGCGCCTTCGTCGAGTCCTGGAGCGGCTTGATGAGTTGATCCCAGCCGGACAATTACCTGGCGCCAATACCCTTAAAGCAGTGCTGGACGTCTGTGGATGGGTGCACGCTGAATGGGTTCGGATTCATCCATTCGCCAATGGCAACGGACGAATAGCCCGCTTGTGGGCCAACTATGTCGCTATGCGCTACGGATTGCCTCCATTTGTTCAACTTCGTCCGCGACCCGATGGAATCGCATACGCAAATGCAGGGACACAAGCCATGATGGGTAACTGGGAGCCAACTGCCCAGTTATTCAATAAGATGCTGGCATCATTCCATGATGACAGAGGCGATACATAAAAATCGCTGATCGACCTTCCGCGTCCTGGTTTCGCACCAGCGGTAAATACTTTTCTCATATTCAAATGTATCGTAACCGCAAAATAAACCTCACCCTATCGACCTGAACCGTTTCTCTGCACGGTGAGCCACTTCAATCACAGCGGAGCAAGAAGGGAGATACGCGCGTGACGACTTCGATCGAGGGTGCCAGTGTAGTGGAAGAAGTCACGTCCCTGCCCAATCAGGTGATGAGTGTACTCACCATTTTTTGTCTCTATCACGGCGGCGAAAACGGCATCGTGATGCAAAAGCTGTTGCCGCCCTTTCAAGATCTTCTGCACAAGCCGCCATCCTTTCTACACCCGCCGCTCATGGAGGAAAACCACCATCGTGTGGCACACCTGGATGGAGCGATGAAACATCTCGACGACAAGTCGGCGGAGCTGGCGCGACAATGCAAGCCCTGCGCCAAGAGGAGATCACCGAGGAGACCGAAGTCATCCTGCTCAGTGCCGCCAGCTTTGGTGAAGCAACCCATACCTGTATTTGTCCGGCGGGCAAGAAACTCTACTCAAACGGACGTGCCAATAACATGCATGGTTCTGAATCGACTTTTTCTACAGGCTGGTTAGCTTTGATTTACCAATGATTTCCACCATTTATTTAAAATACCATTAACCATGTAATTGAATGTATTAAGATTAATAGGTATATCCTTTGATTCCCAACTACCTCCTAGAATATGAGTTGCCAAACCTGTGCTGCCTCTTTCTGTAAAACAATGTTCTTTAGAAATATTCTCAGGAGGTCTGCACATAGGCTCAGGAAAAGGCGTACCCCCGTGAAGCGCATTAGATCGATACTCATAAAGTTTATTGAGTATTTTCCTTAAATTCTTTTTTGACCACCTAACTTGTGCCCATTCTGGCGGCCTCTCTGCAGGTGGATCAGGCATAAACTTCTGGCAAAACTTAATAAACTTGTTTGTAGCACCTAAGCTTGATGTTATTTGATTTGCAACTTCTGATAATAGTTTATTACCACCGGCTTCTGTAAGTAGTTTCGCTAACTCAGGTTTAAGTTCTTTAAGTTTTTCTTCTGGGGTAGCATCTTCTAATGATTGTTGGTTTGCTGCTACCTCAATAGCTGATATGAGCATTATCCATGCTAATGCTGGTTCACTCTCAACAACCCAAAGAGCATCTTGATATAACCTAGCTGCTCTAATCAGTGCTACATATTGATCTTCATGAATATTTTTAAGTGATTGCAACTCGGCAAGTTCTGATAAGTTTACTTTTTTAAAAACACTAGGAAGAATTAACTGATTTTTTCTAAGCATTAGTTTAGGTGGCTGTGTAATTGAGGCGCGAGGAGTACCTAGAGGATCTTTGCTATAGCCATCAAATATTCTTGTTTCATCTCCAGCCTTTAATCGGATGCCTAATTTTAATGAAACAAGAGCAGCAATTTCATCTGTTAGGCCGCCACCGTGGTATTTTGACGCTTCTGTTTTTACATCAAATGTCCGATTATCATTAATGTACCAACCGATTCGCAATATTATACTTTCTTGAACATCACCAGGATTGTGGTTTGTTGCAATCATATTTATAAAACAGTATGGCTCAAGGCCTTCTTTAAGTTCTCCAGTAATATGTGCATCAGTGAATAGTGGATATTCAGTAATTGATTTTGGAGATTTGCTACAAGCAAACTCTTTAAGGTTCCAATATGACAATACCCCACCTGTATTTTCAGCCAATTATCATTCCTCGATTTTATAAGCTAACGAGGCTGTAGAAAAACTCTGAAAAACTATATTTTTACAGCTTTTCTCAACAACCTGATTTTCTCTGGTCTGGCCCGCAAAAGGAATTGTTCATGCGTTCATATAAACCTGTATGAGACTTATTTCTGCATTCCTTAATAGAACCGTCAAAATGATTACCTTAAGCCCTGGTGCCTTCTCTAATAAATAATTTTCTAAATCGGAGGTTTTTCTACAGCCTCAACGATCAAGCTGTGCGGCGCAAACGAAGCGTAGTTTGCGTCCGAGTGTATTGTTAGCCATTATGTGCATTAACTTTCTCGTATACCTCAATGCCAAGAACATTTTTTAGTGGTACTAACTCATCTGGAAGCTCACCACCAAGAACTAGAATTGTTCGTACATTCTGCGGTTCGCCATTTGCTGCTTGCCTAGCCTCAAGCACGGCCTGATACTTGACGCATTGATATAATCCCCGCGTAATATCAGCAGAATCTGAAATATGTGGTTTAACCTCAATACCAATATGCTCTTTTCGATGAACAAAGAACACATCAAGCGAATCGCCTGACGGTAATGAGTGTTCTTTTTCTCCAGGTCCAGATGAAGAAGGAAGCCCAAAAATTTGTGGATTATTTGCGACAAACGTCTTTAACTTTTTATGTTCAGGTCCTTCTCCGCCACCTTTAAGTTGGCTGGCCTTTTTATTTAGTTTCTTAAAATCACTTTGATCCGTATTTAAACCTAATGTATTCAATACATCTGACCATTTGTCAAATGCATAGATTTTTTGCAGCTCAGCATTTACCAACTGTCTGCGCTGCTTATTTGATAACTTTTTATAGTGCGAAAGATCAGTTATAAACCAGCCAACACCTTCACCAGGCAACCGGGTGTTTTTGTTCACGACCAAACACTGAATTGGGGGAATATTGATATTCCAGTGCTTAGATAGGTTAAGCAAGGTTTGCCCGATACTACCTAGCACATAATTCAGATTCCTAGGATTTGGCATATTCAACTCATGCGCCAAATCTTCATATGTTATTGGCGTTGATGCCCTTGCCTGCCTTACCAGCAGAGGCAAAGCTTTTCGTGCTCTTTGTTGATATAGTTTGTCGCCAGATAGCGGCTCTGCTATTTCTGCTGTATCCGTCATTTCTTTCCTGTTGGCTAACAGTTCAATGGTCAGCTTCCATACTATTGAGTGACAGGCCGCGTCGGCCTATTGTGCCAATAGGCGATCCTTCACAGCATCGTTCTCATCGTATCCATTCCTGATCCGGGTGTCATCCTTACTCATAATACCAACACAGGGTTTCCGCCCCATCTTGCCACCACCCGGAATCTGCCACTGGAGTTGAAGCGTTGGCTTGTCAGGGTTTTTCGGTGAATCGGTGCAGCCGAGCAGCGCAGCGAAGCGCTAACACTGAACCCCACCAGGAAGACGAAGCTCGACAATAAGTGGCAAGTGGTCAGAGGCAACACGCACCAGTTCGCTGTCCGGCAC
>JAADHS010000003.1 GCA_013151745.1 Gammaproteobacteria bacterium | reverse complement strand
TTCCTAAGCAATAACATAATGGATCTACACCATGTTAAAAATAACCTCTAATCATGCACATGCTAAAAGCAATACCTCACTTTCAAAGCATCGCCTTGCCCAAATCAGTCATTATTTTCTCAGCGATACGAATGAGCATCTGCCAATTTGGAAAAATACCACTATTATTCCGGTATTACTGGGCTCAAGAAATGATGACTATATTGCCTATGAATTAAGCCACACCCTTAATTGCCAAAACAGCAGCAGCATGGTATTAAAAATTGAAAATTGTCTGGCTGCTTCTCATCATCGTTCTGTGCTGGCAAACAATATAACGCCTACATTAAACACTCTCGAAGATGGCGCAGGAATCGACTTGCCTGATTATTGTTTGATCCCCGTATTATCACCGTCAACCACTCTGACACTAAAAAGTGATTGCTTGCTCATCGCTGTACAAGCCTCATTGAGCGGCGTACGCATTGCCTATGAGCAGTTAGCATTTATCGCCTCAATAAACACTGATTTCACCATTTATGTCATCATACTCGGCGCACAAACCAAGGCAACAGCCAAACGTTTTTTTGGTTTTTTATACAAGAATGCGCAGGTTCTGCTCTCATTAAAGCTAGAATGTGGCGGTTATTTATTGCACAACCGTCATCATATTGAGGAGGCAAAAAATGGCGCAGAAAAAGATGGGGAAATTGTGACTGATTTGAGCAGTATTGCGAGTAGTTTGTTACGTCGGTCTTCTTCCCACAGCAAAGGAAGATCAGCCGCTCACCTTGCTGCCCCTCTCCGGTCTGCCATACTGCCGGGCTAGACCGTAACTCTCGAACGCACTGCCAACGGATGAGCAATGCAATAACCTTGTACAAAATCAACACCAATCCCACGCAGGCTTTCCAAGGTTTTTTCATTCTCAACAAATTCTGCAATGGTGTGCAAACCAGCAACATGACCAATTTCATTGATTGCCTGCACAATTGCGAAATTCATTGGGTCAATTTCAATATCACGCACAAATGAACCATCTATTTTCAAATAATCTACGGGCAGTGTTTTAAGATAGGAAAAAGAACTCAAGCCGGAGCCAAAATCATCCAGCGCAAACTGGCAGCCGAAGCTGCGTACTTCATTGATAAACTTAACCGCCTCTCTCAAGTTCGATATCGCTGCCGTTTCGGTAATTTCAAAACATAATAGTTCGGGCGGAATATTGTAGTGTGTGATTTGTTGTCGGATATAGGTCGAAAAGTCGTTATCACTGAGTGACCCTCCCGAAAGATTAATGAAAAATATGCTGTCTTTTTTTTCATTTTCTGACAAATTACCGGCCAAATAGGCGATAGCGGAACGCACCACCCAACGATCCAGCAAGGGCATGATGCCGTAACGTTCTGCGGCCGGAATAAAGGCACCCGGCATAATAATATTGTCTTGTTCATCCAGCATACGCACCAAAAACTCAGCGCACTGGACCGTACCATTAAGGCGACTGAGCGAACGCATTTGTTGCTGATGCAACACAAACCGACCCTCCTCCAGCGCATCTTTTATACGGGAAACCCATTGCATTTCAGTTTGTCGCCGCAACAATTCTGAATCATCATCCTTGTACACATGCACTCGGTCACGCCCCATGTCTTTCGCCGCATAGCAGGCTATGTCAGCGGCACCCAGCACTTCATCAGCGCCTTGTGCATCTTTGGTAATTTTAGCCATACCGATACTGACACCAATGCTGAAACTTTTATCACGCCAGACAAAACGAAAATCACTGACGAGTTCCCGCAGGTCTTCAGCAATCACCTTTGCCTTATCCAGTGGACAGTTTTCCAGCAACAAGCCAAACTCATCCCCCCCCAGGCGTGCCAGAATATCATTGCCACGCACCTCTTCCCGCAACAACAATGCTAACTGACTTAATAATTCATCACCGGCCTGATGGCCACAGGTATCATTGATCACTTTGAATTGATCCAGGTCCAGATACAGCAATACGTGCGAAATATTATTGCACTTGGCGGAATCCAGGGCATTATTGAGATGTCGGTCAAATTCATTACGATTAACCAAACCGGTCAACTGGTCATGATAGGCAAGATGATGAATCGTTGCTTCCGCAAGCCGGTGAGAGCGCCGCATTTCCGCTTCGCGCAACTCCCGTTCAATGGCGGGCACAAGGCGCTTAAGGTTGTCCTTCATAATATAATCGTGTGCGCCCATTTTCATGGCCGCCACAGCAATGTCTTCACCAATGCTGCCGGAAACAATAATAATGGGAATATCCGGTTTACATTTCAGCGCGATTTCAATGGCCTCTTCAGAACTAAAACCGGGAATATTATGATCAGTGACAACGATATCCCAATTTTGATTTTGCAAGGCTAGCAGCATTGACTCACCACTATCGACCCGCAGCACAATCGGCTCATATTCTGCCCGCTGTAACTCTCTCTTGAGTAACATGGCATCATTTTCAGAGTCTTCAACAAGGAGAACCCGCAGCGACACCGTCATACTCAACTTCCCCCTCGCCCCCTCGCTTTACAGGTGCTTCATTCAATACCAGCCAATACAAACCAAGCTGCTTTACCGCTTCAATGAATTGATTGAAATCCACTGGCTTACGGGTATAGCTATTGGCTCCGTTTTCATAACTGGCGATAACGTCCATTTCTTCACTGGAGGTGGTGAGAATCACCACAGGTTGCAGCATCGTGCGCTTGTCCGCGCGTAAACGTTTAAGCACTTCAAGCCCGTTGATTTTTGGTAATTGCAGGTCCAGTAAAATTACCTGGGGCTGAATACTGGTGTCACGCCCCTCATATTTTCCAGTGCCAAACAAATATTCCAAGGCTTCTTCGCCATCGTGCGCCACAACCACTTCATTAAGAATATTATTTTTTTTCAAGGCTCGCAGAGTCAGAGCCTCATCATCCGGGTTATCTTCAACCAATAAAATAACTTTATCCGACATCCATTTCCCCTTTTGTCTTTCGCTTTATTCTCGTTCCTGCCCAAAAAGCAAAAGCTCTCCCCCCTAATCTAGTCGATACAGGGTTATTTTCCAGCTATACATGAGTAGTAAAATACCAGCCCCTGCACCCCCTAAAACCACAACCATTATGTTGAAATAACGATTTTTCTAATATATCCAACCAATACAACGTTATAACACAACATTCAAAGGCTATTCCGATAACGTAAAATAGAATACCGAATTAATGCTATACACAGCATACCTCAACCCTACAAGCAATCCACTTTTTATACGTATACGCCCTGAAAGGGTGCATTTCATGATTTCCTTAAAAATATACATGTTT
>JAADHS010000030.1:14944-15799 GCA_013151745.1 Gammaproteobacteria bacterium | reverse complement strand
CTGATTGGCCAGAAACTCATTATTCCGGATAAAAAACTGGCAGCTAAACTCGGCGAACAGGGGCTCAAAAAGGTCATACGCAACATTTGTGATAACCGAGCCAATCACGAAAAAAATTCCCAACACAACACACAAGTCCATCGCCTGCGTCAACGCCAGTCCAACAATGAGCAAATCGCCCACACCCCGGCAAAAAAGGTTCAACCGCCGTTTTTCGAATTCGACCTCGGGAAAATTCCCATCCGCGAAGTTAAAAGCGGTATGTTCCGTATTGTCATGCGCGCCAACGGCACCTTGTTGCTGCATAGCAGTGAGGCATCACCGGCAATCACGGTGCAAGGTTTAGACAGTTTAAAGGGGTCAGCCAAGTACTTCGCTGAGAATGCTGCTGGCAAACTGTTCAGCGAAACCACATTAGACTTTAACGCCAAGACCAAAACCGTCAAACTCAGTAACAAATTCACCACCCAATCCAACCTGCCCAACCACCCCAGCGTCTCGCTCGCATTCGAGACGAATGCCCAGGGGAAACCCGCCTTGGTCGGCAGCATGACCCAGGACCTGGTGAAAGGCAAAATCGACAGCCACACCTTTGTCGGTGAGAAAATCGGGATTGAGATTGAAGTGACGTGGGAAAAAGGCGTGCTTCTAGAAGATAAGGTAGTCGTAGTTAACGCATCCGAAGGGGCAACGAAGAGTAAGCCTGTCACACCAGAAGACACGGTTTGGATACAATTAGCGGCGACCGTTGGGATGGTCGCCTTGACTGTTGGTGCGGTGGCGCTGACGGCTGCCACCGTCGCTGAAGACTTTGTACCCGTCGCGGGCGGGGTGCTCAACGACCCCGCCTCTTTT
>JAADHS010000030.1:0-14893 GCA_013151745.1 Gammaproteobacteria bacterium | reverse complement strand
TTATGGGGCCGTTTATCGGCAGCTACAACCGGGTTCTTCGCCGCACCGGCCATGACGCAACCCGACAGCACCGGCTTGCTCGATGAAGAAGACTAACCCAAGCCCGCTATTAAGCGCGCTCACCCCCGCTCAATGGCTGCTTCGCCTCGGGCTCTTCCTGATGCTGCTGCTCCTTTTCGCCAACCTGGACGGGGTGGAGAAGCAGTACGTCAGAGCGAAAGAAACACTCGATCGTTACCTCTGGCTGGAGCAAGACCTGGCGCAACTTGAAAACGACTACGGCGTGCGTTTGCGCGCCGATTTAGCGCCCGCCGACTACCCGCCTAGCTGGCTCGATGACGATACCGGGGACATGACAGTAACAATAGTACATGACGGGCAGCCCGTAGACACCAGCACCAAAATCGTAGCCACTGGCGAAGGCGCCGATTTCACCCGCTTTGTGCGCATTCTCAAGCCTGAGATTGAGCGCTATGCCCCGGCACTCATTCGCCAACACCTCTCCCATATTTATTGCCTCGACACTATGACCCTTCATGGGGCTGCCGCCAGTGGCACCTATAGCCGTGAGCTAAGCAGCTTGTACGTGGTCGGTACAGTCAGCAATCCGATCAAACAAAGATCAGCTATCAGGATCAAAAAAACATTCCACCACGAGTTCAGCTCGATCCTGATGCAGCATTACAACTTTGACGAACGGGCCTGGCGTCAGGCCGCTGGCGAGGGCTTTCGCTACAAGGGGGATGATGACCCATTGTTTTATTGGATGTTTATTAGTGATCATCTTGATGCCCCGCCCCCTCCCGAAGAAGTGCTATTTCAGCGAGGCTTGCTGAGTCATTATGGCGAAACCGGCGTTGAAAACGATTTTAATGTTTATGCTGCTACTATTTTCACTGAACCAAAACGAATGAAAACCCTGATCGCCACTTACCCGATCATCGCCCGTAAATACGCGCTTTTTAAAATCTTTTATCTGGGCATCGACCCAGGTTTAGCGCCGGTGTTTGCGGCCATCGACGAATAAGGAAGGTCATGCGCGTGGTGAACCCCCAACCCGAGAGCACCGGTTTGCTGGATGAAAAAGACTAACCCGAGCCAGTCATTAAGCGCGAAAATCCCCGCTCCGGCGACAAATTATTTTCGGTTTTATTTTCAAATAGGCCAATGCTTTTTTGGATCAATGTTGAATACCAGTTGAAGAATCTTAATCACTACGGGTATATTGGCTAGAGATGTTATTTTTGTTTGTGAGATTAATTAGGAGAAGTTCGGTGTTTCAAATATCGGTGATTATTCCTACATATAATCGGAAAACATTATTATTACGAGCCTTGAATTCGGTGTTCTTGCAAACCCGGGTCGCACATGAAATTATCGTTGTAGATGATGCCTCTAGTGATGGCACCGCTTCGATGCTGCGGACACAGTTCCCCGATGTGATTACTCTCCAACATAAAAAAAATCTGGGTGTCAGCGCGGCGAGAAACAAGGGAATAAAAAAAGCGTCGGGAAATTGGTTGGCTTTTCTTGATTCGGATGATGAGTGGTTGCCGCATAAATTAGAAGCGCAAAGCGCGGCTCTGATACAAGCGAGTCAAAAGGGTTACAATTATAAATTGGTGCATTCCAATGAAATTTGGTTTAAAAATGGGCGGCATCTCAACCCAATGAAAAAGCATCAAAAAAAAGGAGGGATGATTTTTCAGGCTTGTTTGCCACTTTGCGCTTTATCGCCTTCTACGGTGATGTTACATAAAAGTTTAATTGACTCTGTGGGCTATTTTGACGAAAAATTACCGGCATGTGAAGACTATGATTTATGGTTAAGAATATGTTTACATCACCCTGTTTTGTTGGTTGAGCAAGCATTGATTCATCGCTATGGTGGGCATGATGACCAGCTATCAAAAAAATATTGGGGTATGGATCGCTTCCGTATTCAGTCTTTACATCGATTGTTATCTGAACAAAAACTAGATAAAGTTGATAGGGAGGTGGCAATTGAAATGTTAATTAAAAAAATAAAAGTCTATATCAAGGGCGCGGAAAAACGACATAAAACAGATGAAGTTCATTTTTATAATACACTACTAACACAATATCGTGACGCTTGAGAATGAAGTGTCTTATGTACTCTAAATGGAAAATGCTATGTTTTTTTTTATAGTGGCTTTGCGGGCGGAAGCCAGGCCATTGATCGCTCGTTTCAAATTAAAGGCGCTTGCTATTGAAAATGCACCTTTTCGCTTATACCGAAATGATCAGCAGGTCTTGATTATCACGGGTATAGGTCGTGTTGCTGCAGGGGCAGGGGTGGCTTATCTGGCGGCGACATTTAATCCGGAAAAAACGTCTTGTTGGCTCAATGTGGGTGTTGCGGGGCAGCGCACGTTGGCGTTGGGCGCCTCCACTTTGGCGCATAAAATCACATCCTGTAATAATGATCAGGTTTGGTATCCAGGCTTTACTTTTAGTACTTCGATTCAAACGGTGGATATGATTACGGTCGATCAATCTTCAACAGACTATCCTACTCCTGCTGTTTACGATATGGAGGCGGCGGGGTTTTTCAGCATGGCCATGCGTGTGGCTTATGTTGATCTGATACACTGTTATAAGGTTATTTCTGATAATCGTCAACAACCAGAGAGTATCGTAACTGGCGCAGGGATAGAAACACTATTGACTGAAAAATTAAATGAAATTGAGCAATTAACAAATCAGTTACAGGTGCACTCCAGCCGTCTTTTTCCTTTGGCACGAGAAAACAAGATGATCGCTCAATTGCTTGCGAAGCATCATTATACGGTAACACAAAGGCACCAGCTAAAACGTTTAGTACAACGTTGGTTGGCTTTGAAAGGCGATAGCGACCTCCCTTTTCCGTCTCTTTCCGTAGCGCGTAGCGCAAAGGAAGTGATACGTCTAATTAATAATCAGCTATAGCATTTTTCCTAGACAAGTAGGACATGATAAAAAATTTTTCTCCATATACCTATGTGACATCGACTAGTCTTGCGGCATTTTCAAGTATTTTAATTTTTTATTTAACTGAGCTTAAAGAAAATCTTTTTTTACTACCGTTATTGTTGTTAGCTGTTTGTTATGCTGCGATTAATTTCAAAAATCAACTTAAATTTGGTGGCGATTATAAAATATTGCGCTCTATTAAGTGGGTTAAATTATTTAATCAAGCGATTGCACGTTATGTGGTATGGCTGCTTGTTATTTATTTAGGCGCACTGTTCTATAGCCATGCTCCTTATTATTCTTCTAATCAATTTTCAGCGAATGCGCTTTTTTTTCAGCAGTTATTGCACGGGATGCTTTATCTTGGATTCCCTTATTTTATTTTAACCCTGATACTCAGATCTTCTCGAAAGGAAGATTATTATGATCCGGCGGTTCGTTTAATTTATATGGTAAAACATTTTTGTTTGCGTACGATTCGAGGAAAAAATCCATTTTACATATTCAATAATACCTATAATAAAAAAGTTTTATTGACTTTAGTGATGAGGATGTATTTTATTCCTATACTGGTTATACAAGTATTCTGGGTTTTGAGTTCATCACTTAATCTGATGGATCACAATATCAACAGTCATCAGTTTTTAT
The DNA here is from genome assembly GCA_013151745.1 of Gammaproteobacteria bacterium. Taxonomy (GTDB): domain Bacteria; phylum Pseudomonadota; class Gammaproteobacteria; order JAADHS01; family JAADHS01; genus JAADHS01. The sequence goes on along the minus strand of JAADHS010000030.1, from coordinate 11,272 downwards.
CTTTATTGTATTTGTTTATTGCATTTTTATGGATGCTGGATATTACTAATTCCAGTTTGGCCTATTGCCTCGAATCCCGGTGGTTGGAAAACCGAAGCCGCTCAATTGATTTAAATGCGACGGGTTGGCTTGTGTGTTTGAGCTGTTATGCACCACTTAACATGGCCACTTCTTCTCTTTTTCCTTGGGCGCCGGGTTTAATGACCGATAATCCTCAGGACTTGTTGTATGCAAATTCTAATTTTTTTATGGCCCTCAAATTTGTTGAAGCCCTGGTACTGGCGGTGCATATTTATGCGACGGTTTCATTAGGGCCTTCGGTTGCCAATATTACATTTAAAAAACTACAGACCCGAGGGCTGTATGCCAAGATCAGACATCCCGGGGTGGTTTTTAAATTGCTTTATTGGTTTATTCAATCGGTATTTTATAAGAAATTTTGGGCATTAAAATATATTTATGGTTATTTGATGTGGGGTGTTATTTATGTTTTGCGGGCTTTTACCGAAGAGCGGCATTTGAAAAAATTTTCTGAATACCGAGCTTATATGAAAAAAGTCAAATATCGCTTTATTCCTAAAATTTTTTAATGTGCCGGTGATCGTTGAATGGGTTTGTTTTATGTGTTTGTTGTTATGAATGGCCTCTTTGAAGTGGTGACTACGACTTTCGCTACGTTATATCCGTGGCGGTTGAGACTGAAGTGTATTTTTGATATTTATCCGGAATGATGGCAGTATTCTGCAATGGGTATTGAAATAGAACGTAAATTTTTAGTCAAAAATGACAGTTGGAAGTCTCAGGCATCCCGTTATGTTGATTATCGACAAGGTTATCTTAACGAGATCGAAGCGTGCTCTATTCGGGTTCGGGTAGAAAAAGATAAAGCTTTTTTAAATATAAAGAGTGCAAAGTTGGGTCTTTGCCGCCATGAATATGAGTATGAAATCCCTTTGTCTGAAGGTCATGAAATGCTGAATGCCTTTAGTTTAGGCGCGGTGATAGAAAAACGGCGATTTTTTGTGAACTATGCTGGACATACTTGGGAAATAGATGTATTTGAGGGCGATAATGACGGACTTGTTGTTGCCGAAATAGAACTGTCTGCTGAAAATGAACGGTTTGATTTGCCAAGTTGGGTGGGCGACGAAGTTTCTCATGACCCTCGTTATTATAATGTTTGCCTTGTCAAACATCCTTACAAAAGCTGGTAAGGTATGGGTATGAAGTCAGTTTGGGTTTTTTTGGTATTGGCGTTATTGCTCGGTTGTACACAAAAAACGGAACATTCCGGTTTTCGTTTTGGCTTAGCCAGTGCGCCGATTACGCTGGATCCACGATTTGCCACGGACGCGACATCGACCCGAATGAATCGCCTGCTCTATCAGCGCTTGGTCGAGTTCGATGTGGACATGCAGCCCATTCCCGGTATAGCGACCTGGCAGCGCTTGACAGACCAGCATTATCGTTTTTTTTTGAATCGCAATGCACTGTTTCACAATCAGCAAACGTTGACTATGGCTGATGTAAAAGCAACGTATGAATCCGTGTTGGATCCTAAGATCGGTTCTCCACATCGTGCTTCATTGAGCATGATCACGTCCATGACAATAATGGATGAAAAAACTCTGGATTTTCATCTGCATCACAAGGACTTAATGTTTCCAGGGCGTTTGCTTCTTGGTATATTGCCAAAAGAACAATTGCTTAATGAACATGTGTTTAATCGTCAGCCTATAGGCAGTGGGTCTTTTCAATTTAAAGCTTGGCCTGAATCCGGAAAATTGTTGTTGGAACGCCGTCGCGATGGAGCCCTGTTTGAATTTTTGAAAGTGAAAGATCCAACCGTTCGTGTTTTAAAGATGATGCGTCGAGAACTTGATATGATCCAAAATGATTTGCAGCCAGAGCTGGTAGCCTATTTATTGGAAAAAGAAAAATTACAAGTCTCAACGATTGGCGGCACTCGTTTTTCTTATCTTGGTTTTAATATAGAAGACCCCGTCGTGGGTCAAGAAAAGGTACGTAAAGCGATCGCTTATGCTTTAGACAGAGAAACGATCATCAAATATGTGTTTGGTGGCGCCGCAACCCTGGCCAATGCCATTCTCAAGCCCGACCATTGGGCAGGTGCGAGCAACATTCCGGGTTATATTTATGACCCCGCTGCCGCTCGACGTTTTTTGCAAGACGCAGGTTATTCATCAACAAACCGACCTTCAGTCGAATACAAAACGTCTAGTGATCCCTTTCGTATTCGTTTAGCTACGATTGTGCAGCAGCAATTGGCTGAAGTCGGCATCGACGTGATTTTGAAAACCTATGATTGGGGTACGTTCTATGGCGATATCAAAGCAGGGCGATTTCAAATGTTTAGTTTAAGCTGGGTGGGGATAAAAAACCCCGATATTTTTCGCTATGCCTTTCACAGCGCATCCATTCCTCCAGCGGGTGCAAATAGAGGTCGTTTTGATGATCAACAAGCCGATCAATTCATTGATCTGGCGGATCAGGCCAGTACTCAGAAAGAGCAAGCGGAATACTATGCCAGATTACAATATTATTTATGGCAGCACTTGCCTTACATACCCTTATGGTATGAAGATAATGTCTTTATTTCACAGCCTGACATTAAGGGTTATACCTTGGCTCAGGATGGAAACTATGATGGTCTTGAGCAGGTTTACCGATTAAATTAAGGGTAGGGTGATGGAACAACAAATCAATGTTGATTTGAACAGACAACACTTGCAGCTTGTGCATCAAGGCCAGTCGGTTTTTGACGCGTTTATTTCATCGGCAAAAAAGGGTGCGGGTGAGCAAAAGGGCAGCGAATGCACGCCCCGGGGTCGGCATATTATACGAGCTAAAATAGGTGCAGGCTGTGCTTTCAATTCGGTATTTATTGGGCGTCGCCCAACAGGGGAAATTTATTGTCCAGAATTGGGCCAAGCTTTTCCCGCGCGCGATTGGATATTGACCCGTATACTCTGGTTAAGTGGGCTGCAGCCCGGTTTAAATCGGCTGGGCCAGGTCGATTCTATGCAGCGTTATATCTATATTCATGGCACACCCGATTCAGAAAAAATGGGAATGGTGGGTTCGCATGGCTGTTTACGAATGCGTAATAGTGATATTGTGATTTTATTTGATTTGATACAGACTGGTATCAAGGTGGATATAAAATAATGATTCGCTACCTGTTGTCACAACTTGCCAGCGCGGTGTTGGTGATGATTGGTGTGTCGTGCCTGGTGTTTTTTTTAATCCACCTGGTGCCGGGTGACCCCGTAGAAGTCATGTTAGGCGAATCGGCGAATCCGGCTGATCGCGAAGCATTGCGTCAATCACTAGGTTTGGATCAGCCTTTATTAACGCAATTATTTTCCTTTTTTAATCAATTGTTACATTTTGATTTTGGTCATTCTCTTTATTCTAAACAACCGATAGTCGATATGTTAGTTGAGCGGATACCGGCCACCGTTGAACTGGCTTTAGCAGGCTTGTTTATTGCCGTTGTTATTGCCTTTCCTTTAGGGACGATCGCCGCTTTAAAGCAAGGCACACGTTGGGATTATGGCGCAATGGGTTTTTCACTGATTGGGGTTTCCATACCCAATTTCTGGATGGGTCCCATTTTGATTTTATTATTTTCAATCGGTTTGGGTTGGTTTCCTGTCAGTGGACGAGAAGGTTGGTCTTCTTTGGTCTTGCCTGCGATTACCTTGGGTACCGCAATGGCTGCTATTTTATCACGCATGATTCGGGCGACTTTGCTTGAGGTTCTGGGTGAAGACTATATTCGTACCGCGAGAGCAAAAGGCTTACCTGAAGGTCTGGTGATCATTCGTCACGGTTTACGTAATGCTTTGTTACCTGTGGTGACTTTGATTGGTTTGCAGTTAGGCACCTTGCTGGGCGGTGCAGTCATTACCGAAATGGTTTTTTCATGGCCGGGCCTCGGACAATTGACTATAGAATCTATTCACCGACGTGATTATCCGGTATTACAAGCCTGTGTATTATTTATTAGCATGGCCTACGTGTTGATTAATACCCTGACGGATATCGTCTACGGATGGTTGGATCCGCGTATTCGTCTGGGTCAGGAAACAGCACAATAATGCTTAAGTTTTTTTCTATAGGTATTATTGTTTTATGGGCTCTGTTGGCACTGACGGGCAGCTTGCTACCGCTGCATCCCAATGAAATTGAACTCAATAAAATATTGGCACCACCTGAGCCGGGGGCCTGGTTGGGCTATGATGATTTGGGTCGTCCTGTTCTGGATCGCTTGATTATGGGCGCACAAACTTCATTTCTGGTGGCACTTTGGGTGGTGAGCTTATCGTTGGTTGTAGGAACGATGGTGGGTACTTTCAGTGCTTACACAGGCGGATGGGTCGATCATTTTATTGTCCGTATTATTGATATTTTGCTGGCTTTCCCCGGCATATTACTGGCTATTGCTTTGGCGGGTATTCTGGGTCCGGGTATCGATAATGTGATTATTGCCCTCAGTGTTGTCGGTTGGGTTGGCTTTGCCCGTTTATCTCGTGCACAAGTTTTATCGTTAAAACATCGTGAACACGTACAGGCTGCTGTGGCATTAGGGGTTGGCCGATTTAAAATTATTCGCGTGCATTTGATTCCCTTGATTACTGCGCCGTTAATTGTTGAAAGTACTTTTGCGGTGGCGGGCGTCATTATCTCCGAAGCGGGCTTGTCCTATCTGGGTTTGGGGGTGCAGCCTCCCGAAGCCTCTTGGGGGAGCATGATACGAGATGGGACACGATATATGTTAGTCGCGCCTCATATGGTTATTGCGCCGGGTTTGGTGTTAATGATGATTGTTTTATCCGTCAATCTGATGGGGGATCGTGCGAGAGACTGGCTGGACGTGCGTAGTCGATAAGAAAGGGCGTATGTAGTAAGATAAAGACGAGACGCAACGAGGTGGTTTAAGGATATAAGTCGAAAAAGCATTATATTATTTGTTTTTCAGGCTAAACTGAGGGAGCGCTATGTTCGAACCGAGCCATTTTCCCCGGTCATCACTTTGCAACGATTTTAGATATAGCATTCCACTCTGGATTAGGTTAGAATAACGCGCTTTCCAGTACAGTGTATTGCCTGTTTGGATTTTGTACATAAAAATGGGTCATTAGCTCAGTTGGTAGAGCAGTGGACTTTTAATCCATTGGTCGTAGGTTCAAATCCTACATGACCCACCATTCTTTATATTTCCTTCCTTCTATGCCCATGACGTTATGCTGTCGATGTTAGCGTGTGCATCTGCACCTCATTTTCTGTATCCATGCAGTCGTCAATCAGAAAAACCGAACCTCAGGCACATTTGCACGAGCTATCACCTAATGGGTATATCTCGGTAGATTTTTATTTTACGCAATGTGGCGCGATTTTCGTTTGGTGTTTTTCAATGAATACTTCAGTAAAAATCGGGTATAATACGTCGGCTAATTATTAGCTTGGGATGATTTTCAAGTCTGAGCAAAGCAAATTTATCGCAATTGACTTTCTATTTTAATGGAATATTATCTGGAATCTAAAATATGCAGCCACCCAATTTTATAAGTAAAATGTTCGGTGCGTCTCCCGTTAAACCTTTGCAAGTGCATATGGCGAAAGTGTTGGTCTGCGTGGAAACACTACAACCTTTTTTCAACGCGGCCATTGCTCAGGACTGGTCTGAAGCCCAGCGTATACAAAAACGTATCGCCTTATTTGAAAACGAAGCGGACGACCTAAAAAAGAAACTTCGTTTACATCTTCCTAATGGCTTGATGCTGGCATTCTCGCGCCGGGACTTGCTCGAAGTCCTGGCCATGCAGGATTCCGTTGCGAACAAAGCAAAAGATATTGCCGGCCTGATGTTGGGTCGCAAAATGGTTTTCCCTGAGCCTGTGGCGCTAAAATTCGATGTCTTTTTGAAGCGCAGCATTGATGCGACGACCCAAGCCTCTAAAGTGATACATGAATTAGATGAATTGGTTGAAACTGGTTTTCGGGGAGGGGAAGTTGAATTAGTCGATTCATTGCTGATAGAGCTGGATAAAATCGAGAGTGATACAGATCGAATGCAAGTGGATATCAGATCAACGTTATTTAAGCTGGAGACAACGCTTCCTCCTGTAGAAGTCATGTTTTTATATAAAATTGCTGAGTGGGTCGGTGAATTAGCGGATCGTGCACAACGAGTGGGCAGTCGTCTCCAACTGATGTTGGCGAGGTAGACTGCTCATGGAATATGGACTGATATTTTTAATCCTGGCGGTGGCCTTTGGTCTGTTTATGGCTTGGGGTGTCGGAGCAAATGATGTTGCTAATGCTATGGCAACCTCTGTTGGCTCTAAAGCCGTTACCATTAAACAAGCGATTATTATTGCCGCCATTTTTGAGTTCGCGGGGGCTTTTCTTGCGGGAGGGGAAGTGACCTCCACCATCCGCAAAGGCATGGTGGATACCGCATTATTAGCAGATACCCCGGAGTTGTTAGTATACGGTATGCTTGCTTCATTGCTGTCTGCGGGAATTTGGCTCTTTATTGCGACTCGTTTTGGTTGGCCCGTTTCAACGACGCACTCCATTGTGGGTGCTATTGTCGGTTTTGCGGCCGTTGGCATTGGCATTGGCGCAGTAAAATGGGAGAAAATTGGCGAAATTGCGATGAGCTGGATCATTTCTCCATTGGTGGCAGGGGTGATAGCGTATGCGCTTTTTATCAGCGTACAACGTTTGATTTTAAATACCGACAACCCGTTTAAAAATGCTCGACGATACGTTCCATTTTATATTTTTTTAGTGGGCTTTATTGTCGCATTAGTGACTATTTTCAAGGGTTTTAAACATATTGGTCTGGATTTATCTATCGGTGAAGGCTATGCCGTAGCATTACTCTGTGGCTTAGCTGTGACCTGGGTGGGTTGGTTACGAATTCGAAAAATCAAGTTGGATCCAGAAGCAGATCGAGATTTTCACTTTGCTAATGTTGAAAAAATATTTGCAGTTTTGATGATGGTGACAGCCTGTGCGATGGCGTTTGCTCATGGTTCGAATGATGTTGCCAATGCCATTGGCCCTGTCGCTGCAGTCGTTAGTATTGTCGAGAGCGGAGGGATGGTTAACCAACAATCCGCCTTACCCATTTGGATTTTACTTATTGGTGCGATAGGCATTGTGATTGGTCTGGTGACCTATGGGCACAAAGTGATCGCCACTGTGGGCACTGAAATCACTGATCTGACACCCAGTCGTGGTTTTTGTGCGACGCTTGCGGCGGCGGCAACGGTGGTGCTCGCTTCGGGAACGGGCATGCCCATCTCCACGACTCAAACGTTGGTCGGTGCCGTTTTGGGTGTGGGTATGGCGAGAGGCATCGCCGCACTGAATTTAGTTGTGATTCGCAAAATATTCATGTCGTGGATTATCACGCTGCCAGTCGGTGCCTGTTTGTCCATCATCTTCTTTTTTATATTAAAGGCTTTGTTTAGTTAATTTTTATAATAAGGTTTTTTAGGGGTGATCTATCGGGATACTCATATAAAAACAAGCGCCAACATCAGGGTTATTTTCAGCCCAAATTTGACCCTGATGTAAATTAATAATTTCGAGGCAGATGGCCAAACCCAGCCCGGTTCCGCCAGCTCCCGTTTTGGTCGAACTACTTTGAATGAACTTATCAAATATACTATGGATCTCTTTATCAGGAATGCCCATGCCCTGATCGCGAACGGAGAGTATAATGGCGGGAACGGTATTGTGACTGATAGAAATGCTGGAGGATTCGATTCGCAACTCAATCAAAGCATTTTTTGGCGAAAATTTTACCGCATTAGACAAGAGATTGCGTATCACTTGTGAAATACGCAGTTTGTCAAAATGAGCCGTATTATCGACACTCTCGAAATGAGACTGGATATTAATTTTTTTCTCAAGCGCTAACGTTTCAAATTCCTTGATGACATCATGAACAGCGTGATCCAGATTGTGTTTTTGAATATCAAGCTCTGTTTTTTTCGCTTCTAGCTTGGCAAGGTCGAGCAGTTCATCAAGCAATTTCAGCAGGTGTATACCACTGGTATTAATATTTTCAAAATAACGGTGGAGTTTATTTCGCTCAGCAACATCGGCCTTCTCCAGACCGAAATCAGAGAAACTCAAAATTGCATGCATGGGTGTTCGCAGTTCATGAGAAATATTAGCCAAAAATTCACTTTTAGCCTGGTTGGCAATTTCAGCGGATTCTTTGGCTTTTTTTAAATCTTTAGTTCGGTATTCAATTTGTTTTTGCAATAATATATTGCTTTCAAATAAAGAATAAGCGGAGCCGGAAGACTGAATGCTTTTTTTGACACGCTCTTTTAACGCTGCCGCTATTTTTTTTTGTTTGCCAAGTTCACGTTCGAGTTCATTGATTCGTTGTTCAAGCTGTTCGTGAGAGGCGGTACTGTTCACTGGTCTTTATTCCAACTATAGCGAAAATACTTCAGGTTAAAGTGGTGCTACAGTTATATCGGGCAGTTAAGAAAAAAAAATACCTCAATATTTAGAGGGGGCACATTCGCGTCCAACTGCGTTTTCTAGGTTAAAGCATAATACTTACGTGGTATACAAGTCATCAATATCAACTATACTGAGTTTGCGTTCGGTGGCGGTTGACGTGCTCTGACAGATATCCGCTACACTATCAGCGCAAACATCTTTGGTTTTTCACGGGTACTATTGAAACTTAACAGTATCTGCTTTTCGCGGGACATATCAAAAACACCTACACTTATACACCTCCGATAGCCAGCAATGGCACGTAGGTCTTCATATTAGTACAACTGTATTTTCAAAATTTCTGAGTTAAAAAAAAACCATTTTGGGGAGAATGATTTTTTGGCTGAGGAATACCGTGTAAAAACCATAGATTTATCATCAGAAGTCATTTAATGATCAATTAGCTTAAAAGGATTTGAAAAATATGATACCTAATTTAGCTGCTCTCCCTGTACATGAAAAAAACTCGGCAGACTTGATTGTCGAGTACTTACACCAAATTGGCGTGGAATATGTTTTTGGCGTCCCCGGTAATGCAATGGAACCCCTATACGATGCGTTGGCTCGCAGTGAGCGAATGGGAGGGCCGCGCGCCATTGTTGCGCGTCATGAAACAGGAGCCGCATTCATGGCGGAGGGGTATACAAGGGAGACAGGGAAGTTGGGAGTTTGTTGTACTACGGTAGGTCCAGGTGCGACTAATATTATTACAGGGGTGGCTTCAGCTTATGAAGAGTGTATACCTATGCTTGTCATTACAGGACAAACGCCATTACCAAAATTAGGTTTGGGTGCGCTTCAAGATTCATCATGTACTGGGATAAATATTGTTAGTATGTTTCAGCAATGCACACGATATAGCACTTCAATATCACATCAAGATCAGTTGGAAGGTAAGCTCATTCAAGCTATTACAATAGCATACGGCGCTGTTTCAGGGCCTGTTCACCTCAGTATCCCAAGAGAAATTGGTTGGGCTGTCGCTAAAAATAATAACTCTGTATACGACTTAAAATCTTTAATCAGCAAAAAACCTTTATACAATACACTTGGCTCGGATATTGATGCGATTTTTAATGAAATTGTTCATTCAAAAAACAGCGTTATTTTGATTGGTAAGCGCAGTGCATCGGCTATCGATGCCATTTTTGAATTTGCGGCACTGACCCGTATTCCTGTGATTACAACCCTGCAAGGTAGAGGTATTGCGAAAAGTTATCATCCTCAGTTTCGTGGCATGATTGGCATGGGTGGGCATTCTGATGCTAAAAAGTTGATAGGGAGTCGCTCACTTGAACGCATTATTGCCATAGGTGTCGATTTTAATGAGTTTGATACTTGCGGTTGGTCAGATAATATTTTATCTGATAAAGCCATACATATTGACTCGATGAAAAAATATTTTGCTCGTTCATTTATGGCGCGTTTGCATGTTTGTGGCAACCTTTTGGATATTTTTGAGGGATTGATGCAACGTATGAAGTCAAACGTCAGATTTATAGGCGGTGAAAATGAAGTTAATCCGTCGCTTAATGTGATCAATTTTGATCGACGAAGCGGTACACAAAGGCGTACAAATAATAAAAATGGACAGTTTCTTCGGTCAATCCCCTCGCATGGAAAAGATGACAAGCGTAGCGGACAAGACCGACGTTGCTTGAAAAATAAAGATCAATGGGATGTAAAACGTTATTTCAGCGTTGAAGATGAAGAGGGTTATTCGAAAAATAATAATGCCTCCTTGATAAAGCCCCAGCACTTAATGTATCAGCTCTCTTGTTTATTTCCAGAAAATACACGCTTTCTTGCAGATGCAGGAAACAGCTTTGTGTGGGCGACACACTATTTACATCCATATTCTCACCCTAATGCCACAAGCAGAGCCTGTGGTAATGAAGTTCTGAGAACTGGCCTTGCTTTTGCCTCTATGGGTTGGGCTATAGGCGCGGCAGTGGGTACCGCGATGGGCAATCCAGATCATCCTGTGGTTTGTATTGTTGGGGATGGTAGCTTTTTAATGAGTGGTCAGGAAATGTCAGTGGCAGTTTATGAAAAAGTCAATATCATTTTTATTTTGTTGAATGATAGTGAACTTGGGATGATAAAGCATGGGCAAAAGCTGGCAGATATTGAAGAAACAAGCTATGAACTAGCAACAGTAAATTATTGTCAGCTTGCCAAAGCGGTGGGCGCTCAAGCTTTTGAGGTCTATACTGCTGCTGATATGGCTGCTTTGGATATTCAAGCAATTTGTAACTATCCTGGGCCTACATTAATCGATGTGTATATTGACCCAAATGAATTGGCACCGGGAAGATAGTTATATTAAAAAAATAGGGTAGGGTGCGCCCAAGGAACGGGTAAAAAGTAACCCGAATCTTATCGATTGCGAAATTGATGTGGTTCGGGGTTTTAAAAATTTTTAGTTCCGAAAACAATGCCGGTAAGAGTTTGGTTAACATGAATGGCATTGTATTGTTCACCATAAGTGTTAAAGCCTATAAAGTTAACTTTATGCAATTCATTTTCTATATTATTTTCTATGCCGTTTTCCATGATTTCCAGTTTTCGAAACAAACAATCACAGCCTAGAGTTAAGTTGATAGTTGAAAATGTTCGTTTGAGCTGTGATGCCCAGTTTTTTAGAGCTTCGGTTATGTCTCCTGCTTGTCCTAAGGTCAGTGGCAATCCAATTTCAATGGCACAAGCC
>JAADHS010000034.1 GCA_013151745.1 Gammaproteobacteria bacterium | reverse complement strand
TGCGAAGGGGAAAAAATTGATCTGGTTATACGTTCAGCAGTACTGAGGGTGGAATTGCCAATTTACAGAGTAGCAAAAGAGCATGGAGTGCGGTTGTGAAAAATCCGGAAGCCTTTCAGGCAATTGCCAGGGAATGTTGTACTTATGCAATGGTGTTGAAACCGGACCATACATATTGGGATCGAAATGGAATCTCCATTTTGTGATCGATAGTGGCAGAAACTGAAAACAGGTACCAGAATCTGATTGCGCCTCTAATTCTTGGTATGCGTGGCGAAAAATCAGAATTATAAGAGTGGGGCTGACAAGGAATGATTTGAAAGCAACGATTTTTTTGATCTGAAAGACAAGTGGGATGTGTTGAAAAACTTGAATCAGAAAATGCAAGCAGAGTTTGGCATGAATAATCGTGCGGCCGATAATCGTTGTTTTGGTACATGGGTTCCAGAGGGTGAAAGCAATCATATACCCACCATTTTGGTGTAGATTGAAATCCGGTGTTTTGAATCAATCATTGAGATAGAACAGAATCAGCATGCGAAAAATAAATACCGTTGTTGTAACCGGTGGAGCCGGGTTTATAGGTTCCGCAGTCGTAAGGCAGTTCATTAATGAAACGGATGTTACCGTTGTTAACGTCGATGCGCTTACTTATGCAGGAAATTTGGAATCCCTCAAGACGGTATCTGGGCATCCACGTTATTTTTTTGAACGTGCCAATATATGCGACAAGGCAGCAATGGAACGTATATTCAGGGAACACAAACCTGATGCTGTCATGCATCTGGCGGCAGAAAGTTATGTTGATCGATTTATTGATGGCCCAGCAGAGTTTATCGAAACCAATATTGTAGGCACCTATACTTTACTCGAAGTTGCTCGACAGTATTGGCAGGAGCGTTGCCAAACATCGACTAGTAATGGTGAAAAATCATTTATTTTTCACCATGTTTCCACTAATGAAGTATTTGGTTCATTGGGGGAAGATGGATTGTTCACTGAAACGTCTCAGTACCAACCAAGCTCACCTTACTCTGCCAGCAAAGCATCCTCTGACCATTTGGTGCGAGCCTGGCATCATGCATATGGTTTACCCATTGTTATTACCAATTGCTCAAATAACTATGGCCCCTACCAGTTTCCCGAGAAACTTATTCCATTGGTGATCTTCAACGCAAAAGAAGGCAAGCCCATTCCAGTTTATGGTAAGGGCGACAATGTGCGGGATTGGCTTTATGTGGATGATCATGCACGCGCACCGGGGGGTGTGTTGGAAAGTGGGCAAGTCGGAGAGACTTACAATATCGATGGTCACAATGAAAAAACTAATCTTGATGTGGTTAAAGGTATTTGTACAATGTTAGATGAGTTTCTACCAGATTCTGAGCACAACCCTCACGCAAATCTGATTATTTATGTTGATGACCGTCCTGGTCATGATCAGCGCTACGCGATTGATACTAGAAAAATTAGCAACGAGCCAGGTTGGGAGCCAAGTGAGACTTTCGATTCAGGCTTGAGCAAGGCTGTCAAATGGTATCAGGAGCGGTGTTCACGTGTTCAGGACGGGTGTTACAGCGAATATTTAGTAGCCTCTGTTCGAAAAGAAAATAAAAAACGTTGTTCTGTTAAACGGACTCTTTTATTTAATAACTGTTTAATAAATACAACATATGGGAATGCTATGGAGCGGGAAAATGAGTTTCCGGTAATAGCGTAATGAAAATATCTCTTACAGGGATCGTAAAGACTTTTAGAAATATTAAGATAGAAACCCCTTTCCTGTATTTTGATTTAAGATTCTGAAAAGAGTGAAATAAGTTGAGTAAAGATTATCGCAACCGGCTATATGACCGTTATGTTACTGCACATCTTTCAGGCTCTATAGAGGAGCGGGTTAGAGTGCGCGCACCTTATCTGCGCAGGTTGATTGGTATTCATTTTCCAGAGAATCATGATGCTCGAATGCTGGAGATAGGGTGTGGTCATGGGGCGCTCATCTATTATGCAAAAGAAATGGGATATAATCAGTTGGAAGGCGTAGATACCTCTTTTGAGCAAGTGGAAGAGGCTTGGAAACTTGGGTTGAGGGATGTCGTCAGACAGGAAGGCCTTATGGAAACGCTAAGAAAAAGTGCTGATAAATCATATAATATCATCATAGCGCTTGACGTTATTGAGCACATGACAAAAAGTGAATTATTGGATCTTGTGGAAGAGTTGCATAGGGTGCTCTGTAAAGAAGGGAAATTGATTTTGCATATGCCGAATGCCGCATCACCTTTTTTCGGTAGGGTCCGGTATGGTGATTACACTCATGAACAAGCATTTACTCAGTCATCCCTTTCTCAGTTACTTATTACATATGGGTTTTCTGACGTTAAGTGTTTCGAAGATACGCCTATAGTGCATGGTGCTAAAAGTGCGATGCGATGGTGTTTGTGGAAAGTTATGCGTACTGTTTTCCGTATGGCATTGGTCTCTGAAACAGGTGCTTCAAATGAAATATTTACGCAAAATTTCCTCGCCATTGCAAATAAGGACTGATTGAGATGTGTGGTATTGCCGGCATTTTTTCTTATTCTGATACTGCGGATCAAGTGGACTCGGAAGAATTATTGCGGATACGCGAAGCAATGGTTTCGCGTGGCCCAGATGGTTCAGGTTTGTGGGTATCTGCCAGTAAATGTGTTGGACTTGCTCACCGTAGGCTTTCGATTGTTGATTTGACTGAGGCTGGTGCTCAACCAATGACGACACGGGATGAGGGCTATCATGTGGTTTTCAATGGAGAGATATACAATTATCGTGAACTAAGGGATCGTTTAAAAATAAGAGGCTATTCTTTTCGCACGAATAGTGATACCGAAGTTTTATTAAATCTTTATGCAGAATATGGCGGAGATATGATTGAACATCTTCGTGGTATGTATGCTTTTGCTATATGGGACGAAAAAAAGCATAGCCTGTTTCTGGCGCGTGACCCATTTGGAATCAAACCACTGTATTATTCAGATGATGGTCAATCGTTTCGGTTTGCGTCTCAAGTTAAAGCTTTGTTAAAAGGTGGAGGGATTGATACAGCTCCACAGCCTGCAGGCCATGTCGGATTTTATTTATGGGGATATGTGCCGGAACCTTACACTCTTTACAAAAATATTAGTGCATTACCCGCTGGAACCACTCTGTGGATAGGCTCGAAAGGCCAGCAATATTCTAATAAATTCTTTAATTTACCGAAAGAAATAGCTGATGTGGAAGAATCGGCACGGGCAAGACCAATTATTTCTGAATATACCCAAGAGCATTTACGTAATGCTATCAAGAATAGTGTGCAATGCCACCAGATAGCCGATGTGGATGTAGGTTTGTTCCTGTCCGCAGGACTGGATTCAACAACTCTGACAGCATTGGCAGCCGAATCCAATAATAATAATTTGAAGACCATTACTCTCGGATTTGAAGAATATAAAAATACTGATAATGATGAAACAATACTGGCAGCTATTGTAGCGCAGAAGTATGGAACTCACCACAGGTCGACGTTTCTTTCAAGGCATGATTTTATAGGAGGTATGGATGCTTTTATGTCTGCAATGGACCAGCCAAGTATTGATGGTGTTAATACCTATTTTGTAAGTAAAATAGCCAAAGAGGCAGGAATGAAAGTTGCTTTATCAGGAGTTGGAGGGGATGAATTGTTTGGAGGTTATCCAAGCTTTAAAGATATTCCAAAAATGGTCAAGCTATTTGGCTGGAGCCACAGCGTGCCTGCGATGGGGAAAGCTTTTCGGTGGATTTCTGCTCCAATACTAAAACATATGACGTCACCCAAGTATGCAGGACTTTTGGAATATGGGCACAGTTATAGCGGTGCTTACTTATTGCGTAGGGGGTTGTTTATGCCATGGGAGCTTCCTGGTGTGTTAGATGCTGATATGGTAAAGGAGGGCTGGAGGGAATTGCAGCCTTTAGTTTCATTAGAAGAAAATATATCAGGAATTAGTTCCGAAAAATTAAGAATATCATCATTAGAATTGTTGTTTTATATGCGTAGCCAGTTGTTACGGGATGCAGATTGGGCAGGTATGGCGCACTCATTGGAGATTCGAGCGCCCTTGGTAGATGTGACTCTATTTCGTACATTGCTTCCTATGCTGATAGGAAAACGCTCACCAACCAAACAAGATATGGCGGCCACACTGGACAAACCACTCCCTCAAGAGATAATAAATAAACCTAAGACGGGGTTCAGCGTACCAGTGAGAGAATGGCTTATGGATAAGAACTTGAGTGAGAAAGCTGGGCGTGGATTAAGGCAGTGGGCGGTAAGGGTTTACGAAAATGCTTAAAGGAAAAAGGTTTTTGGTTTTAACCCCCGATGCCTTTGGTGGTCGTGGGGGAATTGCTTTATATAATCGAGATCTTTTAACAGCCCTATGTAGTTTTCCTGACTGTTCAGAAGTCGTTGCGGTACCTCGGTCAATTCCAGGCTCTTTGCAAGAGGAACGTCCAAATAATTTAACCTATGTGACGACCGGGCTACACGGGAAAACTAAATATGTATTGGCCGTATTGAAAGTTTTGCGTGAAAACCCGGATTTTGATTTTATCGTGTGTGGGCATATAAATCTTCTATCCATTGCATATCTAGCGGGGGTATGGTTAAGGAAGCCTGTTTTATTATTTGTCTATGGAATCGACGTGTGGCAACCAACAAAGAGTAAATTAATTAATAAACTTGTTAAAAACATCTCATGCTTTGTTTCAATAAGTGATCTTACAAAAGAAAAATTCATAGAATGGACAAAGCTCAGTGACAAGAAGGGCTTAATAATTCCAAATGCAATTCATATGGAACACTATGGAGTTGGTGAAAAGAATAACAGGCTGATTTCCCAATATGGTCTGTCTGATAAGACTGTCTTGATGACTCTGGGGCGATTGTCTGCAGATGAGCGTTATAAAGGGTTTGATGAGATTATAGAATTATTGCCAGAATTGATTCAAAAGATTCCTGATATTGTTTATATGGTCATTGGGTCTGGGGATGACCGAGAACGCCTACAGAAAAAGACAATATCACTTGGTGTAGGAGAACATGTTGTTTTTACTGGCTTTATTCCAGAGTCTGAAAAGCCGGACTATTATCGACTTGCCGATGCCTACGTCATGCCAAGTTATGGTGAAGGATTTGGGTTTGTTTTTCTTGAAGCCTTAGCATGTGGTATTCCCGTTGTTGCTAGCAGTATAGATGGCGGTCGTGAGGCTGTTCGTCACGGGAAATTAGGTGCTTTAGTTGATCCACACGATGCTGAGGATATTAAGAAAGGGATTCTAAAAGCCCTCAAACAGTCGAAAATGATTCCGGAGGATTTGGAATATTTTTCGTATTCAAATTTTGAGCAGCGAGTCCATCGGCTTGTGGCAGAATTTACGCAGGATTGAGTCTCGTGAAGAAAGCATTAATTTGTGGTGTGTCAGGGCAGGACGGAGCATATTTGTCACAGCTTTTGTTAGATAAAGGTTACGAAGTGTATGGTACTTCTCGTGACGCGCAAATGTCGTCTTTTCGTAATTTACAACAGCTGGGTATACGAGAGGATATTCATTACGACTCCATGAGTCTGAATGATTTCAGGAGTGTTTTACAGGTATTAATAAAGATCGAGCCAGATGAAATCTATAATTTGGCTGGTCAGAGCTCAGTTGGCCTCTCTTTTCAGCAGCCAGTTGAAACCCTTGAAAGTATCAGTGTCGGTACATTGAATCTTCTAGAAGCCATTCGCTTTTCAGGAAAAGCGATGAAATTTTATAACGCGGGTTCCAGTGAATGCTTTGGTGATACTGGCGGAATAGCTGCCACTGAAGACACGCCTTTTCGTCCAAGAAGTCCATATGCTGTGGCAAAATCAGCGGCTTTTTGGGAAGTAGTAAACTATCGCGAAGCATATGGTTTGTATGCTTGTTCAGGTATTCTCTTTAATCATGAATCTCCCTTGCGGCCGGAACGATTCGTGACACGAAAGATTATTACAGCTATTCGTCAGATTGCTGCAGGTAAACAAGCGCATCTTCATTTAGGAAATATGTCTATTGAGCGAGACTGGGGTTGGGCACCAGAATATGTAGTGGCTATGTGGAAGATGCTGCAACAGGATGAGCCAGATGATTTTGTTATCGCCACCGGAAAAAGCTACTCATTAGAAGAGTTTGTCAAAACAGCTTTTAACAGTTTTAGTATGGAATGGGTTGACTATGTTGTGACTGATGCGAATTTGTTACGACCGTCAGACTTATCTATTAGCAAAGCAAATCCTCAAAAAGCTGAAAAGGTTTTGGGATGGAAGGCAGGTTATGATATGAAAGACGTAGTGCGTATGATGGTTGAGTCTGAGATAGGATAACCAGTGAAGAAACGGATGATCGGGTGGGATATAAAGCTATTATTGGATGGCATCTTTTTTGAGGTAATTAGTGTTGTCTATCGCACACGATTTTTGTTAAAAAATAATAGGGGATCAAGCATGTCGGAAAAATTTTTGTTATGGGTAATGATTCTTCAATTAGAATGAAAAACTTGAAGTTTCTTAAGGGCAAGATGACCTTTTTCGTCAACCTGCTTCTTTATATCCTGATTATGAATATATGCCGGTGATGAGAAAATTACAGATATTGTAACTGAATCTATGTAGGAGTGAGGTAAAGTGGTTTAGCTTATAGAGCGGTCTGCGCATCTGGCTACTTTTAAAACATCAAAAGATGAATTGATTTCATATATATCGACTATTATTAACGCGGGAAATGTCCTGTGCCCCTGTGTAAGCATGTTATATCACCATTTATGCAATCGAAAATTTATAGCAGGGCGCTACGAGTCTATATGGAAAGTGTAGGGCTGTTCGACGTTGATTTCCTGCTGAGTGTTACAAGAATACAATTATTTATTTGGAATGATAATGCCTCAACCAATTATGTTAGTAAGAAAGAAAATTGGACTAGAACCCAGATGCTACCCGATTGGTATGAAGTAAATGGCAAATAGAGGTACAGTCGCCAGTGCAAGCTCAAAACTTTTTTTGCTATCGTTGTTGAGTCCTTTAGCAGGAATTCTTGTTGAAATTTCATTAGCTAACACATTTGGCTCTACTGCTTTAATTGACGCATATCGAATATCATTTTTATTGTTGATGTTTGGTACTCAATTGTTCTTCGGTCAACTGGTGACAGGGGTGTTGGTGCCACTGATAGCAGATTATAGTTCGAGAGGAAAGGAGCAGGAGGGTTGGCAGGTCGCATTTTCTATGGCAGCTGCCATAGTACTGATTACTTTGCCGGGTGTGATTTTTGTCGTTGCTAAACCGGAAATATTACAGCAATTATTGGGACCGGGCTTGGGTGGGGAGGCAGCTTTACAAGCACAATTGATGCTACGTTTTTTTGCCGTTATTTTTGTTATTTATATTTGGACAGGTGTTATTAATGGGTTATTGCATTCCTATCATGTCTTTTGGGTTCAGCCCGTTGGTCAATTGATGGCTAATGTAATACTGGTATGTCTGATAATCCTTGCTGGTCGTAATATGCAAGAGTGGGTATTTATTTTAGGTTTTGGCTTGGCTTCGATACTGTCGATTCTGTTTTATGTTATTTCGATACGAAATGTGGCGATTCGACATTCTATTTCACTACCCGCTTGTTTTTACTTTAAATTTTCTTTGATACCTTATGATGTGTTAAAGCTGGCCATACCGATTATCATTCTTATTTTTGCTACACAATGGTCGACTTTGGTTATCAACAGAAGTCTTACGGACTTATCTGTCGGTGCTGTGGCAGATTATGGGTATGCGCTGAAGCTACAAATGCTGGGAAGCCTATTGCCTTTAACTCTCGCAATAATTCTCTTTCCTCGCTTGGCAAGTGCGGCTTCGGGAAAAAATATAGTAACGGTGGCACACCTTGCCAGTCGAGGTATTCAATGGATGTTGTTTATTTCAGTGCCAGCTGCAGTCATTATCTTTTTTGTTCGAGAACCTCTGGTGGAAATGTTTTATCAACATGGTGAAATGAGTAAGGCGGGGATAGACCGAGTAAGTAACTTTCTTGGGATATTATCATTTGTGGTGCCAGTTGCGGCATTGAATGATCTGCTATTTAGAGTATCCTATTCGATGAAAAACTCGCTTGCTCCATTGGGTGGGCAGCTAATCGTGGCGGCAGGAGTGACTTTTTTGGCCTCTATAGCATCCAGTTATACTCAGGAATATGGGGTCATTGCGGCATATGTATCATTAACATGGCTGGCGGTGATTTTTCTCATCGTCTATCTTCAGCATAATTATCAACTTTGGCATTTAAGAAACTCAATGCGGTATTTATGGTGTTTGGTGATAGCTATAACTATGGCAGCATTTGTTATGGAAGGTTGTTTATTGCTTGTTTCAATGCTAGGTGCTCATGGTTTTATTGGAGATATTTTGCATGTTGGAGTTGTTACCTTATCAGGTATAGTTACTTATTTGATTATTGCAGGATTGCTTAAGATGCAAGAAGTATCAGAATTAGTTAAATGGGTTTTACCTCTATGTCAGAAGACCATGAGGCGTTAATGTCATGAGTACTCAACCTTGCAATAGACATGTCCTTGTGATGTTGTGGTTTATTGTTTCTACTATAATTATTAGTATTCAGGCGGTTTTAGGCGCTGAGCCAGTCATATTGGTGATGGCATTTTTATCTGTTATCGTTCCGGGCGTTATATTTTATTTGTTTGGCATATTTAATATTGCGTCAATATTCGCAGTCATGCTGCTTATGAAATATGGTGCAATGCCATTCATTATTAAAACATTAATGGGCGATAGAATCGATGTGGGTCTTTGGGCAACAAATGAATCTTTTTTGATTATAACGGTAGGGTCAGGTCTCATTTTAATGGCATTGTTCCTCGCAAATATTATACCAATAAAAAATCACTTTTTGACACGAAAATTCCATAGTCACGATTTGAAAAAATATGGGTACGTATTTTATTTTTTGGGATTAATCTTTGGGCTTCTACATGTTCAATTTAAACCAATTATCCTGGCATCTGGGCAATTATCAAGTGGTTTTGGTGGGTTTGGCGAGTTTTCCGGTTTTTTATATCTCGGCATTATTCTGTCCACTGCATTTTTGGTGTCATTAAGCAATGAAAAAACTATTGATGTAAGAATTGTTTTGATGTTATGTGGCGCATTATTGTTAAGTCTTTTATCCAACACAAAAAATCAGTTTGTTTTGTCACTTATAGCTTATGCAGCAACATTGTTTTTTTATATTCCAGGGTATTTGAGACGTAAACGAGGTTGGCGTCACTTAGGTTACATTTTCTTTTTGTCGATAGTTTTTGTTTATATAGTGGCACCGTTGGTTCATATTACACGTGCTGTTGGTGTTTCCAATGTTTCAACTATCACAGAGCGCATTAAGTATGTATTTGATAATTCATCAAATATTATGGGGGCTGCTGAAGCTGTTACGTTATCTCGCCAAGATGATAGGGTTCATTATTTTGGTGTTATTGATAGTGTTCTTGTAGATCGCTTGGATATGATACAAGACATGGATCTTGTGATTAGCCGTACTAATCAAGCCAACTTAGTTGGCTGGCAACCAATTCTTCTGTCATTCCAAAGCATCACACCCCGATTTTTATATCCTGATAAGCCTTCATATAATGATATTGATTTAATTGCTTACAATATTGATTTGATATCTGAGCAAAGAGTGTTGCGAAGGACAATGGGTGTTTACGCTGTAGCATACTCTATGTTTATGTGGTCAGGATGGATTCCCACTGTTTTAATTATTTATGTACTTTGGTTTATCGTTCTTCGGGTAATAGTGCGTTCTGATTTAAGATGTAACGTGTGGGCGATCTATTTTCTCGTGAAATATGGTTTTGTTTTTACTGAGTGTGGAGTTCAAGTGTTAATGGGAATCATGATGAGGTCTATCCCCCTTGATATTATTACTATACTACTAGTGTTACGCATATTTCGGAGTCACAATCGGAGCCTGAAAATTGATTTATTGGCAAGTGGTAAAACACTTAATTCAGAAAAATTATGAAGCTGTTGCACATTACCCCAACCTACTACCCTGCCACCTATTGGGGAGGGCCGATATTTTCAGTTTATGCCCTAAACAATGTCTTGGCTACATTGCCTGATTTGGAGCTTAAAGTTCTAACTACTGATTCGGCAGGTCCACAGGTCTCCGACCACCTAAATATTCAAGATCTGGTTGGTACATACCCAGGTTATGAAGTTATTTTTTCTCGCCGTATAGCGGATGCTAGTGTTTCTGTAGAGTTTTTGAGGAGGTTTGTACCGCTCATACGCCAAGCGGATGTGGTACATCTAACGGCGACCTACTCGTTTCCGACTATACCGACATTAATTGTCTGTCGTTTGTTGAGGAAGCCTCTGGTTTGGTCGCCTCGCGGCGCCATCCTGGATGCATATGATTGGGATGGTGCGCGAAAGCGGGGGATTAAAAAAGTATGGGAACGTGTTTGTAATTTTATTATTCGACCCGGGAGTGTAACACTACACGTTACCTCAGAGGATGAACGGCATGCGTCGCTTAGCAGAATTCCTCGGGCGGAAGCCGTAATTATACCTAATGGAGTAGAAACGCTTCCTTCTCTCCGTGAGTGTGAGTGGTTACCAGAAGGGCGGTTACGGCTTATTTTTATGGGGCGCCTGTCTCCTAAAAAAGGTGTTGAAAATCTTTTGAAGGCAATAAAATTGATGGAAGAGGATCAGTCTGTTGAGCTCACCATTTACGGAACAGGTGATGACCACTACAGAGATAGCCTGATTGAGCTTGCTGAGGATCTTGATATATTGGGTAAGTCAGTAGATTTTGCTGGGCATGTAGATGGTAATGATAAGCGCACCGCCTTTTTGAATGCAGATATGTGTATTATTCCTTCATACACCGAGAATTTTTGTATGGTCGTTGCTGAGGCCTTGGGGCATGGCGTCCCTGTAGTAGCAAGTCATGGTACACCATGGGCGGAGGTTGAAGAACGTGATTGTGGGTTATGGGTGGATAATAGTCCGGAAGTGCTGGTTCAATCCATTCGTGTAATGCGTTCTCGCGACTTGAGTGCAATGGGTAGAAATGGTTGGGAATGGATGAAGGAGTGCTACAGTTGGAATATTGTTGGTGATGCGATGTATGATGTTTATGCATCACTCTTATCAGAGGTGAATATACATGAAGCTTGATCATGGATTGCAGGAGTACGGGTGGAAGTCGGCTGATGCATTAGCTGATCATTCGTATACTTTGCCAGCCATCAAATCTTTGTTACCGGCTGGTAAACTGAATATACTTGATGCTGGCTGTGGTAACGGGTTTGTTGCGGGTCAACTTGCAGAAATGGGTCATCAGGTAACGGCTATTGATCTTTCTGATGATGGCATCGAAATTGCGAGGAAAGAATACCCAAATGTCCGTTTTGAGGTCCGCTCTGTTTATGATGAATTGAGTGATTTAATTGATTATATGGATGTTGTTGTGTCTTCGGAGGTTATAGAGCATATCTATTACCCACAACGGTTTCTAAGAAATCTAAACCCTATAATTCGCGAGGGTGGATGTTTGATTCTAACTACCCCATATCATGGGTACATTAAAAATTTGGCTTTAAGTATTTTTGATAAATGGGATAGACATCACACTGTGGATTGGGAGGGTGGGCATATTAAATTCTTTTCACAGAAAACAATAAGCAGCATGCTGGAAGAATCTGGTTTTGGCGATATTTCCTTTAATAATGCCGGTCGCGTACGCTGGCTTTGGAAGTCAATGGTATGTCGAGCACAAAAAAAATAGCACTAATGCTGAAGATATGAGATGGCTGATATTACTGTCGTTATCCTGACCTATAATGAAGAAAAACATATTGAACGTTGCATTCGGTCTGTGCAGGGATTTTCTGCGAACATTATTGTGGTTGACTCATTTTCAACTGACCGCACTCTTGAAATTTCCAGGTTGCAAGCTACAGCAGTCTATCAGCATGAGTTTGTCAATCAAGCTGCGCAGCTTAATTGGGCTCTGGATAATCTGTCAATAAAAACAGAGTGGGTGATGCGATTAGATGCGGATGAGATCGTAACTTCCTCACTTTCCAAGGAGATTTTCCATGCTCTGGGGCGAGCTGATGTGAAGGTTTCTGGTTTTCTTGTTAATCGGTGCACTTATTTCAATCGCCATCCTATCAAGCATGGTGGTCATTATCCACAGTATGTTTTACGAATTTGGCGGAATGGCCAAGCCCGTTGTGAAGCAAGCTGGATGGATGAGCATATGGAGCTTTTGGTCGGTAGTGCGCATCGCCTGAAGAATGAGATACATGATGATAATCTCAACAATATTGGCTGGTGGACTGAAAAACATAATTGTTATGCTTCCCGAGAGGCGATAGTGCTCCTCGATAGAAAATATGGTTTTCTTCCAGATAAGCATGATCGTCTTGGCGAGCTCAAAGGCCAAGCTAGAGTCAAGAGATGGTTAAAGCACAATATTTACACACACCTTCCACTAGGCTGGAGAGTTTTGCTTTTCTACATGTACCGCATGATTTTCCGTATGGGGTTTCTTGATGGACGTTCCGGGATGGCATTTCATTTTTTACAGGGGTTCTGGTATCGGTTTCTTGTTGACATGAAGATAAGTGAGGTTGAAGCGCGAATGCGAAAGGATGGTGTGGATTGCGTGGAAGCCATCCGCCGTGAGTTTTCCATTGATCCCTTTTTTTGATGTTACTTTAAGCGAGTTCTCCTTTCCAAGTTTACTATTTATACCAATGAAATCGATGATGTGAAGAAGCTATCTAAATTGATTCAAATTATTCGGCAGGGTCTACTCCCTGCTTTTTTACGGCACAATGTCGCTGCAGGTGTTGAACATCGTGTTGTGCTTGCGCCTTTAAATTGCAGACATGTGGTGGATGTTGGCGCGAATCGTGGACAATTTGCCTTGATTGTTCGCAAGTGCTTTCCTGAGGCAATGATAGACTCATTTGAACCATTGAAGGAGCCCGCTGATCGCTTTCAAGCACTTTTTGATAATGATCAGTTTACTCAATTACATCGCTTGGCAATTGGGCTGAATGAGGGCGAGGCGGAAATACATGTATCCAGTCGTGATGATTCATCCTCACTTTTACCCATTACCGATACTCAGTCTATGCTATTTCCTGGAACTGCCGAGCATGAAACAAGGATGATCCAAGTTGCGCCATTGAAAAATATTATTCCTGAGCAGGATGTTCAGGAACCGGCTTTACTTAAGATCGACGTGCAGGGATTTGAACTGGAAGTTCTGCGTGGTTGTGAGGAGCTTTTGGAACAATTTCAATATATATATGTGGAGTGCTCTTTTGTGGAGCTTTATGCAGGACAAGCATTTGCAGATGAAGTCATAGCTTTTTTACGTGAACGCAATTTCATTTTAGAGGGTGTGTACAACCCATGCTATGACAAGAATGGCAGGGCAGTTCAGGCTGATTTCTTTTTTGTTGCTCAAGAGAGCAATGTATAGGACTTTGGCGTGCGTATTCTAATTCTTACTCTCAATTACCTTCCTGAGTTGACCGGTATCGGCAAGTATAATGGAGAGATGGCTGAGTGGCTTGTGGCACGGGGGCACAAGGTGCGTGTCGTAGCAGCACCACCGTATTATCCACAGTGGCGAGTTTCTAAGGGTTATCGCTCGTGGCGCTATTGCCGTGAATCGTTAGGTGGTGTGGATGTGTTGCGTTGCCCATTGTGGGTTCCAGCTACTCTATCAGGGTTGAAGCGTGTTATACATCTGTTCAGTTTTTTTCTGTTCAGTTTTCCCGTCATGTTGTTTCAGGTGTTTTGGCGACCGCATATAATATTGGTTGTTGAGCCGCCTTTATTTTGTGCGCCCACCAGTTTACTTGTTTCAAGGCTTAGCCGAGCTTGTTCGTGGTTGCATGTTCAGGATTTCGAGGTTGATGCAGCCTTTAACCTAGGTGTTTTGTCATCTCCACGCTTGCGCCGTATTGTGCTGAAGATAGAGAGTTGGTTGATGAAGAGGTTCGATAGGGTATCGACAATTTCTGGTCAAATGATGACTCGGCTTGGAGCCAAGGGGGTTCTGTCGGAGAACCAAATATTGTTTCCAAATTGGGCAGATATTAATGATATCTATCCGCTTGAATCTCCAGCTACTTTTAGAAAACAGCTAGGTATAGCTGAATCAAGTATCACCTTTCTATATTCAGGTAATATGGGTGAAAAGCAGGGGTTGGAAATTGTCATTGAAGCAGCTCAACGGT
Source organism: Gammaproteobacteria bacterium (assembly GCA_013151745.1). Classification (GTDB taxonomy): domain Bacteria; phylum Pseudomonadota; class Gammaproteobacteria; order JAADHS01; family JAADHS01; genus JAADHS01. The sequence continues at coordinate 3,738 of JAADHS010000034.1, read as the reverse complement.
TGATTGAACGTAGCGATATTGTATTTGTAATGTGTGGACAGGGTGCAGCCTATCATCATTTGCGTGATTTGGCAGATGGGCTTGAGAATATTCGTTGGCTACCTTTACAACCTTTGGATAAATTGAATGATTTGTTGAATATGGCAGATGTTCATTTATTGCCACAGAGAGCTGATGCTACAGATTTAGTAATGCCTTCAAAATTGACAGGAATGCTGGCGAGTGGCCGACCGGTGTTGGCAACGGCCTTTGAGGGTACGCAAATTGCGAAGGTGCTTGAGTCATCCGGTGTGGTTGTGCCCCCTGAAGATGCTGATCTTTTTGCTAATGCTATGGTGAGTTTGGCAGAAAATACAGAACAACGACGACAATTAGGTGAAAATGCCCGAGACTATGCGGTAAAGTTCTTGGGTCGTGATGCTGTATTGGCTCGATTTGAGGAAGCTGAAGCTCTACAGGAATGTATTTCCCATAAACAATAAGTATTAAACATTGAATAGGGGCTTGGTTTGACTAAGATAGCATTGATAACGGGTGTGACTGGGCAAGATGGAGCTTATCTTGCGGCGTTCCTTTTGGAAAAAGGGTATGAAGTTCATGGCATCAAGCGCCGGGCATCATCTTTTAACACGGATCGTATTGATCACCTTTATCAAGACCCGCATGAAACAGGCAGGAAATTTATTCTGCATTACGGTGATTTGAGCGATTCAAGTAATTTGATTCGTATTGTCCAGCAGGTGCAACCTGATGAAATATATAATCTTGGCGCTCAAAGCCATGTCGCGGTTTCTTTCGAGAGCCCTGAATATACGGCTGATACAGTGGGTTTGGGTGCTTTACGTGTTCTTGAAGCCATTCGTATTGCCGGGCTGGAAAAGAAAACCCGCTTTTATCAGGCATCTACATCTGAATTGTATGGAGATGTCCGGGAAATACCTCAAAAAGAGACAACCCCATTTTACCCGCGTTCACCCTATGCAGCTGCCAAGCTGTATGCCTACTGGATTACGGTGAATTATCGTGAAGCCTATGGCATGTATGCTTGTAACGGGATTCTATTTAATCATGAATCACCCATCAGAGGGGAGACCTTCGTAACACGAAAAATTACTCGTGCATTGTCACGAGTCAGCCTGGGGCTTCAGGATTGTCTTTATCTGGGCAATATGAATTCTTTGCGTGACTGGGGGCATGCGAAGGATTATGTGGAGATGCAATGGCTAATGTTGCAACAGGATGAGCCTGAGGATTTTTGTATTGCGACCGGTGTACAATATTCTGTGAGGGATTTTGTGAATGCAGCTTATGGTCATTTAGGGAAATCGATACGCTGGGAAGGTGAGGGCGTTGACGAGAAAGGCTATGATACTGAAACAGGGCACTGCATTGTTGCTGTCGACCCACGTTATTTCCGGCCAACTGAGGTGGAGACACTCTTGGGTGACCCAACCAAAGCAAGAGAAAAACTGGGTTGGGTGCCTAAGGTTACTTTTGAAGAAATGGTTCATGAAATGATGGAAAATGATCTGGAATTGGCGAAACGCGATGCGTTAGTCAAAGAACATGGGTTCAAAGCTTTTGATTACCATGAATGAGTGCGACAAGATTTATGTTGCTGGCCATCGTGGTTTGGTGGGGGCAGCAATCTGTCGAGTTCTTGAAAAGCAAAGTTTTGGTAATATTACCATCTGTACCCGGAGCGAGCTGGATCTGACGGATCAATTTGCGGTGCGGGAGTTTTTTGCAACAGAGCGTCCTGACTATGTGTTCCTGGCAGCAGCGAGAGTGGGAGGGATTCATGCAAACAATACTTATCCCGCCGAATTTATTCGTGATAATTTACTGATTCAGACCAATATTATCGATGCGGCTTATCAAAACGGAACCCGGAAATTACAGTTCCTCGGTTCATCGTGTATTTACCCGAAACTTGCTCCACAACCTATGAAAGAGGAGCATTTGCTCACTGGGAAGCTTGAGCCCACCAATGAATGGTATGCCGTTGCAAAGATAGTCGGCATTAAACAATGCCAAGCCTATCGACGCCAATACGGTTTTGATGCCATTTCGTTGATGCCTACCAATCTCTACGGTATGGGTGATAATTTCGACTTGGAAAATTCCCATGTGGTACCGGCATTGCTTCGCAAATTTCATGAGGCCAAAGTAAGCGGGGCAGGCAGTGTGCAGGTTTGGGGGACTGGAAACCCTCGTCGTGAATTCCTGCATGTAGATGATTTGGCGGATGCAGCGGTTTACCTGATGAAAAACTATAGCGATGAAAGCATTGTTAATGTTGGAGTGGGTGAAGATGTCAGCATTCGTGAACTGGCAGAATTAATTGCCAGGGTGGTGGAGTTTGAGGGGGAATTGTGTTTTGATGCGGGCAAACCAGACGGTGCGCCACGTAAGCTGTTGGATGTATCAAAGTTGAATGACATTGGCTGGCGGGCCAAAATCAACCTTGGCGAAGGGCTTTCGAGCACCTATCAATGGTTTCTGGATAATGAATCTAAACTCAGGATGTAACTTGTAGTCATATTCCATGGTGTCAATAAATCATTTTGTAGTACCAAAAACAAATATTGGGTGGGCCGGTATTTGTGTTTATGCGTGGGCCACCGAAGTCTGCATATCCGGAATGACGGAACTCCCATCATGATAGTTGAGCTTCCGGTATATTCGGTCTACATTTAGCTACAAATATCAGATTCGGAAGTTGTTGGGGAGCGGAGGTAAAGTGCTACCAAGAGGGTTGTTGAAGGAATATGCGAGCGTGCTTTCATTTGTTGCGCGCGCGTTTGATGTGCTTTGCGTTTTGCTTGGGGCATTGTTGGCATATACTTGGCGCTTTGATCATTGGCCGATGCCTGCCAATTATCAAACGGCCATTTTGCTGGGTATTTTGTTTACCCTCATGTTTTTTTCGGTTTCCGGTGTTTATCGCTCCTGGCGTGGCAAGAGTTGGCTGCATCAGGCACAAACGATTACACTGGCGTGGTTTAGCGTGGTTGCACTCCTCATCATCGTCGCATTTTTAACGAAAACCAGTACACTTTTTTCTCGCCAATGGATGATGATCTGGGTGATTTCTGCCTGGAGTTTACTGCTGTTATTTCGTTTTTCGTTAACCATCATTCTTCGCGCCATGCGCAAAAAGGGCTGGAATCATAAACGAATTATTATTGTTGGTGCCGGTAGTTTAGGGCAGAGTGTGGCGCAGAATATCCTGGATGCTGACTGGACCGGGCTTGAGGTGGTGGGCTTTTTGGATGATGGTGAATCCTTGCGTGGCCACTGGATTAAGGGTGTGGAAGTGTTGGGTGGTGCGGGTAAGGCCAATCTGGCGATACAGCAAAAATCAGCAGATGAAATCTGGCTGGCGTTGCCATTGAAAGCTGAAGATAGAGTTAAAGAGATTCTGTACGATTTACGGCACAGTACAGCCACTATTCGATTTGTGCCGGGTATCTTCGGATTCCGTTTGCTTAATCACTCAGTGATGGATGTGGCAGGAATGGCGGTGATGGACTTGAGTGCCAGCCCCATGGTGGGCCTTAATCGTGCCATAAAAGCGGTGGAAGACCGGGTGTTGGCATTGCTTATTTTGGTTCTGATCAGCCCGCTGTTGGCTTTTGTGGCGCTGGGGGTGAAATTCAGTTCTCCCGGACCGGTGCTTTTCAAGCAAAAACGCCATGGCTGGGATGGCAAGCCCATCAAGATTTACAAATTTCG
>JAADHS010000265.1 GCA_013151745.1 Gammaproteobacteria bacterium | reverse complement strand
ATACCAAAATATTAGATGATCTCGCCCAACGCTTGGCGAAAACCGTACCTACAGGCCTTCAGGTTCTGCAGGATGATTTGAAGCATAACCTTCGGGCCGGACTTGAGGCGGGGCTTTCCCATCTTGATCTGGTGACGCGTGAGGAATTTGATGTTCAGGCTGCTGTGCTTGCACGTACCCGTGAGAAGCTTGAGGCATTAGAGCGGCAGGTGGCTGAGATGGAACAGCAAAAGGCCGAGAAAAAAGCCTAGCACGAATAAACAGCACCAGGGAGGGTTGCATGTCACTCGCTCTACTCTACAGTCGCGCCCGTGAGGGTATCAATGCTCCTTTAGTGGATGTCGAAGTGCATCTGGCCAACGGGCTTCCCGCACTCTCTATCGTTGGGCTTCCCGAAAAAGCAGTGCAGGAGAGTAAAGACCGGGTGCGTGGTGCGCTGATCAACTCCCGGTTCGAGTTCCCTGCCCGCAGAATCACCATCAATCTGGCGCCAGCCGATCTTCCAAAGGAGGGCGGGCGTTTTGATTTGCCGATTGCATTGGGGGTGCTGGCAGCCTCTGGACAGATCCCTAGTGAGACACTGAGTCAATATGAATTTATTGGTGAGTTGGCGCTTTCGGGTGAGTTGAGGCAGGTGAAAGGTGTGCTGCCGGTTGCTTTGGCTGCGCGTGATGCAGGCCGGGCATTGGTGGTGCCGCAGGAGAGTGCTGCTGAAGCTGCGCTTGTGAGTGGTCTTGATATCTGTCCGGCAAGACATTTGCTGGAGATCTGCGAACACCTGACTCAAGGTGGTCGTATCCCACGCTATACGACCCCGCCAAAAAGCAGAACGCCTGTTTTTGGTTCTGATCTGTCCGATGTGCGCGGCCAACCACATGCCAAACGGGCGCTGGAAATTGCGGCAGCTGGCAACCACAGCCTACTGATGATTGGCCCTCCAGGTACGGGTAAATCCATGCTGGCCAGTCGTCTGCCGGGCATTCTGCCCTCTATGACAGAAGCAGAAGCGCTGGAAACAGCGGCTGTACTTTCAGTCAGTGATCATGGTTTCAGTGCAGAACATTGGTCTTGCCGACCATTCCGGCAGCCGCACCATACGGCATCAGGTGTTGCATTGGTTGGTGGCGGCAGTAACCCCAAGCCAGGTGAGATCTCATTAGCCCATAATGGTGTGATGTTTCTGGATTACCCAAGACTTTTGGTTAATGAGCGAGCTCCCAAGACTAAAGTGCAAATGTGCTTATGATGGTCCTCCAGTTTAACCACACAACCATGAATGACTCCTCATGGCTGATTGCGGACTATTTTACGATATTTATCAATGTTCCAGACGCCTTTTTCTCAGCTGCCTGTTCGCCTAATTGCTCGCGTAACTCAATAATTTCTAGACGCTGCTCTTCGAGTTGGTAAATAGCCCCGATATGTTTGGCTGAAAGATTGTCGTACCATTCTTTGTATTGGTCTCTTTCTTTCTTTAGCTTGTCTATTCGAGACGCTTGCTTAAATTCTTTGGATTGCTCAATTTCTTTACCAAACTGTTCGGCGGCTTGCTCAATAGCAGCAACAATCTCGTTGTGTCTCGCTAACCCTCGACGGATGCTGCCTTTCTTTCTACCTGCCTCCGTTGCAACTGCATCAAGGGTTGGCTTGATGCCTTGTTCCACAAGACGATTTAAAGCCTCGAAATAACCAATAATTGCACTTGCCATCAGCCTGCTCTCTATAATTCTTTAATCTTCTTCAGATAGTGGAGTTTCATCCGTTTAAACTCCTTAAACCACTGGCTAAATTGCTTGTACTCATTTGTCCGTCGATCAATGTCTTTCATTGCGTTGCCGATATATTTGATCGCGTATTCAAGCATCTTTACCAACTCCTGAATCTCAGTGCGAAATTCAAGGCGTTGGGGATTTAGACTGTCAACAAAATGTGCCTGGTCATTGATTGCGTGAGCGATTTTGTCCGGCCTAATCACAGCATCCTTGCAGTCCAGACAAGCCGTGACACTACCAAGTGCCTTGTATTTACAAGGTCTGGTGGTCATGCAGCCGCCCAAGTGTGTTTCTTTGTAGGCTAGTTCGCCGCGTTGAAAGGCTTTAATGGTCTTTGAACGATCATGCTCTCGGATGGTGTTATAAAAGGCCTGATTACGTTCTGCGTAAGTTGCGCTTGCTCCAAATAGTTTGCCGTCAAAATCAATCACTTTACTGATAAACATAAAGGCTTCGGCTTCATGTTTTACCTGGTTAAAGTAACTAGCGAAGCTGTCCTTGTTTTGCAAAAATGGATTGGCGCGGCCACTGCCTTGCCCGTAATATAAGGTTTGACTGTCGAATAAATGATGCAACTGGTTTTTTTGGTCAACAAGTCGAACACCGGAGGCAGAAGCGAAAAAGGCGATAGTGCGTCGGAATAATGCAAGCCGAACTGGAAAGGGCTTTCCAACGGCAAACTCGGGGCTTTTCTCCCAAACGCGGTGAGGGTCGATCATCTTCAATTCATCAAAATCGGCCTTGGTAATGATGTACGCATTAGCCTTGCATGGGGTCTTTTTTAGCGTTGCATATTGCTTAACAATCTCATTATTGTCGCGCAGAAAAAGTGGTGACATATCCGGTGTCAGCTCTTCGTCAGGGATGCTTTTAATTGGCTGTCTTTGATTGCGAGTGTAATACAGGTCGGCAATGAGTTTGGCTGTTTGAAAGACTTTATAGCCATATTCATTGGTAACCCACATCTCAAAGGGCGGAATGCTCATGCGTTTTTTTATTGCAAAGCCATAAATCAGCCAGTATTTGACCCCGTCAACAATCGTTTCTTTGCTGCCAAAATAGGGAAGCAGCTCAGCTTCAGCAGGACGCATGCCCGTGAACATGATAATAATGTCATGACAAACCCGCTGTATGTAATTGATCGCCTCTAGAACGCTACTGCGATCATAAAGTACATCAAAATCAAAGCCGTTGTCTTTCGACTTTGCTTTGCCTTTGTTGAATTTAAGGTTAAGAAAATCACGCGCCAGCGGGTATTTATGAGCTAAGTCGTAATTGGCCGGATAGGTGGCTTTTAACTGACTGAAACTGGTGCCACAGAGTTTTTTGCATAAATCCTTTTGGTGACAAAGGTTACGCCCAACCATCGGGTGTGAGTCGATCTCGCTCTGCATGGCCATCAGTTGATCCAGGACAGGCAGCAAGGCTTCGTATGCAGAAATGGTGTCATCTAGCACAGCTTTAAAAATTCGACCTGGAATGACGGGGTTTTGGTTGCGATCACCCTGATAGTCCTGAAAAACCTTTCTCAAGCGTGCTTGAACGTTGTTGCTGAGCGGTTTATAGCCATGCTCAAACCCCACTTTTTCGCGCAAGAAATACAGGTAATCCGAAATGGTGATCGTTAGCTGCGCGTAAAAAGGCATGTCTTCTTTTATCAGCTTGGCCAAGCCGATGCCGCCCTTTGTATTAAAGAGCTTTATAAGCGTCGTTTTTTGATCCATACAAAAGTCAGCCAGTCGTTTTAGAAGGCTACCGAACGTCCGGAAACGTCCAAACTCTGGCTGATGGCTGGTCGGCGTGATCATAACCAGCTTTAAAATAGTTTTAACTTCATTGGCTAGCTTTTCATCGTCTGGGTAATGAATCTTGTCATATCTTGCATGAGCACCAGCTAGGGCTGAAAAGTCCCAATACGGGTCTTTAAATCGTGAAGCTACGCTCCCATCATAGTGGCGTGAAACTACCGTATCGGGATCAAATCCGCCCTGACTGTTAAAGGTATCAGCAGAGATTGAAGGTGGTAGTGGTATGTCTTTTGAGTGTTTGATGTTCAACGGCAGCCCTTCTTCGGCGCTGCGTTTGATGAATGAAGTAGTTGATCGTGCCATTTAGTAATCCCCCGTGAGCATTTCCAAGCGATTGAGTTTTCCAAGCCAATAATCGTCGAGCGCTTCTTCGTTGAACACTTCGTCTTTAATGCGTGCGACCAGTGCTTTTTTCTGTGCTGAGATAGCTTCTATTTGTTTGAGTAAATCTTTGATGTGCTCAATAACCAGCCTGAAAAGCTGATTAAAATAATCAACATCATGAGCGCGGGTTGCGCCTTTGTTGATGTAATACAAAACGCTAAAGAGTTTGCGGATGTCGATTTTATCTGCATGGACAGAAAAGTGCTTGCAGAAAAAGCAGCCTTCTTGTTGTGTGCAGTTAGACTCGATTGGTGCACCAGGCAATGGATCAGGCTGTATGCCACCATTGCTACAGCTCCCTACAGCGTTTTGAACTTCATTTTTGGCAGCCTTTCGGGTTATCTTGATCTGGTTGCCTACCGCATTAAAAAAACCTCCCATGCCCTGTATATGGCCTTTTTGCGTGCCTGCGGCATAGTATTTAATGATGGTTTTAGGATCGTTCTGCAAGATTTGTGCGGCAATTTGCGGGTCATTGGTAGCAGTGAGGATACTGTCTGAAACGCTGGCCCTGATAATGTGAGCCGTAAGCTTTGGGATTTCAGGAAAGGCCTTATTCAATGACTCACGTTTTTGGTGCACAAGCTTTACTGAAAAAGGAAATAGCCGAGCGTTATTGCTACCTTTCAAGTAGTAATTGCGAAGTTCCAGATAGCGTTTAAATAGTGGTAAAAAGCGATTGGTAATGGCCACTTCAACCGGCTCATAAGCCTTCCTGTTTTTGATCGAGCGTAGATAGAGGCTTGGCTCTTTGGCTTGCTCAAGCTCCGTCTGATCTTCTGGTTTTAGCAGCGTGATGGTTTTATGGCCCTGTTTGGCTTTCTGGATGAAATAACCCCCATACCAAGGCAAGTCCAGCGCAGGCTGCTGATTCATGCCCGTCATCGAAAGCAACATGTCAAGAAAGCTGATGCCTGCATATTCTGCGAGTGTCAGTTTGAGGTTAGAGCGTTCACTATTGGTGGTCTTTAAAGATCGCTGCATATTTTTCCAACGATCATGATGTCTAAACTTAACATTTTGATGATCAGATATTTCCATCAATTGTTCCTTGGTGAGTAAAATGCCTTTGTCGCGATCAAACCACTCTAGTGGCTGTCGTCTTTCAAAGTCACTGGCGCGGGGAAAATAACTTTGCGCTCCCCAAGGTTTGTATCCTAGCCAGATCGTATGGTTAAGCTCGCCACATTGTTCTGGGACTTTGAGTGGATAAGGAAGTGTTTTATCTTTAACCAGCAAATCAAACACACCTTCAAAGATTGCGGTTCGAAGCGCCAAGGCTAGGTCGAGTTCGTCAGCCAGCAAGGGTGTTGTGCCTTTTTTGTTTATGTCCTTGGCTGGAATAATGTCGTAATCAAAAACGTTGAGATCAGACCCGTCAAACAGGAATTTGGCGAAGTTATAAACTCCGATGGTTAATATGTGCTTTGAAGACACTCTGGTCTTTTTGTTGGCTTTTACAACCGCAGAATAACGCCTTGCCGCCTCTTCATAATGGGGACGATTGTCAGGGTCGGAAAAATCTAAATTTGACTGGTCAAAGTAAAATGGTAGAAAACGTAATGTGTTCCTAATGGTGTTGTAAAGCGTTTGCTGACTTACTGGTTTGGCTCGTTCAGCCGCATATTCAATGATCTTCTTTACCAGCGCAATTCGTCTTTTATCCAGCGAATCTGGCAATACTGGAATAACGAAAATACCCTGGCTGTTTTTTACTGTTTTTGTGGCGTTACCATTTTTATCAACTTTGCGAACGGTATAACAATGCGAACCAATATCAACTGACCCATCAGACAGCTTGATGACACAGGATTGCGGTTGATAAACGTCCGGCAGGTGAATTTTTCGATGATTGGAAAAGTCGATGACAGTAACATTTCGCGCGACAAATTCATCTTTTGTCAGCATAGTGACTTTCCTCCTAAGAGACTTTCAATACGATCCAGCATTGAGCTTTGATATTCGTCAATAATCTGAGCCACTTTTTTATTTTTTTCTCGATAATTGATGTAAAGCTGAGTCGTTTTTGAATTTGCATGATTCATTCTTGATTGCACGAAAGGCAAGACTTCGGACACAGGCATTTGCCCCTTATCAACCAAGTTCATGCACGCATCTACCAGGTTCATGCCAAACGTCGCGCGAAGATCATGAAACTGAAAATGATGGTTTTGGCCAAATGCTTCCTTCATTGGAGGCAAAAGGCGTCGCTTGATAAACTTTCTAACAGAGTCTCCGTTTCTAAGGTTGGTCCGTTCCTGAGAGTGGTCGGCTTTGTAGAGATCAGATTTTGCGTCGTAAAAGGGATGGCCTTGATTGCTTAAAAATAAATAGCAGTCATCCATAGCTTCTTCCATTGGCTCAATTTGCCGTTTATCACAGTATTTGAGGAATCGCTTTTTAGCCCGTTCTGAATGGCTGTATGCCGCAAGTTTCTGCTGAACAAAAGTAGGTATAACCAATGTCTGCTTTTTCGAATATTTCGAATCGACTGCGGTGCCATGACCGATAGCAAGCGGAACTGATGTATCAGGATCAGTTTCAACTCGAAAGTGTTTATGTCGCACAGTAAGGACGGATTGGATTCTTGCCCCAGTTGTAAGGCTAAACATGAAAATTAAAAACATTTCAGTGTTTTTATGCGTCACTAAAGTATTAAGCAATACCTCCTGCTCATTAGCTGGCAGTGGACGCAATCGTCCATCATCGACAATAACATCTTCAGAAGGCAACTCAGCGTTAGGGCTGGTCTTGATGCGAGCATTATGTGAATGAGTCAGTTTATGCCCGATATTGCCGCTTGCGTTGACAAAAGAGATTACTACTGACTCATTATTGAAAGGGCGATGTTTGAAAACGAAACCATGATCATCGATCAGCCAACGATAAAAACGAACGACATTGCCAATTTTGTTGTTGGCCGTTTTATCTGTGATTTCTCCATCACGCACCTGGCCTAACAAGCTGTCTCTAAAGCGAAAAATAGGCTTTTTTCTTTTGCTCGGAGTATCCAGTAGCAGATCAACGTCGTTGCCCTGACAGAAATCGTAAAATTCCGACAGGTGAACTGCATACTTCTGAATACTGGCTAGGTCTGACGCTTGTTGTTCAGCTAAGCCTAAAAGATAGTAGCAAGCTAAATCCCAAGGAAGTCCATCACTTCCTATTACAGTGGGAAGGTTCTTGATGGTTACAGATGGTGTAGCGAAGATTTTAAGTGGCTTTTCGCCAAGTCGATAAACCTTACCTGTCAGAGGGTTAGCAAGCTCATAGGTAGATTCGAGTTTTGGATCGGTTAGCGAGCAAGCTTCCTTCAGCTCAAAATTTTTCAGATTATGTCTCATGATCAGCTGTGATGTTTCTGTCGCCGCACGACCATGCCACGAAATGGCTGTATATCGTCCAATGAAAAACCGTTCTCGGGGTTGGTGAGAAAAACATAATCCACCGGATAGTTTTGTGGATCGTCATCGATTGCCACCCACGGTGATTGAGGGCGATATTCTTCCAACCAAGCGAGTGCTTCTTCCAGGCGCGCCCATTGTTGGTTAGAGATTGGCACTGCGGGTGTTGTACCTACTATCAATGGCGTCAGTTCCCCAAAGAATTCGCGCAGGTCTCCGATGAAATGCTGTTCTTTCCAGGAGCTTGCTATGACCAACTCGACTTCTAGGCCAGCTAAAGCTGAGGCTAGCGCTTTTAGACAATCAGGCTCAAATGGCAGCGTTTTACCGCCCACTGGGCGCACAACGCCATCTATATCCAAAAACACAACTACCAGCATATACGACACCTAGCACCGATCAATATACAGCCTGGTCAACCTCAGCTAACGTAAGGCATGCTCGTTGCACTATGGAAACTAGAAAAATGCCATCGCAGTTTCAGGATCAACCGATTTTCGCGTTCCAGGACCCATCAATACGTAAATTGAGTTGCGCGTTTCGAACAGGCATGGTTCGTGGAACCGAATCAGCAGCGTTGTACGGACCCAATCCCCAGGGTTGAAACACCCGCTACTGGTAAATACACGATCAGCTTTAATAATTGCTGGGAGCAACGGCTCTGGTAATGTGAAATCATCTGGTAAGATCAGATCCCACCACGTCCAATGCTCCACCGCGGTAACTGGTTTATCTCCGTTGACAGCATGGGCCTGGTCCCAATAGTGCTGGAATGCCTCGCGGGTGCAACCAATATCGATCGCATCTCCAGGTGCGTAAAATGCGTCGCAAAGTTGACCTAGCCCCGCAGTGTCGCTGCCGGTACCAGTTTTTAACTTCATTGCAGTGTTACCATTTTCTCGTAGATATATCCCTGGGCTAAATCACCGCTTGGCCGGATCTCGGTAAGAAGCGCTTCAATAACCTCTGACCCATCCTCGTTTCAAAGTCGTTACCTTAGACTAAGATCGAGTCGGATGCAATCGCAAGTCGTTGAAGTTAAACATATTACACTTGTTTTTTTTCGAAAAACCAGCTCTCCATTAAAGGCGATAAATCAACCCCCACATAACTTATACAGCCGATTAGCAACTACCATGTTAATCAACTGGAGCAGGAAAAGCAGATAGGGAAGCAAGGGCGATTGGCAAACCGGCTAATGCATACAGATCTGGTGATACTGGATGAACTGGGTTATCTCCCCTTTAGTCAGGCCGGTGGGGCGTTACTATTCCATCTGCTCAGCAAACTGTATGAAAGAACCAGTGTGATCATTACAACCAACCTAAGCTTTGCTGAATGGCCCAATGTCTTTGGTGATGAAAAGCTGATAACAGCTTTACTGGATCGCCTGACTCATCACTGCCACATCATTGAAACAGGTAATGACAGTTATAGATTCAAACACTCAACCAGCAATCAGGAGAAGAAAGTAAAACAGAAATCAAAGAAATGAGCCATAATCGGCTCGAATAGGCGGGTCAATATTCAGTGCAAATACTGGGTCACTTTTGGATGCAAATTAACAGTAAGCACTCATCCTGCTCAATAGTCTCAGTACGGCCAAAAGCGGACATTAATTAAGTAAACCGTCACCGAAATCGTATACCAGATGGCCCGGATCGGGAGAGGTGATGTTGAATATCCGAGTTCCCAGCTGAGAAAAAGAAAAAGGGGATTATGTATGCAACTTTTGCCCTGCGGCGAACAAGAGGTGCGTGTAAGCGGAAGGAAAAATAGGTAAATATAAGATCAAGTCATGGCTACTACAAATTAACCATTTGAGACTAATACTGTTGTACTCGTAAGGGCTTTTACTGACAAAATTAAAATAAATACTTGATAGGTCTGAGTAAAAGCTTCACCAATACATTCATGTTCAGTTCCATTTTTATCTGTCAGTATTACCTCCCTTTTATTTGATGCTTTTCGCCCACCGATAGGCACCATTGCACCTATTTTGTCATCGGGCGTGAAGAATTTAGGCAATGATAGTTCACCAAATTTTTCAGTAAATGGCGGTGACGCAATAACACGCCTAAGATATGCTTTAAATCCAAACCCCGCTGCTGGCTCTGGTGGGTTTAATACAATGACAGCACATGCCTTTGGGTTTTTAGAAACATATTGGCGAACAGAAGCATAAATTGAAGCACCATATTTTTTACCAATTCTAACAGGGACAAATATCCCAAACTCATGGTCGTTTGCTTCCGTGATAAAACCATTAAGCTGAAACAGAACTTCTGATGCAAAAACATTTGCTTCCCGATCAAATAGGTCTGCAACATCAGGGTCTATATTTTGTTTACTATCTTCTACAATTGCATACATGTCCCGCTGCCATGACAAAAATCCATGCGCGGTTTCGTGAAGTTTAATAAATGTTTGTTTTACTGCATGTAAAGAGCGATCAATAAAAACCAAGCGAGACCGTGCATCAAAAAGCCCAATGACTTTTTCTAACGCTTTGCGCAATGTACCTCCAACTTCTTTGCGAAGCTTGGCAACAAAACTTTCATTTAGCACATCCTCTTCGACTTCATGCACATTTGCAGCCCGCATAATATCTGGCACAGGTGTGGGGAATTGCCCAACGGCATTCGCATCTTTTAGTGCGCGTTCAGCCTCCATTTTGATTTTGGCATATTGCTGAAGCGTTAATGTGCAATCATCTGGTTTTCTCAAGAGCTTTATTTCCGCTTTTTCCTAATAAATGACAGATATTCAAGAAGTTCGTTTTCCTCATCTTGAGTCAAATTATCAATTGCAAATGTGGCAGCTCGACCATGCTTCTTTGATTGATTTTTTTCAGGTGAAGGAGAAATATAACCAACTCGCTCCATTAACTTGGAATATTCAACCCCATATACCTCAGATAATGTATGCAAGATATGTGGTGATGGTTTAGCAATTTTTCCATTTTCTAACTGGCTTAAATAAGCATTTGATACATCTTTACCCGTTGCCTCTTCAACACCTCGCAAGGACATTTTTTTGCCTTCTCTTAATGCTTTGAGATAAAGGCCAAAACCTTTTGTAGGAGGGATAGTTGGTTGCTCATTCGTCATATGTCCTCCATTTCTTCGTTTAGGTGATTGTTTCTATATTGATCATAGGCTTGAGTGCTAAGTTAGTCAAGCATGCTAAATAAATGCTTGACAAATTAAGCATGCAATATATTCTAAGCATCAAGAGTGTCTCTCAGCACTCCAAAACGCCAGCATTCATCACAGGAGAAAGTAAATATGGCAAAACGGAAAAACAGCGAAGTTACTAGCAAGAAGGCGGCTTCTGCCGCTGGACGAGTTCTTCGTGATCCTAAGTCAAGCAAGGCCGCCAAGACTGCGGCAGCTTCTGCTTTAACCCAACGTCCAAACCAAAAGAAGTAAGGAGAGAATCATGTCTGATGTAGACGTATTAGATGAAATCGAAGTTATTGATCTCGAGGAATATGCTTGTTCCGGCAAGCCAATTCCAAAGCGGGTCAAATACTATCTAATCAAGGTTGATAAGGAAAAAATCAGGGTTCAGTCGCCGATTACGGCGGGAGAAATTCTGATTGTCGCTGACCTTGATCCTTGCGAATACCATCTCCAGCAAAAGCTGAAAGGTGGAAAACGCGAAAAACTAGAGCCAAATCAGGTTGTGGATTTAAGCAAGCCCGGAGTCGAACGCTTTGAAAGTGTTCCAAAGGAGGCATGTAATGGCTGATCTTCGGAAGGATTTTTACCTCCCTGAAGAAGATGTCCAGTATTTGGATGGCTTGGGCAAAGAGTGGGAGGCCATACAGGAAGAAAATGCCCGTGCAGTGATCCTATATGGTTTTCTCATGCCCCAGCCTTTCCAGCCAGAAAAGATCAATCTGAAAATTAAGATGCCGCAAGATTATAGCAGTGGTGCAGCTTTGGACATGTTCTTTACAGATACACCTGTAACACGAACAGATGGAAAAGGAGTTGAACGACTGACAGAGTCAGCCATCTTCGATGGCAAAAAATGGTGGCAGTGGTCGCGTCACTATCCACAAGGCACAAGATGGCGACCCGGTATCAATACACTCGCTACACATATTTCTTACGTCCATCACATTCTAGATCAAGAAGCGCGGGGGAAATCATGGGGCTAAAGCTACGTATAACTGGCAAACAGCATGCCAATATTAAGTCCCATGTTATGGCACCAGACAGTTATGAGGCAGGGTCGCTTTTATTTTGTGAACCCGTGTTTCGTGAAAAAGACACAATTCTGCTGATCAAAGAAATTAGACATATACCCTACGAGGCCTGCGGGATACGAACACCGGCTTCATTGTCATGGCCAACCGAGAAGTTCCTAATGCCCTATTACGAGCACTTGGAAAAAGAAGGGTTGTCTTTGATTATGATTCATAGCCATCCCACTGGATTCAACGGCTTTTCCGACACTGATAATAAAAATGATTTAGAAATATTGCCGCGTCTAACCTCCTGTATAGAAGGAAATCAGCCGCATGGTTCGGCCATTATGCTGCCAGATGGAAGTATTAAGGCTCGCATAATGGATGAAAATGATGAATTTATCCCAATAGATATGATCTCCATTGCTGGAGACGATATTCGTTTTTTCGCTGATTTCACCAAAGATGAACAAAATCCCGACTACGTTAATAAAACTAATCAAGTGTACGGCTCTGCCACAACTGACATAATGCGAAAATTAAAAGTTGGTGTTGTTGGGTGCTCCGGTACGGGCAGTCCATCTACAGAACTATTGTTGCGCTACCATGTCGGCCACCTTGTTCTGATTGACTTCGACATAATTGAGGAAGGAAACCTGAACAGGGTGCTTATGTCCCGCACACGGGATGTTGAGGAAGGCACCTTGAAGGTCGAGCGGTATGCAGAATGGGTAAAAGAGACAGGGCTGCCAACAGTCGTAACCCCTATAAATGGTTTGGTGCCTTCGGAAGAGACTGTACAAGCCCTTTCTGAATGCGATGTGATATTTGGTTGCGTTGATAATGTCGCGGCTCGCCATGCACTTAATAAAATCGCGTGTGCACACCTCATCCCTTACTTTGATTTGGGTGTAGCCATTAAAGGTGATAAGGATAAAACCGGCGGGTTAAGACAGGTTATCGCTCGATGCCATTATATTCAGCCTGACCAGTCATGCCTTTTGGATCGAGAGGCATTTTCTTCCGAAAGGTTACGCGATGAAAATTTCCGCAGGGACGATCCAGACTTCTATAAAAAATTAAAAGAACTCGGCTATACAAATGAAAAAAATGATATTCAGGCCGTTATGGTGCTAACAATGGAAGCTGCTGTAATGGCTATGGACGACCTTATGGCACGTTTGCATGGGTATAGAGTCGACCCGAATAATGAATTTGACGAACAAGAACGTTCATTTACACACGGTTACTACGAACACAAAGCTCATTCCACAAAAAACAATGCTCTGCACCTTTTTATAGCTGCCGGGGATAAATACACAAGGCTCTAGAACATGAAAATAGTAATAATAAATTTTTTCAAATGCCTCTTTCGCCCATTATTAGACTTCTGGAACAAGCCCTACTCGATTCAGTATGTCGAAGACCCGGTTGATAACCCAATAAAGAGAAAACTTTACATCATAGGAACAGTGGATGAGCCATGGCAGGTAGAGTTGCTCTGCCCCTGCGGATGTAGAGATAAAATAGTTTTACCCGTAAACGATTCAACCAAACCACGCTGGACATTGATAATCACAAATAAAACCATACCTTCTCTATCGCCATCTATCTGGCGATCAAAAGGCTGTAAGTCACACTTTTTTTTAAAACAGGGAAAAATCAAATGGAGTTAAACTGCTTGTAACGGCCGCTTTGGGTCGTAAGTTGCCTTGTCAGTTATCGGCCATAAGCGGACATTAGTATTTAACTTCTACTCCCAATCACTGTATTTTACTCTGCTCCCAATATCCCAATAATTCAATCAAGCCTGGTCCCATTGATCAATGCCCACTGGTTTCGATTTTCGATTGTTTCAACTTCTAATGCATATGGATTTTTTCCATGGCTTCGTATAACTGCATCGATTTTGATAGCTTCTCCTGTAAGCTGCCGAATCGCATCTACTGCTTTCAGGGTTGCAACAACAAGCCAACCATCAGAGCATACATCATCCATTTTGGGCGGCTGCCTACCAACTGGCCCATCCTTCCAAAAAATACTTTCAACCATAAGCTCACCCGAGCTATCAACCCACCGGAAGAGCCCATCAGATGAAATAGACCATCCTAGTGAGAACCCAATAGCAGGATTTAATGCCAGCCATTTTGTACCACCAAGGTCTACATACGCTGGTGATCCGTAAATAACTAGAGATGGTTCACGTATGCCTTCTATATTAGGGTAGTCCTTTGCCGCCCAGCACATCTTATGTGGGAAGAAGGAAGACGCATAGTGAGGTGTGCCCCAGTTGGGCCACTCATTATGGCAAACCATAGATAGGCGAGTTTCTGTGGGCTTTTCCCAGCCCAGCCAACACCATTTAGTTAATTCACCAAGAATTATCTGGTCATTATTATAGGAAGTTCTAAAAAGCAAAAGGGACTCACTAATTGTATCTAACCACTCATTATTATGATGAAGTAGATCTCGATCTTTTGCATCAGGTACATCAATGTAATCAGGCCTCTCGATTGGCTTCACTGGCAACATATAACTATCTGATCGCATAAATATACTCTCCAAAAAATGAGCATTGATCAAAGAAATTTGACCCGCATCTAATAGCTCACAAGCAACATGCGATAATGCCAATTTAGCAATTTGCGGTCGTTGCCGACGATATGCTAGCTCCAGATCAATACCTTTCATCCACTCCCTTAATTCTTCCTCTGCTGCTTTGTTCCATTGTTCCTCTGGTACTAATGTTTGCATTAGATCTAAGGCTCGTGTAACAACATTTTGCAAGGGTACATTAGACATTTTAGCTATCAACTCTGCCTCAGCTGACAGGGGACGAATCATTTCAAGAGGGTCCCCCATATCAGGCAAAGTCCCCCCCGGGGACAAAGCCGAATATGGGATAGCTTCCTTTTTATTATCGAGTTCTGGCAGCTCAATCTCATATATAAACGGTAACTTTTGCCTATCGTCAGGAACTGGAGCAACATCAATAGATAAATTACTTGCAAGCTTCCGCGCCATAAGACGGACGCAAAGATCATTCGATATGGATAGTGTTGTTATTTCTGATTTGAAGGTAGTAACAAAATCAGCGCATTCACCAACAATGCCATTTAATACAGATAGCGCCTTAACTTGAGGCATACCTACTTGTGATAGTTGAGTTTTTAATTCACTAGATAAAACAAATCCATTCTGAGATATGCAAGCAAACTCAATGATGGCCTGGTGCGCCATATTCTGTAGTTCAGGAATGGGAATATCAGATAACTTAAACGTGAAGCGCACTAGAGAATCCACATCGGATACCGCTTGATCTTGCTTAATTGGTAATGGCGGCAATTCTGTAATATCCACAAAGTCATTTAGCTGGGATACATG
>JAADHS010000200.1:28325-29917 GCA_013151745.1 Gammaproteobacteria bacterium | reverse complement strand
TCCCGTCCTTCTCCATCCCGCAACATCCCTTTATCAAACACTTGATAAAATATATCCTGTACCCCCGGATGCGCTTTTTCCACTTCATCCAATAACACCACGCTATACGGTTTGCGCCGCACCGCTTCGGTGAGGATGCCGCCTTCGCCATACCCCACGTAACCGGGCGGCGACCCCATCAACAGGGAGACCTTGTGTTCTTCTTTAAATTCCGACATGTTGATGATGGTCATGTTTTGCTCAGAACCATACAACTGTTCTGCCAGGGCCAACGCCGTTTCGGTTTTACCCACGCCACTCGGGCCGACCAGCATGAACACCCCCAACGGCCGTTTCGGGTCGCTTAAGCCGGCCCGCGCTGTTTGCATGGCTTTGGCGATCACTTCCAGTCCATAGGTCTGGCCAATCACGCGTTGTTCCAGCGTCTGCTTCAGCGCCAGGATGGTGTCAATTTCATCGCTTTGCATCCGTCCCACTGGAATGCCCGTCCAGTCCGCCACCACCTCGGCAATCACTAGGCTGTCTACACATTCATACAGCAACGGGCGATCTCCTTGCAGCACGGCCAGTTCGGCACGGATGCGCTTGAGTTTCGCTGTCGTTGTGGTTAACCGGGTCGCCCGCTCAGGGTCCGCATCGTCGGGGGCCTCGTGCTGTGCCGCTTCGAGCGCCACACGGCACTCAATAATCTCGGCCAGCCGGGCTTGTTCTTCGACCCAACGTTGCTTTAAGGTCTCAATGGTCGCGCCCAGTTCCGCTTGTTGCTGCGTCAGCGCGGCCAGGGTCTCCGTGTGGGCATAGCCCTGTTGTTGCTCTTGCCTTAATCGGGCGATTTCAAACTCAATATCGGCCTGTTGCTTTTCCTTGTTTTCCAGCGCCGCTGGCGGCGTACTCAGGCTTAAACTCACCCGGGCGCAGGCCGTGTCTAACAGGCTGACGCATTTATCCGGCAGTTGACGACCACTGATGTAGCGGTGCGATAAACTCACCGCACTGGTGATGGCTTCATCGAGCACCGTCACCCCATGGTGATCTTCCAGCCCCGGGGTGATGCTGCGCAGCATGACGATCGCTTGCGCTTCGCTGGGTTCTTCAATTTTAACCACTTGGAAACGACGCGTCAGCGCCGCATCGGTTTCGATGTATTTTTTATATTCTGCCCAGGTGGTCGCGGCAATGGTGCGCAGCTCACCACGAGCCAGCGCCGGTTTTAATAAATTTGCTGCATCGCCCGCGCCCGGCTGATTCCCCGCGCCGATCAGGGTGTGGGCTTCGTCGATGAATAGAATCACCGGTGTCACCGAACCCTGTACTTCTTTAATCACGTTTTTGAGTCGATTCTCAAACTCCCCCTTGACCCCAGCACCCGCCTGTAACAAACCCAGATCCAGGCTGTGTAGCGCCACCTCTCGTAATCGCTCCGGCACTGCGCCGCGGACGATGCGTTCTGCCAGCCCTTCTACCACGGCCGTTTTGCCTACGCCCGCTTCACCGGTTAAGATTGGGTTGTTCTGGCGGCGGCGACACAGAATATCGATCATTTGACGGATCTCGTCATCTCGACCCAATATCGGGTCTATTTTCCCCTCTCG
>JAADHS010000200.1:0-28198 GCA_013151745.1 Gammaproteobacteria bacterium | reverse complement strand
GTTATTTTTTCAAATTCTTTGGATATTTTGAGCGTCCGCAGTCGCAAGCCCGTCTGCTCGGTGATCGCCAGCAAGACATGGATGGGGCGAATCACCAATGACGCATATTGGGTCGAAGCCGTCATCCACGCTTCAAACAATAAGCGCACAATATCCGGCGCAATTTTAGGAAACCCGTCATGCCCTGTTTTCAGCCCCTCCAGAGCCGTGATTACATCGGCTTGAAGCGCTTCTTTTTTAACGTCGAAGTGATCCAGTACTAACCCCACATCCGGGGTCTGTTCTGTCAGCACCACCGATAACCAATGCTCAATATCAATTGTAAAATGTGAGCGTGAGGAGGCCAGAGCCACCGCTTTTTCAAACACATCACGACAGTCCTCGGACATGTTTTTTATCAGCTTATCAAATTCCATCACTTTCCCTTAAGTCATTTCTAAGTACAGTTGTTTCTATCCAGGCGCACCTTGGCGCTCAGCTCGCTTTTATTCAGGCTTTGCAACCAGGTGTTTTTTGCCAATTGCAATCCACCACCCAGCCGCTTGGCATTTTCTTTTTTATCTTTGATATTGAAAATTAAATCAATCACTAAATGAACCGGAACATACCGGTTAATCAGCACTTTAAATTCCGCAAACCCGTCTCCCCCCGGCAATAACGCTTGATAAGTTTGGTGGTCGATCGGGCCAATTTCAATGTTGATTTTGCTCTGTCTATCCCAACAGCGCCGACCCGGGAGGATGCCGCGGCCTAAACGGTTTTCTTTAATCGCGTTAATACGACCCAAAACGGCACGATCTCGCTCTACAATGGTCAGCCACTGTCCAATAAAAGAATGTATTTTTACTGGCAACGATAAAAAATCTTCCAGCATGTGCCCAAGATTCGCAGCCGATCGGTTATTACGAGAAAAGTGTCCCGCGTAATACAGTTGCGTCTCATAGCTTTGCATTTCATGCTGTCCGGACAAGCTTTGAATGACGCGTGTAAAAGGATCTTTTTTGTTTAAATGTGAGTAACGTTCATATTGCACAGCAAAACGATATTTCGTCCAACTTCTATAAAATAACGAGACCAGACGATGATTGAATAAATCCAAAAAATCCGCAAGGCCCACATCGCGTTGCTTGATTCTCTCCATCACCAGCCGACTATAATGTTGCGGCAAGACGCCGGTCGGCCCGGTCAGACCCATAAAGTTCACCACCACATCGCGGTTTTCAACTTCCCCAGTGGACTCATTATGCAATCGAGTCTTTAAGTTTTCGACTGCGCTGCCCGGGAAAGCCAGGCTATTGTTCCCCTTAAAGCGCAACGATTCATTCGCCGGGATACCATCATCGCCCAATGCACTGACCGGTTTTCCCGAGTCGGCTGACCGATACAAGGTGGTGCGTTCAATCTCTCTGACCAGTTGAAAAAAGGGGGCCAGCTCGCTTGCCGTCGAAGGGTCGCTCATACCAGAACCTGCTTGCCGTTCCGGGGCGGCCAGTTAATCGGGCTTCCGGGTCGTTGTTTAATCTGTATGGTCAGCTCGGTAAAACTGTTGATGGTGCAAAATTGAGAGAAAAACTCACTCAGTAAAACGCTGAATAAATACAGGCCACTCCCACTGTAATAAGACTCGTCAAACTCAATCGTAATATGGGTGCCTTGGCAGATTGCAGACCGTCCTTGCTGTAATAAGCGGGCGGTGGTGATTTGGGTGTTCATCCCGGTAATGCCTTCTACGATGGAGCGGGATTCACGGGTTTTTTGAAAGTCGTAAAGCTGCAAGGTCTCTTTTAGAATCAGCAGTCCTTCTTCACCCATAAAATTTTGCAGCGATAACTGCGTCACCAACTGCCAACGCGTCGCCTCGTCCAGTTTCGGTTGAATCGTTGCGCTGGGTGCAGTTAAACACTTGATCCGCAGTCCGGCACCGCCTTCCATAAAGTCCATACGTGGTTGATCCGGGCCAAAGGGCAGCTTGTTGGGTAAATCCCGATTGGTGCACAGTACATCGGCATTGATAATCCAGTGGCTATCGGGGGTCAGGGCTTTGAAGTTTTCGTCTACAAACGCAATATAGGTATCCGTACCATGGCTGACCGCACCGCCGTACCATTGACTGTTTTCTCGCCGTAAGTGCCAATAGATGCGGCTGTCATCTGAATTTCGGTGTTGATGAGCGCCGTAAAAGGGTTTGAGGGTGATGCGTTCACCATCACTGTTATTGGCGTAAACCTGTTTGACGCTGTGAATATCGGCGCAGTGGGTATGGGTATTGGAGACGCGCAACTTGGTTTCTATGCCCACATCCGAGGCTTGAATACTTTCTATGGGTTCGTTAAATAAGTTCACCACCGGGGAACAGCCCAGCATCAAGGTGTCACTGTCCACCCCTTGCACCAGTTCCGCATGCGTCTGGTCAAAGTAAATATAGAGGTTAAAACCGTCTTTAAATTTGTCCCAAAAGGTGTTCATTCCGGCCAGCTTCACAAATAAAAACTTTTCGGGAAACGCAAAATATTCCGCTAACAAGCGGTGCGCCGTCGAGGTGCGGCCATCGAATTCAATGGCCGCTTCCAGATCATCCAGGCCACACGCCGTTAAGAGCGTACCGGGGAAAAACTCGACGTCCGGATCACCCGGATGACGGGCAAAGGCAATGCCCGTGACATGATTCAATAAATACTCATGCAATCTAAATGCAATTTGCGGTTGTGCATTGATGTAAAACCGTAATTCAGACGCCTCAATATCGTTTAACGAGGTGCCCGTAAAAGGGTGTATGGACACTTTAAGGACGGCCTGGCTCACTGCGGTTGTATTTCTGTTTGCGGGTAGTTTCGGCGCTTTTACGGGATAGTTTGAAAACTGAGCGGCATCCGCATGAATCGGTAAGACTTGCGTGTCATAACAACTTCGGTAGTAACAACGGCCGCGGGAGGTGAGTTCAGTCCCCAGCAAACGTCCTCTCGTCACGATACTGGTCTTGGGCACGTCGTCTAAGGCCCGAAATTGGACAATGCTCATTGAGGGCAGCGGCGCATGATAATCGGGATAGAGCAAGCCCATCAAGGCTTCTGTTAACTCAGGAAAACTGTCATCAATCGTATGACGAATGCGCGCCGTCAAAAAGGCAAAGGATTCAATTAAACGTGAAACATGCGGGTCTTCTACTACGTCTTTATCCAGCCGCAGACGACCTGCAATTTTAGGGTGTTGCTCAGCAAAATCCGCGCCCAAGCGGCGGATGTAAGCCAGCTCGCGATTGTAATAGGAGAGCAAGACGTCATCCATGCTTTAATTCCCTCAAGGTGACCGCTCGATCCACCGCTCTCACACGAGAATCAAAGATTAACGGTACCGGGTCAGGTTCGACCATTAACACGGCGGATATTTTTAAATACAGCGTACGTTCATAATCTTCGTTAATTGGATTAATCTCCACATCCACACGCTCAAAGCGAGGCTCGTATTTTCGAATAGTCGATTGAACCAATCTTCTGAATTCATCTCTTTGGTTTTGCGAACCAAATTGTAGCCGACTGAAATCAGGTAATCCATAGTTCACTATGGATTGACCCAGCTCTGCGTAGGCAGTGATATCTTGTTGGCGATACATTCGAGTATTCAATAAATTTTCAAGATCTCGACGGATGTTGGTTTTGATTTCTTTTAATAAAACACCGAACGGTTTCACCACATGCAGCGGGTTTTCCGGGTCATCATCAATGAGACGATCCAGTATGGAGGGTAAAACAGGTTGATCGGTGCGTATTCTAGGCATAAGAATCAGGCCGTCTCTGCCAGGGTCAGATTGGTGTTTTCCACCGTGTTAATCTCCACAATTGAGCACGCTTCCTCACCCACTAACCAGGTTCGTAAACCCTGTCCTCGCACGATTCCGCCTTGGTCTATCCAGTCTGTCTTTCTGGCCAGTTTGATGGCGTCATCTTCTTTTATCCCAGGGTAGACAGAGGGAATGAATACTTCGCCTTCGGTACCATTCGTTAGTGTGATATTGGTTTTACGCCAAAGTAAATCCAGTGGCCGTTCCGGAGGACAGAGCTGCATTTTTACTATTTGAGAAAAATCCACCCAAAAGTATTTGCCATTGCTGGCCAATACTTCGAGAATACCCGCATTGATATCGTCAAGATCTCGCCAATCGCTCACCGCTTTGTCATTGATCTGAAATTTCGCCGCAGAGGCATCACGATCAATTTTGGCCACAAGTTCAGCATAATCCTCTGTTTTATTTTCACGAAGTGCTAACAAGAGCGCCAGTGCATTTTCTATCCGTGGCGTGGGGTTCTCAATTACACCGGGGGTCGCACCGACCTCGTAAACATCATGGCGGGTTTGCGCAGCCCGGATTAATTGTCGCCAGACACCCACCGTCAAGGCCGTTTTAGCATCCATTGCCAGTACGGTATTGAGTTGCTTATCCGCTCGATCAAAATCATCATTAAAGCAAAGTAACTCCGCTAAAAAGACGCGCTTGGCCGTATTGCTGGGTTGATCACGAATTTCATTTTCAACGGTAGAAATAGCGGCAGATAAATCTCCTGCCAGGTAATGCTCTGTTGCTGTTAATGTCATAATAACTGATACCTTTGTCTTGTATTGGTAACGCCCTGTGCCGCTACGCAGTGATAAAAAAACTTTATACTTACTTCTCTTTTTTAGTATTTTTATGCCTTGGTCGCACCAATGGCCAGCTCCGTAACCAATTTTATGCTGGAGACAAGTTGGTCTAATTGAAAATGGGGTTTTAAATAAATGACACAGGTAAAATAACCCGGTTTTCCAGGTTGCTCAATAACCTCGACTTTACTCTCTGACAAGGGGTAACGTGCTTTTAAAACAGACGAAGAATTATCGGAGGAGGTGGTGTATTGATTGAGCCAGTTTTGAAATATACGCTGACAATCTTGAGCGCTGACGAAACTACCGATTTTATTACGTCCGATCGCTTTAATATAATGACCGAAACGCGAAACGCACAGCATGTACTGAATCATTCCAGATAAACGCGCATTGGTGTTTGCAATGTCAGAATTGTAATGGGGCGGTTTGTGCAAGGAACTGTTGCTGTAAAAGGTGCTGTTTTCTACACTGTGATAACTGCATAAGGGAATGAAGCCTAATTCACTCAATTCTCGCTCCAAAAAATCATCCATTTGAATATTCGTAGCGGGCTTTGTGGCAATGGCATTGGGGTCCATATCAAATTGGGCATATTGTAAATCACGCACCACGCCGCCTTCACCGAATTCGTGAATACCACCGCGAATATCGGCAAACCAACTGGTGTTGGCAAAAGCGCGAATCAAAATACTGCCGAAGGCGTAACAAGAATTGCCCCATAAATAATCGCTTTCAGGGTTATCCTTTTTTTCTTGATAAACAAATGTATCGGGTCGCGTACCGTCAGCACAATAAGGCTGTCGCATTAACATATCGGGTAAGGTTAACCCAATAAAGCGCGTATGCTCATCATCACGCAGGGATCGCCATTTAGTATATTCTTTTTGGCTGAATATGCCTTGCAAGTCCATTGGGTAACCGAATTCACGCAAGCTATCCAAGCCAAACAAAGCGCTGTTAACACCGGTAATAAACGGGCATAAAGCCGCTGTGGCAATCAGTGCGATCTCTTTTAACGTGTCGAGATCATTAACAAACGCACCGGGTCTTGGGCGATGAGAGATTTGGTAATCACCCAGAATGACACCAAAGGGTTCTCCACCCGGCATGTCAAATTCGTCACTGTAAATTCGATGAAAAATCTGACTTTGGTCAAACTCAATGGCTTTGCCGATATCCTTACCGACTTCAGCCCACTTGGCATTGAACACCTTGACTTTGATCGTCAGCTCTTCGTCGTAATTGGCTTCCGTCTCAACCGTGTACTTTAACCCTCGCCATGATGCTTCCAACTGTTGAAAACGCGGCTGGTGTAAAATCTCAGTGATCTGCGAGTTTATATGTTTATCTATATTAATTATGGCCTGCTGTATAACATACAACATACGTTCTTTCGTAGGCTTAGGACACGAGGAAACCGAGCTGTTTAACCAACGTGCAACACTCTGATCAAAATCATCGTGCTCAACACTATTAATACAATCAGATAACAACACTTCAGTTTGACTATCGATATTCACATCGGCGCTGGATTCAGATAACAACACTTCAGCTTGATTATCGACATTAATATCGGTGCTGGACTCAGGTAGCAACACTTCAGCTTGGTTATCGACATTAATATCGGCGCTGGACTCAGATAAGAACACTTCAGCTTGGTTATCGACATTAATATCGGCGCTGGACTCAGATAAGAACACTTCAGCTTGATTATCAACATCAACACTGGGCGTAGCTGTGCTTGTTGGTAGAGCAGCCGATTGATCGTGGCTTACTTGCGTGGCAGAGTTCTGCATTTTACTGATAATGTGATGCTTCACATTCAATATGGGCTTGATTGATTTCCAGCTAAAAGTCATATTTTATATACGTTTTATATGAATAATATGTAGAGAAAGGCGATGAATACCAGAAACATTTTGGCATTCATCGTCCCCTCCAGATAAAACGACTATTTACCTAACTCTGGGATACGAGCAACCAATCGTAATGATGTGCTTAATTCTTCCATTTGCAACCAGGGTCGCAACCACGCAACGGCGTTATAAGACCCAGGCTTTCCTGGAATCGCTTTGACTTCAATTTTCGCCTCACGCAATGGGTACTGGGCGCGCATCGCCTGACCGCTGTTTTCACTGGCATTGACGTAAGTATTAATCCAACGATTAAGCCAGTTTTCCATATCTTCTGCTTCCATGAAACTCCCAACTTTGTCTCGTGCCATTACTTTTAGATAATGTGCAATGCGAGAGGTCGCCATAATATACGGTAGCCGTGCAGAGATCGCGGCATTGGCTGTCGCCTCTGGTCGGTCGTAAATTTTAGCTTTTTGAGCAGTTTGTCCACCGAAAAAGACAGCGTAATCCGTATTTTTATAGTGAGAAAGAGGCATGAAACCCAAGCCACTCAGTTCTGATTCACGGCGATCTGTGATCGCAATTTCAGTAGGACATTGAATATCAAGATCACCATCGTCCGATGTCGTTAAATGCACAGGTAAATCATCAACACGCCCCCCACCTTCTGCGCCACGAATAGCGGTACACCAACCATATTCAGCAAAGGCCTGGGTTAAGCGCGAACCGAGAACATACGCTGCGTTAGACCAGCAATACTGACTGTCTTCCAATTTCTCAGCATCAGGCATTTCTTCGTAGGCAAATTCTTCAATCGGTTTTGTTTCTTGCCCATAAGGCAAACGCGAGAGTACCCGTGGCATGGCCATGGTGACAAAGCGTGAATCTTCTGAATCTCGGAATGATCGCCATTTTACGTATTCTGCGGAATCGAAAATTTTGGCAAGATCGCGAGGTTTGGACAGTTCTGACCAGTCATCAAAACCAAAAAGACCGGGCGCTGACGCAGTTAAGAACGGACAAAATGCAGCGGCAGCAACATTAGACATGTTGCTAAGAAACTCGATGTCATCTGGATGATTGGAGAATTGATAATCACCAATCAAGGCACCATAAGGTTCGCCACCGGGGGTACCGAATTCATTTTCATATAGCTTTTTAAACGTTTGACTTTGATCAAACTCAACCGCTTTAGATAAATCTTTAGCCGCCTCTTTTTTGCTGGCATTCATCATTTTCAGCTTAAGCGAGGTACCCGTTTCGGTATTCGATACTAAATATTTAAGACCGCGCCATGTCCCTTCAAGCTCTTGGAATTTTTTATGATGCATCACTTCACGAAGCTGCTCGCTAATCGCCTTATCAATGGCTTCAATCGCTTTTCGAAGCGTAATGGTGAGGTTTTTATTCCATGTCACCGTTCCCTTCATGGCTTCTTCGGTCAGTGTTTTTAAAAGCGCTTGTGCTTCCTCAGTATCCGTTTGCTTGGTGGCGTGAACAGCCTGCTCCAACAAACTAAGCACCTGCGTTTCACCTTGGGATTCTGAGGTTTTAGTAGCTGGGTTATTCATTATGACTTCTCCTTGTTTACGCCAACTTCAGCAGCCAGTTCACTTAAATCAGTTTCGTTGTTGAGCACGCGCTCTAAGATATCTTCAAGTTCTTCAGAACGATCTGCTTTCGTTGATAAATCGCGTAATCTATTGCGTGTTTCCAATAATCTTTTTAATGGCTCTACCTGGTTTACAATCGCCGCCGGTTCAAAATCGTCCATGGATTCAAACTTTAAATCAACACCAAACTCACTGCCATCTCCTTTAAGCGTATTTTTCACTCTTAAATTCAGCCCCGGTGTCATGCTTTTCAACACATCATTAAAGTTGTCACGATCAATTTGCACAAACCGTCGGTCTTTCAAAGGTTTTAACTTTTCAGTCGGGTCTCCTGAAAAATCACCCATTACTCCAACGACAAAAGGTAGTTCTTTTTGTATCGTGGCGCCTTCTGTTTCTACGTCATAACTGATATGTACACGAGGTTTACGTACCCGATTGAGTTTTTTATGTATGCTTTCCATGAAGTTTCCTTATTGTAATAAATTAAATTTACCCACGCTTTAGTAACCGTTGAAAGCCCCCCCCCATAAACTTTCCATTTCTTCGTTGAAAATGGATCATTTACACCTGTAAACTCACATTTTTCGCCTTGAACTGAAAAATTTCCGGGAGCCTCTGAACGGTTACACGCTTTAACGTTTCAACGCCAATTTTACATATGTGATGCCTTGCTTTCCTATTATTTATTTTTGGTATCCAGCAAAATACCCGATAAGTTTCGATACTTTGTTCTTGCTGAGTCATCTGGAATTAACTCTTTGATCAGGTCGGTTAAGGGAAGATCGCTCCAGCGTATTATTTGCTCAATCGAATACGACATTGGCGAGTGCGGCTCTGTTCTACGAAAAAAAGAGGCGGCATCGCGTAACATTTTTATTGCAGCTTGCCTGTCTTCTACAGCAACTACAGCTTGCGCCCCTCCATTCGATTTCAATGAAACTTTCTCTTGCTCATTAATTTCAACTTGATCATCCATAGAATCATTTTTTAAGCGATCGCCCGCAATGTAGATCAATACTTGCTGGCAACTGACAAGCGCCTCCATTATCTTACTGGTTGGCTGTGGATCGTCTTGAGTACAAACGTCAATCGTAGCCTGAAATTGACTATATTCATCTATCGCTAATGAAATATACTTTTGTATATCAAGAACAAAAGACGTTTCGGTTTCAAGCATCACTCTATCAAGCTGCTCTCTGGAAATACCACCTTGCTTAATACGAGCCTCGCGTTTGTTGGGATCACTCATCCGTTCGATTTCAAATGCTTGTTCACATTGCCAGGATGCGAGCGGCCCAGGATCACTACCTTGGGTTACGGGTATCGATCTGATCGGAGCAATGAGTGCACCTTCTCCGCCAAACCCGTTTAAACCGATAAGAGGGGCAAGCTGCGTAGAGACACCGTCTTCATCCGGTCTTGGGTAAAGTTGTTCACCGTAGGTATCAATCAGTTGCCGTGCCAATGACATACCCTGAGCGAGCCCCTCAAAACCGTGATTACGAGTTAATGCTTCAATCAACCAGGCAACAATTTCAATATCTTTACTTTCTTCTTTGAGAACTTGTGGGGCTTTATTCAGAATGATTGCCCAATCGGCCTGATTAAAAATAGCCGTCTCTCCATTGACCAATGCAGCGCGTTCGCTGTTACGAGCCCGGTTACGTGCATCACGCAACATTTGGTAACTCGATGTGGGCGAAATATAGGATCTCAGGTCAGCCCCAACTGCCTGATCACCTGGAATCGCTTCAATCATCGCCGCAATATCTTTCGATGAAATACAACTTGTCACAAAAATACTTCCTTAATTAACTTATGAGTATTGACTACAAACGAAGCGTAAGCGTTATCTTTGTAAGATACTTTGTTCTTGACTAAAGTTACCGACAACTTGACTCATTTGTAATATTAAAAATTATTCGGTGCCTGCGTTTTGATTTTTTAAATTATACATTTGTATAATTACACATATTCCCTTTATGTTGTTACAAAATAATCTCTCGCAATAAGCTATCCATTTTGTTGGCAGCTTGACTATTGCCTTCGTTTCTATGGTGTCTTATTTTCCCCTCCACGACCTTTACCAATTTGTCATTAGCGTGCTTAAATAACGGGAAATTCCTTGGCAGTTTATGCACAGCAGCTATCGCATAGAGTTGATTCTTGGTGGCGATGATCGCTTTATCTAACCAAAGATCAACCAAAATTTGGTTGATCTTTGCAAAAAATGGTTCTATGTAATAGAACTCAACCGTTTCACCCGGATAAGATTTTCCAGAACGATTCTCTTGATTAGTATGATTTTCTATAATTTTTGAAGAAATTGCATCCGGTAAGTTATCTGATCGCCATTGAAACTCAGTGTTTTCAACGAGCTGCTCAGCAAATACAATCAACTGTTCAACCCTTATATAGTCTAGTTCCAATAGTGCCGTAGCAATATTTTTGTGGTAACGATCAATCACTGATGCGTCTGGGGTCACAACCGCAGCAGCGTCGAACTGTTTTAACATGGCAGTTAATCTGTTTAACTCGGTCGCTGTACCTGGGAAAAAATCAGTTTTCGCCCAAAGCTGCCTCAATTTTTCAGTCAGAGAGCTCACTCTCTGATTCCTCTCCTTCTTAACAAGCTGCCTTGTTTCAATAATCTCATTAGAACCGGGATAATGCACAAGCAAGTCATCCATTATTTGCACCAGAGCCGAAAAATCTTGCGCTTCGTTTTCATACGTATTCAGCGAATGTTGCACATGCTCCAAGACTGGTGTGACCACATCATCCTGTAATGCTTCTAACGCACCGAAGCGCAATAGATCTGGAAAATCATCGAGCAATACCAACCTTTGGAGCCGAGACAGCTCAGGCTGTTGGCGAATAATATTCGCCAACGTTTGTACTTCTTGCTGTTGCAGATAAACACTTTGAACATTTTTGGCTTGCACCGGGTGCGCGGAATCTCCTTGCGTCATCAACTGGGCTGTGACAAAACCTGCCGTTATCACTAAAACCAAAATAGCCAAGCAAGCCCACAACCAGCGTGCCAAGCGAAACAAACGTAGAAACTGCAAGACCGATTGATGGCGCTGATCACTTTCAAGCGACAGTGCTTTTTTAATCACAAGCCACTGCCAAAGACCTATTTCCTTCGGTTTTTTGACTCGAAAAGAGGTATTAACGGCGTTAGACACATTACGATCGTAAGGATGTCTACCCGAAAGCACTTCATAAAGAATGCACGCTAAAGAAAAAACATCATCGTCCGGCCTGGCAGGTGCGTCCGCTATGGTTTCAGGGCTGGCATAAGCGAGTGTATAACCATAGAAAGCCGCATCATCATTCAGTTTTTTGTTCCGGCCGACAAATTCCATTGAGATACGAGCATTAGCAAAATCAATAACTTTTATACTGCCATCGTTTGCTATAAGGATATTGCCAGGCTTGATGTCCGAATGGATAACTCCTTGATCATGGGCTGCTTGAAGCGCAAATGCCACTGGCTGAAGAATAGCCATCGCATGGCGATATTTTAACTTTTTGCCGGGCGATCTCACAAGATAATCAGCCAGAGACTCACCGTTAATCAACTCCATCGTGACAAAATCAGTCTGCGCATCGCGATGGTAATCAAAAATTTTAATAATATTAGGATGCGCAAGATAACGAGTGATTAATACTTCACGGAGTATCATCTGACTCTCAGAAACATCTTCATGAGGACTAGGGTTCACCACCTTGAGGGCGATATGATTTTGCTCATCATCATGTGATGGCAACGCTAGCATGTTCCGAGAACGATAGATTTGA
Organism: Gammaproteobacteria bacterium; assembly: GCA_013151745.1. Taxonomy (GTDB): domain Bacteria; phylum Pseudomonadota; class Gammaproteobacteria; order JAADHS01; family JAADHS01; genus JAADHS01. The sequence continues at coordinate 16,281 of JAADHS010000200.1, read as the reverse complement.
CTTTGTTCATTATCATGTGACGGCAACGTCAGCATGTTCTGAGAACGATAGAGAGGATTTTGCTCATCATTATGCGATGGTAACGCTAGGATGTCCCGAGAACGATAGAGAGGATTTTGCTCATCATTATGCGATGGCAACGCCAGGATGTCCCGAGAACGATAGAGAGGATTTTGCTCATCATGATGTGATGGAAACGCCAGCATGTCCCGAGCACGATAGATACGACTTGTGCCTCCACAAGCAATCAGCCCCATTAGCATATAGCGGCCAGATAACACCGTACCGATAGCAAGCTCCTGAGGCTCATCGTTATCTGGCGTTAAAGTCAGCGGGTTATGGGCTATAACTTCTAATGCTTGCATATTATTATATTCTTAACATCACGAAATAGAAGCAAACGACAGCAATTTGCCGCATCTTCATACAATTTAAACGAGCCTAAAATATTAAGCTAAACCATCGAGAGCCAATGGAATAACCATGGGTTATTTGCCCTAAGCTCACACTGACAATACGTACAGCATTTTTTAAACTGCTGGTTTTTATAAGGTTCGCACGAAAAACAATTCTTTTTAGCGTAATATTTTTGTGTGATTATATAACGAGCAGCATAAACATCAAGATTAAACATGATATAAAATCAATTGATATTTTTTCTGGGACCAACTTTGATTCTTTGATATTTTTTCTAGTCAGTTACCAGCTGAAAAAATCTACATAAAAACTTAATCAGATGCAATCACTATTTTGTAGAAATAAGCCATTTTCGTAGAAAATGCATTACCATCGGCACACAGCACCAAAACCCCTGAAAATACCGCCGTCATACGGCGACTTTAACCTGATGGAGCGTCTCACGAATGAGACAAAAAGGTTTTTATGTTAGATTTGGAAACCTCCGGGCCTATTCAGTATTAATTCTCGATATGGTAAACTGCTCCATTTATGCAAGCGCATATCTTTAAAGAATAACTATCAAGCATGGCCTTCAAATCAGGTATTTTTTAAAATAATCACTATTCTGAAAAAACACAACTTTAAGTGGAATAGATGGAGTAGTTAGCGAAATATGAATCTTGAGCTTGTTTTATCAAATTCACAAACAACCCTGGAAGGTCAAACACAGAGCGTATTATTTGATGAGAATGGAGGCCATATTGGCAGAGACCCCGACTGCGATCTCGTACTGCATTGTGATGAGAAAATTGTTTCTCGACGACATGCCAAAATAGTATATCAAAACGACCAGTTTTTTATTCATGACACCAGTTCTAATGGTGTGTTTATTAACACGACAGAGGAACCCCTTGGTTACGGCGAGTCATTGCCGCTGAGTGATGGCGACACGGTTCGAATTGGCCAATTTGAGCTTCGTGTTTTGGTTAGCCACCCCACATCAATAAGCACAGAAAAAACGACAAAAAAGCCGTCGAAAGATGGGGACGTCATACCAAGTTTAATTATTCCAACTGACGCTAAAGCCAGTTTTGGTGCACCCGAAGACAGTTTTACACCGCCCAGCGCGTTGATTCCAGACAATTGGGATACCGAATTAACTTTAGAGAGCGAACCATTATCTCAAACCAACGATGATAGCAAACAACCCAAGTTACATCTGATTAATGACGACATAAAATTGATTAATGAATTGCTGGGGGGTATGGATGTCGCCGACCATTTCTCAGCCGAACAAATAACGCCCGAAACCATGGCGTTAATCGGTCGTGTGTTGCGTATTGCCATTGACGGAATCATGACGAATGACCAGAGGATCCAGAAAACCAAAGCAGAATTATGTCTTGGCACAAACACGCTTAGCAAAAAAACGAATACAGGACAATCATTAAACGCAGAAGTATCATCGGACACAAAGGCGTCATCAGATGATATGGCTGCCGACACCGCCATATTTATCGAACAACAGAAAAAAGCGAGCGCCTTGCAACATATTGATACCGCGGAAACTTTTTTTAAAATATTACTGGATCCACACCATCCTTTGCGAAACAGGTTACCCGACACATTGGTTGAGTACGGTAAAGAAATGGTAGAAGATCAAAATAGTATTTTTGATGTAATCGGAAACACGATCAATACATTTAAAAAAAGCTTTTCTCCTGAAATGATAGAAACAGTTTTTCACGAGGAATATCACGTTAACGGCGCGGGTCGATCTCCTTTAAAGAAACTTATTCCAAAACGCGCCAAAGAAACGATTAGCTGGGATTTTTATCAAAAAAACTGGAAAAAAGTATTGAGCAATACAACCACCGACATTAACAAAAACTTTGAAAAAAAAGTGCTTACCCAGCATACCATCAGGATGAAAAACAAAAAAAATGCTGCGCAATAAAATTTTAACGTTATCAGTATATTTTTTTTCTATTGTTACAGTACTCAATATTAGCGGATGCGCTGTAACCAATCATGTTTGGCCTCCGTACGATAAAATCTCCATTTCGGCCGATGAAGATGTCAATTTTGATTTGCATAACAGACCTTCTCCCGTCCAAGTTAAGGTATATGAACTATCTTCACGTACCACTTTTGACAATCTGGATTTTGACGGACTTTTTAATCATGAAGAAGCACAACTAAGAGGTGAGCTTTTATCAAAAACAGTCTTCTTTTTGCAACCCAGGGAACATTTGAAGCTCAAAATAGAACTGCAAAATAAAACGGCCTTTATTGCCATATTGGCTGCTTATCGTGATATTGATAACTCCAAATGGAAGCACGTTTACAAGGTTAAATCTCATGGCCACTATCGCCATACAATTACGCTCGGAAGCAATGGAATCATTGCCGGTAAAGTAACAGAAGACACAAACAAACAAACAATAAAAACTGGTGCATCAACATCAATAACAAAAACAAGAGTCGTAACGAGAAAAACCACGGGGCATAAAAAACGCTCAACCACAACAACATTGGGTAAAGAAAAATCAGGGAAAGAGAATGTCAACAAAGACAATGCGGGATCCGCCCCTACTCTGACCGAGAAGCTTGGCAACACGGTAACGGACAAAATTATTGAGAAAGTGACTGTGCCAAAATAATAAAACAGGTACACCTGAACAGGACAAATCTTCATTGTAAAATATTATAGTTCTGCATCTGTATCAAACTAAACACTAATGTAAAGCACAGCTAACGAAACTTGATCAAAAAATCAATTCTGGCAACTTAGGAATGAAAATTGAATAACTCTTACAAGTGGCGCTCTGATTTAGTCTTCGTTCGTTCTGATTGAGCAAAAGTGCAGGAATAGTTGCTCTTATTTCGAGCTTTTGCGATGGAAGAACGGGCGAAGACGGGCTGAAGTTGAGATGCTAATTGTAAGAGTTATTCAATTTCCATTCCTTAGTTGATAATAAATTTTATTAAAACTTATATAACACTTAACTAGCCATACGTGGATAACTGAAAATATCATGGAAAAAAACAACAAAGTCGCCTGGATGGAAAGTCAGTACCTGTACCCCCATCATTTTCAACAACAAGAGCGCTACCTGGAAACACGGATAGAGCAACGAGTAGCTCCAATCAGGCCCCATATCTGGGGGTTTTCTGATTTTCATCTTGATAACGCGCTTTTAGCTGATGGGCGTGTTGCACTGGTATCGGCCAAGGGAATAATGCCAGATGGCTGCCCATTTGAGATGCCTCACCATGCCTCTTTACCTGATGCCGCGCAAATCGGTCAACAAACAAAAAATCAACTGGTTTTTTTGGTACTTCCTCTTCATCAACCGGGTTCTCGCTACATAGAAACAGAATCCCAGAACGACAGCATTGCACGTTACCGGTTACAACCCATCGAAGTGTTTGACTATTGTGGCGATGGTGGAAATATAGAGCAAATAGAAAGTGCCAGCTTGCAGTTTCGCCTCGCTTTGGAAAATGAAGACCTGGGTGGGTTCACCTGCCTGCCTATTGCCCGCGTGCAAGAGGTCACTCAGGAAGGCGCGGTAATACTCGACAAAAAATATATCCCCCCCAGCTTGCACATAAAAACCAATACTCATTTATACGGTTATCTCAATGAAGTTATCGGGTTAATACAGCAACGCGGTGAAATATTGTCTCATCGGTTTATTGCCTCAAACAAAGGAGGCGGATCCTCCGCCATCGCTGATTTTCTATTGTTACAACTTATCAATCGATACGAACCGAGATTACGACATCTCAGTGACTCTGCCAAAATACACCCCGAATTTTTATTTTACGAACTATTAGGGCTAATGGGTGAACTTGCGACTTTTACGACAAACGGCAAGAGACCATTAGATACCAAAACCTATGATCATGACGATTTGTTCATGTCTTTTCAGCCATTAATGGGTCATCTGGGTCGTCACTTAAGCACAGTCCTTGAACAAACAGCGATTGCCCTTGCTGTTGACGAACATCAATACGGAATTCACATTGCAAGAATTGAAGATCGCAGCTTGCTCAGCCAAGCGCGTTTTGTATTAGCTATCAATGCAGATATGCCTACAGCAGAATTGAACGACTATTTGCCTGACCATATTAAAATTGGTTCTGTTGAGACTATACGTGATTTGGTTAACAACCAATTAACGGGGATTACATTAACCACTCTTCCCGTTGCACCAAGAGAAATACCCTATCATGCAGGTTATTTGTATTTTGAGCTAGACAGTAGTGGAGATCAATGGCAATCACTTAAATCATCGGGGGGATTTGCTTTCCACATTGCAGGTGAATTACCTAAATTAAGCATTGAATTTTGGGCCATTCGCACAAAATAAACCATTGGGTCTTAAAATTTTCAAATCGAGCGATGCGTATTAAACAAAAAGAAAATACAAAACTTCGAAATCAGTGTAAGCACAAATAATCATGGCATTTGCACTATTTTTTATTATAAAGGCTTATTTATACATCATCCTTGCATTGGCAAACGTTAACAGCTCAAGCATTGCACAACGTATGGCCTGAATTTTAACGCCGCACAAAAGTGGACGGCAATAATTAATCCGAGATAAAGTAGATATGGATAATGAAAGTAACACGATTATAAAGCCACGGCCTAAAAAAGGCGCTAACCAGGATCAACCGGCATTAACAGACCGAACTATTGTCGCACCTCGCCCCCGGCCTGGTGGCGCTATGGCCACACCCACACCCTCCGATAGTACCGTTATAACACCAAGGAAGACACGAGCACAAAATTTACCACTAAGTATTAACGCGCCCAAAGAAAATGAAATATTAAAACAATCACCGCTGATTGATGCCGCCGGGGCTTTATTGTCATTAACACCACAACTTCGACAATTAGAGGGCAAGGTCGATGTTAATAATTTGCATCATAATATTACACTGTTGGTGCGCAATTTTCACCGCGAGATGAGCAGCAAAATTGCTGATATAGAAACTCAACACAGCGCCTCTTATGTGTTGTGTTCACTGATCGATGAAACTGTTCTCAATACGCCATGGGGGGAAAATAGCGCATGGAGCCAAAAACCATTATTAAGTGTTTACCACAAAGAAACTTATGGTGGTGAAAAAGTTTACAACATACTTGATGAGGCCATGATTACGCCAAGCAAAAATCACGAACTAATAGAGTTAATTTACTTAAGCTTTTCACTTGGGTTTATGGGAAAACTCAGAATCGACCCCCAGGGATCCGTTAAAATTGAACAGCTGCTGGGTCGCACCTACGACGCGCTCAAAAAAAGCCGTGATCGTTACAAAAATCAGCTGTCAAAAAACATTAGTCCGGCAACCGGGTTAAAACACAAACTACATAGCTTGTTACCCGCCTGGTTATTTGTCGCCAGCTTAACGCTAGTTGCATTCGGTATTTTTAACTACTGGCTTTTTGATCTCAACAAAAAATCAGATGCGATAAGTTCCAAACTTGCGGCACTGACCCCAGTAGAGACGGAACGTAATCCTACAACTGGTGAGTCACGCGCAGAAGTCATAGCGCTACGCCAGCTGCTTGCTCCAGAAATTGAACGTAACCTGCTCAGTGTTGATGACTACATCACACATACCTCTATCGTATTACACGCAGAGGAATTATTTAGCTCCGGCAGCACCGACATTGCCGAAGCATTTCATCCCGTTCTAAGTAAAATTGCCAAAGCCTTGGAATCTATTCAAGGACGTATCATCGTAGCGGGACACACCGATAATATTGCCATTAGAACACCACGTTTCCCCTCAAATTGGCATCTTTCTCTGGCGCGAGCAAACGCCGTCGTTCAATACATGAGCGAAACAGCATCACTGAAAGCAAGACTCTTACCTGAAGGCCACGGCGAAAACGAACCTGTTTCACCCAACACCAGCCCGACAGGCCGTGCAAAAAATCGTCGTGTAGCGATAAATATTTATCACACAAAGAATAACGCCTGGCAGGGAACACAAAGCGAACTCGTGAATAGCGCAAATAACGATTGAGTTTTTTGGAAAAATTTGTCTGAATAAAAGCGAATAAAAATAGCGTGACGACTATAAGAACATATTGGAGAATATTTGAATGAGAAGAATCTTTTCATTTTTTACACAAACCTGGCTACTGGCTTTAATTGGCATCATATTATTTTCACTCATTATTTGGTATATCGGACCCCTTGTCGCCATTGCTGACTATAAACCACTGGAATCAGAAACGGTCAGGTTACTCTTGGTATTTGTAGTATTCATTATTTGGGGGTTAAATAATTTACGCAGAAAAAAATCTGACGAAAAATCAGATAAAAAAATAGCAAGCAATTTGATAGAAGACGCCAAGTCATCACCTGACAAAAATAGTCAGGCAGCAAAAGAAAAATCACCTGACGAAGAGATGCTCTCTAAACGTCTGAGTGATGCGATTACTACACTGCAGCAGTCTCAGTTCGGAAAAAAAGGAAAACTATACAAATTACCCTGGTACATGATTATTGGTGCTCCGGGAAGTGGTAAAACAACCGCACTAAAAAACTCCGGCCTTCAATTTCCTCTCCGTAGCAAACTGGGTGAAGAGCCTGTACAGGGTGCTGGCGGCACACGTTATTGCGACTGGTGGTTTACTGATGAAGCTATTCTTATCGATACCGCTGGCCGCTATACCACTCAGGATAACCCTAAAAAAATTGAAAATCACTCCTGGATAGGTTTTCTTGAAAAATTAAAAAAACTTCGTCCCAAACGTCCATTGAATGGCATTATTCTAACGATCAGCATAAGTGATTTGCTGCAAAAAACCGGCACTCAAAAAGCCATCCAAACAACCGCTATAAAACAACGTATCCAGGAACTGAACAGCCATCTCGGAATGGAGCTTCCTGTTTATGTACTTTTTACCAAAACCGATGTGGTCGCAGGGTTCAGCAGTTTTTTTGCAGACTTGGAAAAAGAAGAACAACAACAAGTATGGGGCATTACTTTTCCTTACAAACGCGCTACCGATAACAATAATCTTCTTGAAAAATTTAATACTGAATACATGATGCTAATGGAGCGCATCAATAACCGAGTATTGAATAGACTCAATCATGAAAAAAATGCACAGCAGCGCACATTGATATATGAATTTCCCCACCAGATGAGTGCGTTGAAACAACCACTATATGAATTTCTTTACAATATTTTTACCCCTAATCAATTTGAAGATCCATTTTTATTTCGTGGTGTCTATTTTATTAGTGGCACGCAAACTAATATGGCAGCGCAGTGGGTTACAGGGGTATTGCAAAATGATCAACGCACACCGCCAACCCACATCGCCATCAAAGAACCAAAAACATTTTTTGTGACGCGCCTGCTAAAGGATATTATTTTTTCTGAAGCCAACATGGCAACCATTAACACCAAAGAAAAAAGCCGCCATCGCTGGACATACCGTATTACCTTCGCTGTGACCATTTGTATATTTGCTGGGGGGGTCTTCGCCTGGAACAATAGCAAAAACATAAACGAGGACTATATTGCACAACTCGATAAGCAGATAAAAAAATACGCAGAAGTCACTGGCGGTAATCTCGATGGGAACCAGAACTGGTCATCACTCGCAGCAGGGCTGAACCAACTAAAATCCTTGCGCACGGGTTACGACGAAGGTAGCGAAGATTACCTGTTTCAACAAGGACTAGGTCTATATCAAGGACATAAGCTGGGGTCGCAAGCGTATACAACCTACCTGAAAGCGCTGGAAATGTTTTTTATGACAGACCTTGCCGAGCTGCTTACGGCAGAGCTTGATTTTGCTGAGAAAGAAGACGACCATCTCTACGAAGCACTTAAGTCCTATTTGATGCTCTACACGCCTGAAAAAATGGACACCGAAATATTCGCCATATGGGTTAATATTTTATGGAACAGAGCATTACCCGGTGAATTTAACCAGGAAATACGTGACCACCTCAATGTGCATTTAGCCACAGCGCTGCAAGAAAACATTCTTCCTCCTGCCATCGACCAGGCTCGCGTGGACAAATCACGAGAAATACTAATGAGCACATCACAGGATAGTCGCATATATCGCCGTTTGAAAAATGAATATAACCAAAAGCATAAAGAACAGTACACGGTGAGTCAGGTATTAGGAAAAAAAGCGGATATCATGTTTTATCGCCGCAGTGGAAAACCATTAACCGAGGGCATACCTGAACTTTTCACTTACAAAGGCTTTCACACTGGTTTTAATATACAAAATAAAAAACTCGCAAAGCGCCTAACCGACGAACAATGGATATACGGTGATACCGTAACGGAAAAATTGTCACAAGATCAGGTTGAAAAAATCAGTGAACGTGTCAACGAATACTATTTCAATGAATACACCTTGCATTGGCGAAACTTGATTAAAGACCTTGCCGTTAAACCGTTCAATACCGTTAACCAGGGGCAAGCCGTAGTGCGATTATTCGCCAGTTCTGAAGAGCCTCTGATAACCCTGCTCAACAGCATACGCAAGAATACGGCTTTGGGCGAAGTACCCGCTGTATCGGAATCGACCAAAGCCCTGCTTGACACGGTGACTGAAGAAATTGTTTCAGATGAAAAAAGTCGACTGGAACGCATACTACCCAAATCAAGTGGCTCCAGCAGCATCAAACTGCCCGGCTATGTCGTTAGCGAGAATTTTGATTCGTTTAATGACTACGCTAACAACAGTGAAGGTTTACCTTTGCATCAATTACAATCATCACTTAATGCGCTTGATGAATATTTTCAGACATTGGCTGACGCCGGTAACCTGAAACAGGCTGCCTTTCAGGCTAATCTAAATTCTGAAGCAGGTAGCAACGCCCTGACTACAGTCAATCGGTCTATCGCTGAGGCACCACCTGAGATACGACGATGGTTTGGCTCTATTGCAAAAAACACCAATAAAATCACAGCGACAGCGAGTCAAGGACATATAAATAATCTCTGGCAAACCGAGGTAATGGATTTTTACAATACGGCTTTAAAAGGCCGCTATCCCATCGATGCATCCAGCGAACGCGAAATCAAGATGGACGATTTTACGGCATTTTTTGGCCCTGCAGGCATTATAGACAATTATTTTAAAAACTATATTGAACCTTTTGTCGATAGCAGTCAGGGTGCCTGGAAGTGGAAGAAAAATATTGGCTTAAGCGACCAGTCACTGCGTTTTTTTGAACGTGCACGACGAATTAAAAGAGCCTATTTTAATGCAGCCGAAGGAGGGCCGCAGGTAAAATTCACCCTGAAACCACGTTCACTTGATACGGCTGCAACAGCGATTTTGCTAGAAACAGCAAACGTCTCATTCAAGTATAGTCACGGCCCAATAAAATCCACTCGTATTAGCTGGCCATCGGCAGAGAGTGAAACAGACAGCTCAACAATATCATTTACGCTAGCCAGTCGCGGTACCCCCGTCAGCGTTACTACTCAGGGCGAGTGGAGTTGGTTTCGCTTGCTCGATAACCATGCAAAAAAGACAGCGACTAAAAATAGTGATAGCCTGCTGGTTACCTTTACTTTAAGCGGTATTGATGCAACATACGAACTAAAACCACAAAGTACTTATAATCCTTTTGACAATCAAGATATCAAAAACTTCAATCTGCCAACACAACTATGAATAATCACTCCGATACCTGCGGGCTGTTTGGAAAAACACCCCAACAGGCTGATTTTATCAGCCATCATCTGCCCAATGAATTTACTGAATATTGGCACAGTTGGTTGCAATCTTCCATCAGTGTTAGCCGTGAGCAACTGGGCGATCACTGGCTTGACTGTTACCTAACCAGCCCTGTCTGGCATTTTGCGATCATGTCTGACATCATCACAACCCCGGCCACCGTCGGCCTGTTTATACCCAGTATTGATGAAGTCGGTCGCTACTTCCCGTTAACCCTTGCACATATGGGGCAACATCAACCTTGGTCGGCGTATTTATATGGGAAAGAATGGTATCGCGCACTGCAAGCCGTCGCCTTGTACGCCTTAGAAGAAAACACCAGCTATACACAGCTGATTAAACAGTTTGAAGCGCTACCCAACCCTGTATTTCCGCTCATGCCCGACTACACAACACACAATACAATGCAGACCTTTAAACACAATCATGTCATTTTAAAACCTGCCGACAAAACGCCAGGCCAGCTTGCACTCAGCTTATTGGCAAATGCCTATGGCCGCACACTGGGTCAATATAGTCTATGGTGGACTGAAGGGTCTGAAATAATTGAACCTTGCCTGCTCATCAGTGCCGGCCTACCTGACCCAGGGCAATTTGCAGCCATGCTGGATGGCGACTGGCAACGCTGGGGCTGGTCACAGGAAATGGTGGTTCTCCGCGAGGAACAACAGACTTCAGAGGCAAACCAATAATGAACGCCGTTCCCAGCACAGTAACAACCAGTAGCATGAGTCACACGGGCAGTGTACGAAAGAACAACGAAGATGCCCTGCTGGCCATGCCCGAATCAGGCTTGTGGGCCGTGGCCGACGGTATGGGTGGACACGAAGCCGGCGATTACGCCAGCCAGTGTATTATTCAGCACCTCAGCCAGACCGCCTCACATTATCGCGGGAATGCCTTGGTTAATGAAATACTGCACGCGCTCGAATCGGCCAACACAGAAATTTATCGCTACGCCCAGCAACACACCAACCAAAAACTGGCCGGCAGCACCATCGCTCTGCTGGTAATGGAAAGCGAAAATTACCACTGCTTTTGGTCAGGCGATAGTCGTTGCTACCTGTTGCGTGACCAACACTTCGCCGCAATCACACGTGACCATACCGAAGCGGAGCAACTCATTGCTCGCGGATTACTAACTCCGGCGCAAGCTGAAAACAGCAAAGAAGCCAACACCCTGACCGACGCCATTGGTGTTGACCAAACCCCCCGTGTCGATTACGTCCACGGTCATATTTATGAAGAAGACCGTTTCCTGCTCTGTACCGACGGCCTCAACAAAGTTTTTTCAGACACCACACTGGCACAACTTATTTTGCAAGACGATATCGATCACCTCAACCAACATTTTTTACACCACGCACTGGAATCAGGTGCACCCGATAACCTCACCAGCATCATCGTCAACATCGACAGTGCCGAGTGAATTCACCGGGTTTTCTTAGTTAGAGAAAGAATATAAAAATGGCCAAAAAATCCATCGTCAACACCCACGACACCCTGTGGGATCTTTCAAAAAAATTCTATGGCAACCCCACTCTGTGGCCATTGATTTATGAATACAACAACCTGCCCCGCATTACCAAAAAAACCGGCAGCCGTATTATCGACCCCGACCTAGCTCCGGTGTTTGCGGCCATCGAAGATTAAGGAAAGTTGTGTGCGTGAAGCCCACATCCAACAGCCTCCTAGTACCCCCTGAGCCTAATTTTTTATGTAATGACAGGGAAGATAACGACAGGGAAAATGATGATGAATGGGGTCTTGATTAGTTTATTTTCCAGCAGAATTGTAGCGGTTTGTGATGAGATGGGTGCGGTGTTGCAGCGTGCTGCATTCTCACCCAACATTAAAGATCGTCTGGATTTCTCTTGTGCTGTTTTTGACAACAACGGTCAACTGGTCGCACAAGCCGCGCATATCCCAGTTCATCTGGGTAGTATGGCTTATGCTATGGCTGATATTGTTGAAAGCATCAATTGGCAGCCCCGGGATATGCTGATTCTTAATGACCCTTTTTTAGGGGGAACCCACTTGCCGGATGTGACACTGGTGATGCCCGTTTTTCAGAATCAACGTCGAATTGCTTTTGTCGCGAATCGTGCTCATCACGCGAATATTGGCAGTGACTCTCCGGGTTCGATGCCTCTGTCCACGCATATAGATGAAGAAGGGTTATTCATTAATCCACGTTTATTGATAAAACAGGGGGTGATGGATGAGGTCTTTTTGCAGCAACTCCATACCGCTTTGTTGGGGCAGGAGGCGACTCAAAATGAAGCGGGGGCACAGGGCGATTTAGCGGCACAAATCAGTGCTAATCTGGCGGGTCATGCCCGATTATTACACCTCGTTACTGAGCTGGGTGAGAGTGCTTATCAGCAGTCCATAGAATACTTGAATCAATACGGTGAAGCTATTGCAAGCCGTATGCTGGCTGCTATTCCTAATGGTGTTTACCGATTTTCTGATATTTTAGATGATGATGGTGCCGGTACAAAAAATATTGCCATCGTCGCGGCGGTGACCATCAGTGATGCTCACGCTCATGTTGATTTTAAAGGAACCGCGAAACAATCCCCTGGCAATATTAACTGTCCTAAATCGGTTGTTGCAGCGGCGATCTATTATGTTTTCAGGTGTCTGATGCCTGAATATACACCTAATTGTGCGGGTAGCTTTCGACCGCTTAGTTTTAATGTTCCTGAAGGCAGTTTGTTAAACGCAACGAAACCGGCGGCCGTCGCCGCCGGTAATGTAGAAACCAGTACAAGGTTAGTTGATGTTTTGTGCGGTGCACTTGCCCAGGCCATACCGCAACGTATCCCGGCGGCCAGTTATGGCACCATGAACAATATTGCCATGGGGCGGCATCGTCAAACGGGTCATAGCTGGGATTATTATGAGACAATAGGCGGAGGCATGGGCGCGGGTGTTCGCAGTGATGGTCTGGATGGTGTGCAAGCGCATATGACCAACACCTTGAATACGCCAATTGAAAGTGTTGAAATGCATTTCCCCTTAAGGATTGAAGCGTATCGCATTCGAGAAGGTTCGGGAGGCCAAGGTGCCCGTTCTGGAGGCTGTGGTTTAATTAGAACGTTTAGATTTTTGGAAGCCACGGAAGTGACGTTATTGACGGAGCGACGCGTCTCCGCACCTTGGGGGCTGAATGGCGGTGCCGCAGCTTCACCCGGAAAAAATATTCTGGATGAGCGCATCTTACCAGCAAAAACAAGCTTTACAGCGCAAGCCGGGCAATGTTTAACCATTGAAACACCTGGCGGTGGAGGGTGGGGGTCAGGTGAAAAATAGGGGCAGGCTGTCGAAATTCAGTGACTTTGCTTAAATTTTAACGCCCCCTTGCTGTTTTTATAAAAAGCAGCCTGGACGATTATGGACGGGCACGTTCTAGAGCCTGTAAAGAAGTCACTTATCATTTTGCGCCGGCTAGCTTCGTCTTCTAGGCGTACAAATAGAATGGTAAGTTATTTATTTACAGCCCTTTATTATGGCTTAATTAAAATATGTTTTTTACAAAAAGGTCGTGTTTTTGAGTTCTATTATTTTTTATGCGACACTAAGAAGCAATTCAGTACAAAGCACTAGAAAAAAATATTCTTACTATAAAAGTGGATTAGTGCTGAATTTATTTGCAATGGGGTTGCAATGAATTTTCTTTTTGTGTTGTTCCGTTTTGTCCGTTATCAGTTTGGAGCGTTGCTGTTACTACTTGGTTTGTGCCTGCCCGTCTCAGTGCTAGCAGGGCAATGCGCCGAGGCAGTGGCAAAGGCCATCTCTATTCAGGGTGGGGTCGAGTCACGTTCGCGTCCCAATGACAAATGGAAAAAAATCAGCGTACAAGATCGTTTTTGCTTTGGTGATCAAGTCCGTACCTTGGCAAACAGTCGTGCCGCACTCCATCTTAATAATAACTCAATATTGCGTCTCAACGAACATTCGACTATCAGCTTCAGTCATTCAGCCCAACAAGGCGCAAGCATACTGAATTTAAAAACGGGTATTGTACATTTCATCACCCGCCTCAAACAACGTTTTGAAGTGGTCACGCCCTATGTTAATGCTGCCGTCGATGGCACTGAGTTTGTTGTCGCCGTTGAGGCTGGAGAGGCTGATTCAGGTGGGCAAACCAGAGTGACTGTGCTTGAAGGTCAGGTACGAACTCATAACGCGCAAGGAGAAATCAACTTAAGCCAAGGTGATACCGCTTTGGCTCGAGCCGGCCAGTCTCCGACCTTGCAAGCTCGAATAGAGCCATGGAATGCGGTCAGTTGGGCCTTATATTATCCTGCCGTGGTTGATTTTACCACGCTGAGCAATGCCCGGTTGAAACAATCTCTTGAGCACTACCGTCAAGGCAAAATTTCCACCGCGTTGACGACGCTCGACTCATTGCCTGATGATGTATTCAATAGCAACATCTATGTTTATCGCGCGGCATTATATTTGGCGGTTGGCCAAGTGGTACACGCCAGAGCTGATTTGGAACGGGCTTTGCGATTAGAGAGCCGTAATGGCGAAGCGCTCGCTCTCAGAACGATCATTGCCGTTGTACAAAACCAGACGGAGCAGGCTCTGAAATCAGCGCAATACGCTACCGAATTAAGCCCTAATACCGCTGCGACCTGGTTAGCACAATCCTACGCACAACAGGCTGTATTTGACCTCGAACCGGCTCGGCACAGTGTCGAACGAGCCGTAAAATTGGCACCCGAAAGCGCCTTGGCCTGGGCCAGATTAGCGGAACTGCATCTGATGTTCGGTGACCTTGATCGTACCTTGCAGGCGGCGCAGTATGCGATTGAACTGGCTCCCGAACTGGCACGCACACAAAGTGTGCTTGGGTTTGCATATCTCTCCCTAATGAAAACCAAAAAAGCGAAGCGGGCATTTGAAAAAGCCATTTCGCTAGATCAAACGGCACCTTTGCCTCACTTGGGTTTGGGGCTGGCGATAATTCGTGAGGGTGACCTGGAACAGGGGCGTATCGAAATTGAAACAGCGACGAGTCTGGATCCGAGACACTCAATCATACGGAGCTATCTTGGTAAAGCGTATTACGAGGAAAAACGCAATGATCTTGCAGTTGAGCAGTTTTCTCTCGCTAAGCAACTTGACCCCAAGGATCCAACCCCTTGGTACTACGGTGCCATAAGTAAACAAATTGAAAACAACCCCGTTGAGGCATTAAATGACTTGCAAGAGTCGAGCAAATTAAATAACAACCGGGCTGTTTATCGTTCTTCCTTATTGCTTGATAGTGATGAGGCGGCAAAAAGTGCGAGTCAGGCACGCATTTATAGTGATTTAGGATTTGATTCACTAGCATTAATCGAAGGTTGGAGATCAGTGAATACGGATCCGGCCAACCATTCAGGACATCGTTTGTTGGCTGATGCCTATGCCTCACTACCACGGCATGAAATAGCACGTGTGAGTGAATTATTACAAGCGCAGCTATTGCAACCCATTAATACCACGCCGATTCAACCCCAACTTGCAGAGAGTAATTTGGGTATACTGGATGGCTCAGGCCCCTCGGATTTAGCATTTAATGAATTTAATCCCCTGTTTGTTCGCAATGGAATTCGATTTCAAACGAATTTGCTTGGGGGGGGCAATCGCACTTTAGGCAATGATTTGGTTCTTTCAGGTATACAAGACAAATTTTCATTTAGCCTGGGCCAGTTTAGTTACCGAACCGATGGTTTTCGAGAGAACAATGACCAAAGTCATGATGTTTTCGATATTTTTGCACAAGTGGCGATCACCCCCAAACTTAATATTCAAGCAGAATACCGTGATAAAAAAACAGATCAGGGTGACCTGACTCTGAATTTCGATCCAACAGATTTTTCAACTCGGGACAGAAGAATAATAGAACAACAAACTCGTCGTATCGGTATTAATTTTTCACCCACGACACAGTCAACGATCTTGCTTTCTTTTTTTAATAGTAAAAAAGACGGAAAACAGCAACGGTTTAATCCCGAAGGACCCGCAATCGATGAACAAAATAACGAAGATGGTAATCAGTTTGAAAGTCAGTATATATTCAAAAATGAATTATTCAATATCGTAGGTGGAATAGGGCAATACGATATCAA
>JAADHS010000155.1 GCA_013151745.1 Gammaproteobacteria bacterium | reverse complement strand
CCACCAAGTATTGATTCCCTGGGATACGCAGAGTAATGAGCAAAACTCCGACGGGCTGGGGTTACTTGCACGTTATCTGGCATGACTAACATACCTGAATAAAAAAACAGGTGACCCGGAAACATTAACCTACTGATGAAAAAAGCCGCGCCCAAACTGGACGCGGCTTTTGATCTACTGCTTAAAGATGCGAGGGGTTCGCTATGCTTCTCATTTTACATCAGCGAATCACATCGCCCTCAGTTCCCGTGCGTGAACGGGTTGCACGGGACGAGCATTGCTGCCAATGACTTTGGCAAACTGTTTGATTTGCGCATTAGAAGCTTCAATGGGCGTTTTCAACACCATCCACTTTACACCTTCACTACAGGGTGGGGTGGTTAACGAACCATTGAAACTGTAATAGCTACGGTCAGCTGGTAATAGCTCAGCCGCGTTAACACTTACCGATGCCAACATTTTCTTATCGCCCGCTTTATTCGGCATATGCTCCCAAATTTTGTCCAGCGCCGTATTTTTAGCACCTTCCTTGGTGAACACGCCCACTACTGCTAGCTGCCCTTTGGCATTTATGTACCAGGTGCATCTCTTTGGGAAAAGCTTTACCGTCTACGATATTTTCACTGGGAGTGTGAAAGTGAAACTGTAACAGTTCATATTTCTCCCCACCCACAGTAATACTACTACCCGCAGCGTGATTCACTTGAATGGTATGGCCATTATTGAGAATTTCCAGACTGCCGGGTTTGTAATCAAACTGAATAGCAGGCAAGTTTGATGTCTTTGCACCGCTGATGTTAATCGGCGACTGCTCTTTGCCTTTGCCGCAAAGCGCAAACTCCTTACTGATATTGGCCCAATGTTCAGGGTCGGCATGACCAGTGTACCCCCAGCCACTATCATGGTCATCACCAGCAATCGCGCCCATAGGCACGGAAGTAATTATGGCAGTAAAAAAAACTACCGTTGTTATGGTTTTAATCATTATGCTTTCTCCTTGTTTTATTTGTCGGGCAGATGGAAGCCTGTTTTTTTTGCCTCTCTAAAAGACGAGTGAGCAACACAGATCTAATATGCTTTACGCACGACAAGAATATTTCCTAATACTTAAATAAATCTGAAGCATAGGTTGTGAGCAAAAACCAATAAGCTCACGCAACCCCCCCAAACTAATATTGACATAAATACACAGGTATTAAAAAACAAAAAGCCTCTCACAACCAAAACAATTGTTGTAGCACTGCTGGAACAAGCAATATGTTGCGAGCGTAAACAACGGTTGCAACCAAAAGGAAAGGAAAAAAAACACAACATTGCGCGCTTTAGATTGCACCTTTGCAATCTCTCGGATTAAGAAAGCACCCAAGCAATCAGTTTTGTCGCTTTAGATTTTTTTTGGCTAGAAATAGCCTGATTCACCCTGCGTTAAACCTGAATTAATTCAGGTTTAATACTCAGTGGTTTTTTAGAAAAGGGCATTTTCAACCCCCTGATTCATCTTGAAGAGAAAATAGTAAAAAGAATGCCGGTCATTCAGCGGACACATTAGGATCAGCTAATATTGCACCCGTAACAATCACCAACCCACGCGCCAATAAAATACCGATACCCTGCGAGCGATGATCGCGACGCGCCGCCTCCATCTCCTCTGGGTCCACAGCCTGTTTAGACGAACGTAACATCTTCAATACCGTCTGCACCTGAATCACATACAGCACATAGAGGGTGATAATCAGCCCGAAGTGCATCCACACACCAAAAGAAAGGATATCACCGTTATCGATCAGCCGCGCCTTCCAATCGCGCGTAGACACCAGATAAAAAGGCATAGCCACATCAAAACAGATGATAAAAACCATTACCGACATATGAAAACGCCGCAAGTGACGCCATTTATACGCCACCAACATCAACAAATAAGTCAAAAAGGCAGCAATAATTGGGCCGGTCATTTCAGGATTCGCTCAAATAATAAAATACCGGCGTAGTCTACCACCTTGGTAGTGATAAATGAGTTACCTGTATTGGATAAGGTCTTTCTATGCGGCAAATAGGGCCCGTGCCGACTTATCCAAGCAAAATCATTGGCTTGGCGTGATACGGTGGGGGTGGGGCCAAGGAGCTAAATAATGAAAATCCAACGCAAAGGCGCAAAGACTCAGAGGGCGCATAAGGGTTAGAGAATAACGAGCAAAAGATATAAAAACCTCAAATGCTATGGATTTCTGCCTCTTCGCGCCTTTGCGTTGGATTTTGTGGCTTTGTGATCCGTGGTCGAGGAACAGCCTGTTCTACCAAACATAAAGCAATGACTTTATTTGGCTGAATATTTTTAGTGCTTAATTCACATTCAAATATGGGCGTTCAGTGCTTCCCGCTTTTATTGTACTGCTTGGCTCGAGTCATGTTATGTGGTCATTGAGTTTCATTCGCTGTTTATACAGTTTCCCGCCCCTCAGTGATATTTAATAACTGAGGAAAAGCCAATGTTGCCGGTCTACTCCCCATGCTTTTTTTCAATGTCACCACCACTCCTGCGTCGAGCAATTGTTTCATCAGGTTGTGCAACGTAGGCTTTTTAATATTAAGGCGTTCAAAGAGGTCTTTTATACGGAAAATAGGCCGCTCAAATAACGCATCGACCAACGGTGTACTGTGTTGCGAGTGTGTGATTTCCCGCACTTTCGCTTTGGTGTTTTCGTGTAATATCATGATGGCTTGTATACGCTGGCAGTTGATTTTAGCTTGTTCACTAACCCCTCTTAAATAGAATGCAATCCAGCCGCTCCAATCATTATTGGAGGATATCGCTCGCAGTCTTGCATAATACTCCTCCCGGTGCGCTTCCAGATAGGCCGAAAGATAAAACATGGGGCTGCTGAGACATTTTTTGCTGTAGAGAAACAAGGGAATGAGTAGGCGGCCAATGCGCCCATTACCATCTTTAAACGGATGAATGAGTTCAAATTGCGCATGAACAATGGCGGACTGGGCCAGCACATCAAAGTCGTCTTCCGCAAGATAGGTTTCCCATGCCTGAAGATGATCGTGCAGCTGCAAAGGGCTGGGGGGAACAAATGTTGCCTCACCCATGGTGCAGCCATAAGCACCAATCCAGTTTTGGTCTTTTCGGAATTCACCGGGGGATTTATTTTGCCCCCGTACACTGTCCATCAATATGCTATGGATTTGCAGAACCAAATTCAGGCGGATGGGGCGATCAACTAGAGATTCGCTGGCGAGAATAAGCGCTTGGCGATAATTGAGTATTTCCTTAATGTCAGCCTGTTTTTCGCTATCGTATATCTCCCCGGCTT
>JAADHS010000170.1 GCA_013151745.1 Gammaproteobacteria bacterium | reverse complement strand
CGTAGTCCAATAAATGAACTTCCAGCAAGGTCTCTGTGCCATTGACCGTGGGTCGATTGCCAATATTGGCAACACCATATATCGGCTCGGGAATCAAGCCAAACACAGCAACCACAAAAACACCATTCAGAGCCACGACCGTTCGCTGTAAACGAATATTGGCTGTCGGAAAACCAAGGGTTCGACCCCGTTGATCCCCCTGCACAACGCGACCCGAAACACGGTAAGGATGACCTAAAAATTGTTCTGCCACCGCCATTTCACCATCTTTTAAAGCCTGACGAATTCGGGTACTGCTGATTCGCACTCCATCAGCATGGAAGCTCGGCATACGCGCAACCTGAAACCCGGAGCGTTCACCGGCTTTAAGCAAGGTATTAAAATCACCTTGACGCTTGAAACCGAATCTAAAATCATCACCAACGACGAGATACTGTACCCGTAAACCCTCA
The DNA here is from genome assembly GCA_013151745.1 of Gammaproteobacteria bacterium. GTDB lineage: Bacteria > Pseudomonadota > Gammaproteobacteria > JAADHS01 > JAADHS01 > JAADHS01. The sequence goes on along the minus strand of JAADHS010000170.1, from coordinate 2,861 downwards.
ATTAAAATTCTCTGGATAAAATCATCAGGGCTTAAAGAGGCCAGTTGGCGACTGAATCGTAGACACAACACCTGGTCTACCGAAAACCGGCGTAATGCCTGAATTTTTTCCCGAAATCGACTTAACCGTGCCGGCGCTTTATCGGGAACAAAAAATTCCTGAGCTTGAGGCTCAAATAACACAACAACCATGGGCAATTCTAATGCTGCGGCTTTTTCTGCCAACTGCCCCAGCACCGTCTGGTGGCCTAAATGCACGCCATCAAAGTTACCAATCGTTGCCACACAGCCGCGATGCTCATGAGCTAAATTAGCAATGCCGCGTATTATTTTCATGATTCAACTATCATTATTGCCGGTGAATTAACGCTTTAATCTGGGTCGGCCCAACCCCTGAAATCAACAGACCTATTATATAGGCTAATCCGCCCGCAGCAATGGCACCGATTAATTGCACGACACGTTCCCCCCCACTCCAGAGCAACCACACACTTAAATCACTCTTTATGAATAATAACACGCCTGCCATAATTGAATTTGCGATCAAAACTTGAATAATCAAGCGCAACCAACCCGGCTGAGGCACGTACACGCCCGATCGTTTTAACGCCAAATAAAGCATTCCCGCATTAATGAACGAAGATATTGAGGTTGCTATCGCCAAACCAACATGAGGAGCGGTCGCGTCCATCCAGACCAGCGGCACAACAAACACGATATTCAGCACCATATTAGCAATCATAGCAATGATCGCGATTCGCACCGGCGTGCGAGTATCCTGCCTAGCGTAAAATCCGGGAACAAGGACTTTAACAAAAATAAAAGCCATCAGACCAACGGCATAAGCCATCAAACTGTAACCGGCCATCACCACGTCGAGATCACGAAAATTACCATAATGAAACAACGTGGTTAAAATAGGTTGAGCCAGCAAAAACAAACCAACGGTCGCCGGTGTGCCCACTAACAAAGCCCAGCGCAACGCCCAATCCAAAGTACGACTGAATGCTTCTGGAGACGAGTTGGCATGTTTTTCAGACAAACTGGGTAAGATCACCGTAGCTAATGCAATCCCCAAAATGCCCAAAGGAAATTCTACCATGCGATCCGCGTAGTAAAGCCAAGAGACACTGCCCGTTACTAAAAAAGAGGCAATTAACGTATCCAGCAATAAATTAATTTGCGCAACGGAGGAACCCAAAATCGCTGGAATCATTAATTTGAGCACCCGTTGCACACCGTTATCACGCCAGCCCCAACGAGGTCGTGATAACAACTTCAGCCGCAGCAAAAAAGGCAACTGAAACAAAAGCTGGACCAGACCCGCCAGCAACACCCCCCACGCCAATGCCACAATAGGAACATCTAATAAGGGCGCTAAACCCAAAGCCGCACTAATTAAACAAATATTCAGCAATACAGGGGTAAATGCGGGTGCTGCGAACTGACCATAACTATTTAATATTCCGCCAGCGAACGCAACTAAAGAAATAAAAAATATATACGGGAACGTAAGTCGCAACATATCAACGGTGAGCTGATATTTTTCTGGCTCATCCAAAAAACCCGGGGCAAAAATAGCAACCAACAGCGCCGCGGCAAACACGCCGATCAAGGTCACAATGAGCAATATCCCCCCCAATGTGCCCGCTATTTTTGCCGCAAACTGCTGCACTTCCTCATGAGAACGTTGTGCTTTATACTCGGAAAGAACAGGTACAAAAGCCAGAGAAAAAGCGCCTTCAGCAAAAAGACGACGCATGAAATTAGGGATTTTAAAGGCGACAAAAAAAGCATCGGCATCCGCGCCCGCACCAAAAATTCGTGCAATCACCATATCCCTTACAAAGCCAAGGATACGTGACAGTAAAGTCATACTACTGACCGCTGAAACCGACTTCAGCAACGTCTTCCCTGACATAATCTATACAACCTGCCTATACAAACGAGAACAACAAAAGAAAAAAAGCGTATTCTACCGTAAGTTATTCATTATTGCAGAAAGATTGCGTAGAGAACGCTTGAAAAAACAGGACAAACCAGTTATATTGCTCTGCTTTATCAGATCGACTGTAGGAGAACGGCTTTGGCCAATTCAGCACAAGCACGAAAACGCGCCCGTCAGGCAATCGGCCGACGTGCACGCAATATGTCTGCGCGTTCATCAATGCGTACTGCCATCAAAAAGCTGCGCACCGCTTTAGGCTGGAGACAAAGAAACAGCCACTCAAGCATACAAAGAAGCCACCCCGGTTATTGATAAAATGGCGGGCAAAGGGCTCATTCACAAAAATAAGGCTGCACGATACAAAAGTCGCTTGAACAAAAGCTTGCGAGCACTCTGACACACCACATTTGACGCACAAAAAAATACTGATCCTATCATCGACTTAACCAGCTTCTGCATGCGATAAGTGCAGAAGACTCTTGGTAGCTGTTAGCAGCCTCAAGGGCTGCCATGGTTAAAGGTCTGTAAATTCTTGTGGTTAAAAATCACCTTCGTCATCAAAACCTCTCCATTAAAACTCCTTTTCCTCCCTCTAAACTATCGCGCAACAGCTATTGCCACTCTGTCCTTTGTATGTACATGATCCTTGGAGAATTCCAATTCTGAAACAAGAAATGTTGAAGATGGGCGCCCAGCGAAATGTACTCGATATTTTGACCTTCCCAGCTGCCATAATTCGACTCTCGGTTCTGTCTCCAGGAGGCAAAATAGCCAGCGACGGTTTCGAGTGATAGTCACTGCGTTTGCTTCATTCCCCCCTATGTCAAGGCTATTAGAGGCGACAACTAGCCTGACACAGGGGGCCATGAAGGTTTGGGTGTCACTTTCAACACCATCGACTGCTTCTATCGTTA
>JAADHS010000106.1 GCA_013151745.1 Gammaproteobacteria bacterium | reverse complement strand
TGCCTTGGAAGAGCTTGATACCCCGCACAGCTTCATGTTTATTCACAGCGCCCATAACGTGACCCTGAAGAATGAGCACTGATGGCTACCGAAACCCGCAAACCCACCCACCCCGGCGCTATCCTGCGCAACGATATCCTGCCCGAACTGGGCATGCCTCAGGCTGAGCTTGCCCGATGCCTGGGTGTCTCGTGTGTCACTGTGTCACTGTGTCTCCACGAGAAACGTGGGCTTTCCGCTGATATGGCTATGCGTCTTGCTCGCCTGCTGAACACCACCCCGGAAAGCTGGCTAGGAATGCAGCAGGCGATTGACCTTTGGGCGCTTGAAAGCGAACACGGCTCCGAGCATTAGAAAATCGACGGCTACGAACAGCAAGAAACACGCTGCCCACATGTATGCTCACAACTGGAGCGATTGGTAGCATGGGTCATTTATAGCGATTAATTAATGCCACTAAACTGCTGTTTCTAATTGGAATATTAGCAAGCAATGCGCGAGAAAATTCATTTTCTCTATTGCTTGATTTGTTACAGGATGTTTATCAGACCTCTGAAGTTTTGGTTTCAGGGGCTTTTTCTTTTTGCTCTCCTAAACTCAGTCCGCTACGCAACCACCCGTTTTTCATGCACCACAAAAAAGTTGGCGCAGATGTTTCTCTGTATTTATCTTTGACTTCCAGTAACCGTAGGGTGGGCATGCTTTTTTGCCCACGCGGACGCGGAATCCACAACAGCAAGCAACACACAAAACATCACAGGAATAATTGGTTCTAATATTACCGATAACGATTGAGATTGAGGCCGGACTGCGTGCCCTATTGATTCCATGGCAGTGGTGAATACTCCACCGGCTCAAAGCCAGTGGTTTCGAGTTACGGCTAAAATCCGGGTTGATCGCCCCTACGACCGATTGCCCCCTCCCTCGAAACCGGGAGAGGGGGTAAAAACAACTGCGCCGCCTAAAGATCGGGGATTTTAAATCCCTTATTGAAAAACGTTAAATGACTGAATGTTCTATCGGGTATTTAAAGAACAATACTTCCCGTTACCAATAATGGATTTCGGATCAAAGGTGCTTTTCAGAGAAGCCATCAAAGCCCCCACACGGTCCAGTTGCTTTAACTCGGCTCCGCCATAGTGAGCCCCCAGCCTATGTGGAAAATACCCTGCCTCGAAAAATTTCTGCTCCAGTTTTCTGTAACACTGCATGGCGAGTTCATCATCCCCCGTCCTTCGGTCATAAAATATAGCAATGTGGTAATGGAGACTTCTCGGGCGTTTACAGAAAATATTGATGTCTGGAACAAAACCAGACCCCTCAAATGTCTCCTCGATAATGGAGTTGGCAATCGATAAATCTTTTTGAAGAAATGGACTACAGGCAGTCAACCAGATGATACCGCATTGATCTGCTTCAGGTTGTACGCCAAAATCCGGCGCTTTTCCTTGGGGAAAATACATGCGAGAAGGGCATTGCCCGGGTACGCCCGAAAAAATAGAGTGCATTGCACGGCAATATTCATTGGGATAGGAGATATTCTCACTAGGGGCTTCATCAAAGAAACGCATTGAGCTTACTCGCTCAATTTGTTCTTTAATCGTGGCCTGTGTTTCTGAAATGGCCAGCGATGTTCCATAAAGACCAAAAACAATATTCCACTTATTAAACGTGAAATCCCGGTAACAACCCGCCATTGAATAATTATAATTCGGCCCCATCAACGATGGTTCACTATGGTACATACGCCAGTCATTGGTTGCCACTATGCCACCACGAATAGCTTCCTGAAGCTTCAATGACCTCAGTTTCACCATTGCTTCCAAGAAGTCTTCTGTATTGGAAAAAGTTAAATACCCCATTGAACTTGCTTGAGGTTTGGGCATCAGCCAAAGCGTGAGTGAAGTAACGATACCGAGGCTGGATTGTGAAAATAATCCATCCAGGGACGGGCCTACACCCCACCGGTCAATAGGACTTAAACGATGATTACCGTACATTCCAAATCCTGTACGAATAACCTCACCATCGGCAAGAACTACTTCAAGATCAGAAATTTGAGAAATGTTATCGCCATATGGCGTAACGCCATGCCCTCGCTCCAAAGCATTTCCGATCACACTGGTATCCGGCCCTGCGCCTGTAGGCGCTACCCATAACTCAGATTGTTGTGACTGTAAAAATTTATAAAGCATGCTATGCGTGACACCTGGTTGAACTCTTACATACGCCAGCTCTTCGTTGTATTCAATAACGCCATCCATTCGGGAAAGATCTAGAATTATACCGGTGTCGTGACCAGGCACTTTAGACCCAAACCCCCAATTGAGCCCACGACTGATCGGATAAATACTTTGTGCAAATTGTCCAGCAATCTGCACACACGCGATGACTTCTTTCTGATCCAAAGGGTAAAGAATTGCGTTAACATTGCGCTCCATTGCAAACGTGGCGGTCTCCGCTATTTGTAAATTTTTCTTTCGGGTATCTACGTTCTCAACCCCGATAGCCAAACGCCATGCCGTTACTGCAAGTTCCAACTGGGTACTTTCTGAAGAAACTTCCTGATCGTTCTGGGTTATCATTTTTATTCCTCCCGCAAACTGGTCAAAAACCGCCTTACCATTTTATTTCCATCGGGCACAATAGCAGCCATCTCATTTTTTAAGTCTCCCCATTTTGTGGAGACTTTTTGCCCAAAAAATATCGGCTTGGTACATTCTCTTATCGCACCGCCATCCACATCTTTCGTTACCTCATGAAGGGTAAGCACAGTAGAAATTGCTTCGTCCTTCTCCATATCGCCAAATGGGTCTGCACCAAGATAGAGCTTATTTGCGACATCCGAAGGGTGGATGTTGTACATGCCTAATTGTGGATATCGAAAAACTCTTTCAGGAATAATTTGGCCAAATCCTACATCAAAATCACATCGGGATTCCATGCCTGCAATTGGGTGAGGAAAAATGTAGATTTAACAGAGCCTGAAAAAAAAGGAATATTCAATTCCCCGGCGACATCTTGAGTTCGTTGAAATAATTTCACTCTTTCTTCTGCGGGGTAAAATCGCCAAGTCCGCTTTTTCCAACTGATTCTTGCCTTAGGGTCACAAATATCATCGGTAACAATACCAATCAATTCAATTTCCAGCTCCTGATGCATCCTGGCCATTTCCTGTAATGCTCCAAAACCAAAATCAAAACTGCAAAAGGCAACGACTCGGAGCCGAGAGTCTGGTCGGCGACATGACAACTCCCCACGGGAATCTATAAACCTTCCCCAATTGCAATCACTATCTTTGTGGGGTTCTATAATAGACTGAGGCGAAGTGATGTTAACTTCATGATCTTCAAACAGCATTGTTATCTCCTTGGTATCAAACTGGTTTTTCCGTATTCCAGAGAGAAACTATGATTAAGGAGGAACTGGATTTTTGAAAATCAAGGAACTTATTTTTTCCCGGAATTGATCCCCGAGAGTGATAAACAGAATTAAAAACGGATTCGCCTGAAGATTTACGTCATCATATTTTATTTTTAGGGTGTTATTTACACTGGCGTAATCGGGGTCACACGCAAACTTATACCTTCTGCTTCCGATACGGTAAAGATAAGTATTCACAAAGAGAGTATTTGAGTCGCGTTTAATACAACACACGATATTGATATCCATATGCGTAAATTCCATTGATTAACATCCATGTACTTTTCGGTATATCAACTGACACCCATACATGAGTGATCAGATGATAAAGGGAGAATAAACACCCTTTTTACAAAAATCTACTATTGTACTTATCCATTTAAAAGAAGTTTGAAAATAATTGCGTTAAGGCTTTATTAAAAACTCACTTCCCTTTACAACTGCCCAATAGCTATTATTCGTGGAACGCTGAAAGGAATATGACCAGTACTTGGTATATAAATCTTAATGACTATGGGTATATAACCTTTTAAACGATTCCAAGAAAGGTGCATATTACCAAATGAAATTTTTCTGGCGTATCAACGTTAAAAATCAGGAAATTTACTCGATAGCGAGGTCAGTTCATCGTAAACATGGTTTTACGAATATGCTCTATCTCTTTGTCCAGTAAGTTTTTTATGCTCTGTGAATAATAGCGTCTCGCGCCTCACCACAAATAGAAACTTCATATGACTACCCGCAGTTTCCACAGGAAAACCGATACGCCTAAGATCTAAAAAAACCAATCAATGTCCTTGAGGCTGTGTTTCAGATCTACAGGGGACAGATTGATTATTAAATATACAGAGCATCCATGCTTATCTTGCTTTGATTGTGCTTACATCCTGACTGATGACCCTGTATCCCTCCAACGTTTTTGGCAAAATTTTTACAGTATCGGAATGTTTGCCATCCAGACCAACTTTGATGACCATTTCTTCATCTGACAAACCAATACCAACCGAGACGACCCCCGGTAAACCCATTAACTTTACCTGATACTTTTCCTTTATCTGTTGAATAGTCATAGTCGTGTCAGTTTCCTCAATGGTAAAAGTAACTGTAAAAAATAA
>JAADHS010000218.1 GCA_013151745.1 Gammaproteobacteria bacterium | reverse complement strand
GTTATGCAGAGCAATTCAGTAAGATAGAATGGTATATTCAGCAGCAGGCCAAACAACATAAACCAAATCATCTACACTTACTGAAAAGTGTTAGGCTTCGTCATTGTCGTCTATTTTTCTCCGTTCAATAATGCGCATGGGTTTCTGTATGATCTCATTTGTGTTGAATCTTGAACCGGATTTTTTAGGCTTAAAAAACAAAGACTCTTCTCCTGTTTCGCCGGCTTGCAGGATTAACGTTGTACTATATGGTTCGTAGTGGTTAGCAAAATCACCTAATGGCTCAGCAAAGACATGTATCTCATATGATTCTGGTGTTTTTTTATTCCACCATTTGTCAATAACGCCTAGAATGCTTTCGGCTCCAACGGTGAAGATTTGCTGTTTTCCATAGTTAAGTTTTTTCCATTTCGCGCTGTTTTTTAATTCAGAGACATTCCCATCCTTCGCCGATACCACAGTCACTCTACATGTAATTGGACATTGGATGAAATCTTGATCGTCAGCATGAGGTGCGATATCAATCACAACCTGTGCTAGGCCTTTTTTCTTTAGCCATTTGTAAAGTTTTTCAGCATTTTTCTGAGTGAACATGTCTACCTCTTGTGAAGCCTAACGACCAAGCTCACCTGACGCTTTTGAGCGTAGCGAAAAAGCGATCAGGTGCAGCTTTTTGTTAGGCGATATAACCCCATTGCTTAAATTGTGATTGTAGTTCGGGTTCCTCTTTGAATGCTTGAAAATAGATATATTCAGGAGCTAAATCAGCACCATTTGGCCATACAATTGTTTCTAGCTCATCATCAATTGTGAAAGATGAAAAATTTGATTTATTTTTTAATGGCTCGAACACTGAACCTTTTAATGCACCGCTTAGATCGGCCACGCCTTTTCGGCCATTATTAAACACTACTTCTATTTTATAATCTTCCACGTATTTCGCATTCGTAACATGAAGAAACATAATTTTTTTACTCCAACGGCTCTATAGATTTCGGTGCCTCATCATTTTGACAAAGCTTCCAATTCTCAACTAGTTCGTCTTTATGCAATTCATACCATTCGATAACATGTCGTAGCGCTCTCCTTGGGAATTTACCTTCTACTACACCTGTTAGAATGTTTATGGTAATTTCATATTCTGCGTATTTTGCGTGAAAATGCGGTGGAGCATGATCATCCCAATACATGGCTATAATTATTCCGAGAAATCTGCTTATTACTGGCATATATTCACCTTTCCTTTTGTCGCCTAACGAGGCTGTAGAAAAACCAGATACCCATCTAGCTGTCCACAAAACTGTATTTTATCTTTATCGGTCATCGAATTCACAAAATATTCCTCTGCTTTCAAATATTTTATCGTCTTGCTTTATTCATGCAATGTGCATGTGCCACAGCCCTGCATCATCACCTTCAGGAAGCTGTACCGTCATGCCGCCAATTGCCCATAATTATTCAATTTCTCAATATTGTGCACCAGACAGAATAATCGCCACTGGCCTTGCACTTTTTCTTTCCCGCGCAAGCTAAACCGGTTCAGCTTCTTATTGCTATTGATGTTTCCGAATACAGGTTCGACAACTGACATGCGATAACTGTAGATTTGTTTGCCATAGTCGCTGTCTACTCGTCGTTTCATCCAGTCGGTATAATTGGCCTTGCCTCGCTTCTTTAGAATAAATGACACTTGCCTGCCATGGCCCTTGCGATCATCCGCAGACGATGGGTTTCTCATGCATCGTGTCTTTTCTTTGCAATACCGACACTGGTTTAACCGACCATTGAAGAATACCTTTTCATTACCACACCTGTCTGTGCCGTATTCTCTGAAGGTGAGTTCTTCTCCGACCGGACAGCGGCACCTCATCCTGATCGGATCAAAATCAAAGTCATTGGCGATGAACAGGGAAGGTGCCTTTTTGATATTCGAATGCCGTTTGCTATATTTGCTCTTCTGATCTTTAAACTTCGGATCACGTGAACGGAATCGATTGTCCGGGATGAAGCCATTAATATTATTTTCATGCAGATACTTCATGTTGGCTTCATTGCAAAAGCCAGTGTCTGCGGTTGCTACAATACCACTTGCATCCATAATAATCTGGTGTTTCTTATCCACTGCGGCCACGCCGTTGTGGCCTTGTATCGTGCCCTTGCCCATCCGTGGGATGGCTGTTTTTAAAAACTGGTCAATCTTGTTATGGGCCTGGTTCAAGGTATTAATGGTTTGTTGTATCCGCTTCAGCCGCTCATTGTCCCGAGTCTCATTTATATCGTATTTTTTGTGCTCAAGAATATGATGATGGATCTGGCGCTTTATCTTGTCTCGCTTCTGCGTTAACTCTTTAAAAGTACCTGACCACTCCTTAGATGCATTAGATGGCATCTTGCATCCATCAATGGCGAATAACTCATGTCCGAGTAAACCCTGTTGGTCACAAATCAGCAGTACCTGTTCAAATAAATTCTCGATTTCCCTGGAGTGCGTGCTGACAAAGCTGGCAATCGTGGTGAAATGAGGCTCTGTATCGCAGGAAAGCGCTTTAAAGATGATATTGGTGCGACAGCACCATTCAATATACCGACTGGATGTCATCCCCTTTGAATAGGCAAATAACACGATCTTTAACAGGATGGCTGGATCGTAGGCAGGACGACCATTGTCTTCATTCTTGAAGTTCGGGTAGAAAATTGTCAGGTCGAGTTTGTTATCGATTAGATAATGAATGGCGTGTTCGAAGGTCCCGGGCTGGAGTTGATCCTGAAAATTGATCGCAATCATGGCGTGTTGATTGTAATCGTAAGGAATGAATCTTGGCATTTGCATGACTCCCTTTCCGGAGCATTCATTTTAACAAATAATAGCGTGTTTTAGGGGTTTTTCTACAGCCTCAACGTAAGCGCACAGTAAACCACAGCCTACCCATCTGACAATATTTATCGCAGGGTGCGCTTTTCAACAAAAGCGGAGCACAGCGATGGATGATTCACAAGAGATTTCCCTAACCGAAAAGCAGCGTCACTGGCTTGAGCACCTTCAAGCCAGCGAGGCCTCGGGCAAGGGCATTGCCGCGTATGCAGCCGATCAGGGTCTTGATGCCAGAACCCTGTACGCAGGCAAAAAGATACTGGTTAA
>JAADHS010000286.1 GCA_013151745.1 Gammaproteobacteria bacterium | reverse complement strand
GATGCCTTTGGCGCGATTTGGTGCTTCAGATTGTAATTGTAGCAGCCATTTGTTTTATTTTGCTACGCAACCCAGACTAAAAACCTTCCAGACAAATATGTTGTTAACCAGTCCTCAACATGCCGAAATTATTCGCTGCAGTTGTACGTAAGGTTTGAGCGATAAATTGCCGCGTTCTGAAATAACGATGCTTTATCAAAAATGTCAGCCACCTCAATCCATTTTGCTCGTACGTCTGTACGTCTCTCCGCTCTGGGTGATGTTACGTTGATGCTGCCGGTTGTGCGTACTCTTCAGCATTTTTGGCCGGAGACAAAAATCAGCTGGCTAATCGGACGGGGCGCCTTTTGTTTACTTGAGGGTCTTACAGGGGTTGAGTTTATTGTGATTGATAAACCTGGAAGCATTACAGATTATAAAAACTTGCGTCAATTATTCAAGAAACGGCAGTTTGATGTGTTACTGGCGACTCAGGCGAGTTTGCGGACTAATTTGATCTACCCACTCATTAATGCCAAATTAAAATTAGGTTTTGATCGACAGCGAGCTCGCGATGGGCAGTGGTTGGTGACGCAACAACGCATTCCTTTTAAGCAACAGCATCTCATGGATGGTTTTTTTTCGTTTATAGAAGCACTGGGGCTCCATGAAAAATTGATACGCTGGGATTTACCCTTAGGCGAAGTGGATCATCAATGGGCTGAAACGATGATTAGAGAGTTTGCTGTAGCGCAGCCGCTCATCGCAATTAATCCTGGTGCCAGTAAAAAGGAGCGCAACTGGAGTGCGGCTCACTATGCCAGTGTGATCAAACAGGCTCAAGTGCGTTGGCAAGCCTGTTTCGTTTTAACCGGCAGTGATAGTAAAGTAGAACAACAATTAGCACAGGAAATCATGACTTCATTAGGCGATAATAAAGTCATGAACCTAGTAGGGAAAACGACACCAAAACAATTAGCCGCACTACTTCAGCGTGTTAAGCTTTTAATTGCCCCGGATACGGGTCCAGTGCATATCGCCGTCGCTATGGGTACGCCTGTTATCGGTCTTTATGCTGTTGCCCCGCCTGAACTTTCTGGGCCTTATTTATTTCAGCACCTCGTTATCAATTACTATCCTGAAGCCAGCAAAACAATACTTGGTAAAGACCCCGCTACAAGCAAATGGGGCACCCGTATTCACCAAGGCAAACCGATGGCCTTGATTCAGCCTGACGATGTCATTGAAAAGCTAGAAAAGTTATTAGGATAATGCACTTTCTTCCATCAAATAACGGTCAATTTCACGTGCGGCACCGCGCCCTTCGTTGATGGCCCAAACGACTAAAGATTGGCCTCGACGGCAATCTCCAGCGGTAAAAATTTTATCTTGATTTGTTGCATATTTTCCGTATTCGGCGCGGTAGTTGCCACGCTTATCGAGTTTAATCTCTGCGGCATCACTAAGATAATGCTCGGGACTCACAAAGCCCATAGAGAGCAATACGAGATCGGCGTCCCAGCGTTTTAGTGATCCAGGGCGTTCGCTCATTTTCCACTGCCCATTGATCTTTTCCCAGGTTACTTCCACTGTTTCAACACCGGCTACATGACCGTGACCGTCGTCGATGAAATTTTTACTCATCAAGCAATAATGGCGTGGATCACGACCTTGTTTCGCGGCGGCCTCTTGATGGCCGTAATCAACACGATAAATATGCGGCCACAACGGCCATGGGTTGTCATCAGCACGTTCAGTCGGTGGTTTAGTGAGTAATTCAAAATTAACAATATCGCTGCATCCGTGACGGATGGCTGTGCCGATGCAATCCGTGCCGGTATCCCCCCCGCCGATCACAATGACCTTCTTGTTTTTTGCTGAGATGTAATGGCCATCTTTTAATTTTGAATCAAGCAGGCTTTTAGTATTGGCACGTAGAAAGTCCATCGCCATGTGGATGCCATTCAGTTGACGTCCTGCAATAGGTAAATCGCGTGGTATTGTTGCTCCAGTGGCAAAAAGAACAGCATCATTCTCCTTGATCAGCGTAGCGACTTCGATACTATTGGAACCACTGCCACCCACATCAACATTCGTCATAAATGTAATGCCTTCCTGGCGCAATAAGTCGATGCGGCGCTCTACTACGTCCTTACCCAGCTTCATATTGGGAATGCCATACATAAGCAATCCACCAATGCGATCATCACGCTCATAAACGGTAATGGTATGGCCTGCTTTGTTAAGCTGCGCGGCAGCGGCAAGTCCGGCAGGGCCGGAGCCAATGACGGCAACCTGTTTGCCGCTACGGGTTGCTGGTGGTTCAGCGATAACCCAGCCTTCAGCGAACCCTCGATCGATAATTGCATTTTCAATATTTTTTATTGTCACAGCAGGATCAATGGAACCCAAGACACATGAGCCTTCACACGGTGCAGGGCAAACACGTCCGGTGAACTCAGGAAAGTTATTGGTTTTATGTAAACGCTGCAGTGCTTCACGCCAACGCCCTTTGTAAACAAGGTCATTCCATTCTGGTATCAGATTCGCTACAGGACAACCTGTGTTGGATTGACAAAACGGTACACCACAATCCATACAGCGAGCTGCTTGGGTCGATAAATGATCTTCTCGATGCCCTGTATAAATTTCGCCATAGTCGGTCAAGCGTGTGAGTGGGTCACGATAAGGTTCGCTGATGCGTTCAAACTCTTTAAAACCGGTGGGTTTGCCCATTTTTTACGTCCTGACTTTCAATTTTATAATAAGGAATAGCGTGCAATAATTTCACTGTTTGGTATCCTCGGCGTTGTCTCTTGAGTTACCCTATTTCTGGGTTTTGCTTAATCAGAATGCATTGTTACAAGCTCAAGCTGAGTTCCAAACAGAGAGGTGATCACGTATTGATTCCTAAGCGGCCAGTTCCGCTGTCTTTTTGCGTGCCATTTCTTTAAGCACGCGTTTATAATCTTGTGGCATGACTTTAACAAACTGGGTCACAATATTGTCCCAGTCATTGAGTACATGCTCAGCGACAGTAGAGCCCGTATAGTGTTGATGCAGTTTGATCAGGTTTTTCAATTCTGCGA
>JAADHS010000175.1 GCA_013151745.1 Gammaproteobacteria bacterium | reverse complement strand
ATTAAGAATAAGTCGGATTTGATAAAGCGATGACGAACCGCTTTACGTTCACTACAACGCAAAACCGGCCGGATCATTTCGTTCTTTCATTAGTCCGAATTTAAGGTTGAAACCACCGCCTTTAGGCGGTTAGATTTATCCGTGCTTTTACGGTGCTGTATAATACTCCAATTTTGGAGTATTACCCGATGGATTATCGCTACGGCCGTCATACCGTCTTCAAAATTCAGTACCATTTTGTGTTTGTCACTAAATATAGGTACAAAGTATTGAGAGGGGATGTGGGTTTGAAAGTACGATCACTCATCCGCCAAACGTGTGAAGCCTTCGAGATTGAAATTTTGAAAGGTGTTGTGAGTCATGATCATGTGCCTATATTGGTTTCGTCACCGCCGAATATGGCGCCCAGTGAAATCATGAGACGAGTCAAAGGGAGAAGTTCCTCAAAGCTGTTTCAGAGTTTCCCAGAACTGAAGAAGCGGTATTGGGGGCGTCAGTTTTGGGCCAGAGGTTATTTCTGTGCAACATCGGGTGAATTGACAGAGGAGGTGATCAAAGATTATTTGGATCACCACTTTGAGCCCAAAGGTGACGACAATTTCCAAACAGAGGATTGAGGCCAAATACAACGGGTCTTTCGACCCGTATCCGGACTTTAGTCCTCAATACTAACCCACCAGCTTTAGCTGGTGGTTGTTTAGTTTAAACACCTCCGACTCACCCGAGAACTCTACTATTATTATACGCCTTATCGTAGAAGGAAAAAAGCGGGGGCTATTGAGTCTGTGTCACAAGCGTGCGAGAACCGTAATAGTCACCCTGAAAGGAGTAAAGCCACAACACTTATCAATTATTTCTCGATTTATAATTAAACCAGAAACCAGAAAAATAAAAATACCTTGCCACAGTAATATGTGAACGAACAGACCCCAATACAAAAGCATAAATTAAAAAGTAATATAGATATATAATCAATGGCGCTTTAAATAAAAGCAATGACAGTGCAACAAGCGGTGTTATAACTAGGAAACTTCTTGAAATAATAAGTAACCTAAACATGTTAAAAGTCAAAAACCAAATAAATACCAACATTCCCAAAATACCATTGGAAACCAATATATCAGTTGAACCGTAAACTCGAATATCTCCATTAGTTGGTACACCAAATAAAGATGATATGCTTTGTACATCGAATTTACTTGTAAAAAATTCTAACTGCGCCAGCTTACTTTCACCAAGAAGAGGAAATAGTAACTCCCAATTAATAACTAATATAAATATAAATATAATTCCACAGGCTATAAAAACAGAAATCATTGATTTGTTATTTTTACCACCAAAAAAAAACATGGCCAAATAGTATTGAAAAAGCATAAGGGTGGGAATTACAATGAACAATAAAATCAACCCTGAGTATGAGAAACTCCATACAATCATAATGATAATCACTAAGGCTATAAAAACTCTCAGTTGCTTGCTTCTCTCGCTCAACAATAGCTGACAAAACACTAGAGGCACCGCATACATTGAAAAATAAAAGGGTTCTGAAAAAATAAAAGGGAAGCGATAGAATTTAATAGAACCAAATAGAGTTACAATTTCTTCATGCCAAATTTGCCAATTCGTTAAATAAAATGGCATATAATATGTAAAGTCTCCTCTCCCACCATCATACCTAGTCAATGAAGGATTTGCGCTAGAAATAAAATTCAGCTTGTCTACTCGCCAAGATAATAAATTAACCCAACCCACCTCCACAATTAATTTTGTTATAATGGAAATTACAAACACAACAACCATTAATATTGAAAAATACCAGACTATGTTGCGAATTGCATTATAATTTAGTCTCAACAGAATATAACCCATAAAACAAATGAGGAGCAATCTAAAATCTGTTTTATGGGTATAACCTAATACAATGTGTATCATCAGAAAAAAAACTAACACCCATACAAAAAAAAAATCATGTTTGTTGATTTTTCTGGTTTTGCGAATTTGCAGCGAAATAAAAATAAAAATCATGCAATACAAACCGAAACCATATGCATTTATAGTAATAATGTGAAAAACCGGCGAAACAGGATAAAGTAATATCGGAACTAATACGAGAAAGAGTATAAAATCTTTTTTAATTTTAAGTTCATTAGAGCCATTAATTTTAGTGCTCATAAGTAGGTATGCTATTAGGTTATTTGCTTTTCTTAGGAATGTAAATTAAAGTATAAGTTACACAAGTTACGCCCAAATAGGGTTTCTATTTTGACATTCTGTTTGAGAGAAAATACCACTCTAGCCAGAAAAAATTGAATATTTTTCGACTGAAGGACATTCAAAGAGGAATCGAAGCTAGGATTTACGATGATAGGTTTAAAGAAAAAAGCGGTATTCATCGAGCACAGTTAAAGGAATGAACCGTAAAGTGAATTTAGTCACCAGAAAAGCCTATGGATTTAGGCCATACGAATTAAATGAAAATCTACTTACGTAAATTATAGATATTTTATCCAAGGGATATAGCTTTTCGGTTGCTCACAAAAAAACACCATGCACGAGATGGAAAAAAAGTCAAAACGTATAAACCAAAAAAAATAAAATTGTAGAACCTATAAGGAGTTAAAGCTTTCTTTGCCATCTTACGACTTCCTTTTTGCATTTCTGCATTGGCACGCCAATATGCAATTTTTGCATTTAAATAATTCAATTGTTCAGCAAAGTCGCAATCAAATCCAGGAATCAGCTCTCTAAATTTTCTTACAATATATTCTATTTCTTTCGGATATTTTTCTACTTTGGCTAAACTACCCATAGCTGAATGAATTCTATATTCAACTAAAGGTGTATGAATATAGCTCGCCTCTGTTTCGTAAAGTAATCGCATAAAAAGATCATATTCTTCAGAGAGATCGAGTTTAGGATCAAAATGTACTTCTGTATTGTCAAGTAAAAATTTTCGTATCATGACTGTTTGAAGGTTGACCGGGTAATGCCTAAGAAAAGAACGAAATACATTTCCTTGCGGTTGAGACTTTTTAAATCCTTTAAATGTCCGCTTTCCTTTTTCGTCGATAAGATAATAATTTGCATAAGCAAAAGAAATATTACTATTGCGGTTAAATAATTTCACCTGTTCAACCAATTTAGATCGAAGCCAACGATCATCACAATCAAGAAAAGCAATAAGATCACCATTTGATTTAGAAATGGCATAATTACGCGCTTCTCCTAACAACGTATGTATTGGTGCTGAAAAATATTTTAACCTGGGATCATCATAGCTGTTAAAAATCTCAGCGCTTCTGTCAGTGGATTGATTATCCCAGAAAATAATTTCCCAATTTTGATAGGTTTGCGCAAAGACACTGTCAATAGCTTCATGGAGATATTTAGAGCTATTATAGCAATTCATAATAACACTAACGAGAGACTGAGGCGTTTTACCGCTATCGTCGTTATTTAAAATTGTCATACAATAAGCTCTTTTAATTTTATACAAATAATTTCCACATCTTGTTCAGAAAGATCAGGATGCAGAGGCAAAGTGAGAAGTTCAGGATAAACAGCATCTGTTATTGGAAACGGCAACGCGTTTATATCATAATAATATTGCAGCACATGATTTGGCTGATAATGTACGCCTGTTTGAATACCGTGATCTAATAACTGAGATTGTAGTTCTTTTCGATTTGATAGTTCTTTAATTCGTACGGTATAGATATGCGGTACAACACTATGATAATCTAAACATAAAGTTCGTATTCGCGAATGGTTATGCAATAGTTCATCATAGTGGCGAGCTAAGTTTTGACGTCTAACAGCTATTTCAGGAAAACGATTCAATTGTTCAAGTCCAATAGCTGCCATAATGTTACTCATGTGATAACGCCACCCTTGCTTTGTAACATCAAACTCCCAACTACGCTGTCCACTGAACCTTTTTTCTGTATCCTTCTCAACACCAAGCAACCTGGCATCTTGAATATTGTCCAATATCTTTGAATCCTCGGTAACTACACAACCCCCTTCACCACTAGTAATATTCTTTATTCCATCAAAACTAAAGCATGCGATATCACCGAATCCACCGATTTTTTTGCCACCATGGTATGAACCAAATGCATGTGCAGCATCCTCAATGACGCGAATTCCTTTTCGTTTTGCAAAGGAGTAAATACCATCAATATCTCCAACCCCACCACAATAATGGACTGGCATGATCGCTTTTGTTCGCGGAGTCATACGACGCTCTGCATCTCGCCAATCTAAAACAAGAGTTTCGGAATCGATATCACAAGCAATCGGTCTTGCACCTGTTGCTGAAATTGCCTGAAAAGATGCCAAATAAGTAAGCGAAGGAAGTAAAACTTCATCACCTGAACCAACATCACAAGCCTGCACCGACAAATGAAGCGCTGCAGTACCATTTATAACACATACTGCTGGCCGACCAAAAAATTGTGATAACGATTGTTCAAATTTTTGTACTTCTTCGCCCATTCCAAGGTATTCACGATCCAAAACCCCCATCACCGCTTGTTTTTCGGCAGTAGTGAGACAGGATTTAGAGAGTCGTATCAGCCTCTTTGCATCTATACTCGCCATGGCGCTTGTCTTTGTTGCCAAAGCTCTTCCATCATATCTCGGTCACGTTTGGTGTCCATGCATTGCCAAAACCCGTCATGCTGGTAGGCCATCAACTCTCCCATCCGAGCCACATGCTCCAAAGGCTCGCGCTCAAGAATCATCTGATCTCCCTCAATTAAATCGAAAAATCCCGGCTCGACGACAAAATAACCTCCATTGATCCAGCCTTGTGTAGTCTGTGGTTTTTCCTGAAACGAAATAACTTGCTCCCCATCCATTTCCAATTCCCCAAAACGCGCACCTGGATGGACAGCGGTGACCGTGACCATTTTTCCGTGGCTGCGATGGAATGCTAAAAGTTTGGTGAGATTGATGTTGGCTACGCCATCGCCATAGGTCAACAAGAAGGGCTCGCTGCCGATAAAAGATTGTAGGCGTTTAACGCGCCCACCAGTCATGGATTTAAGACCAGTATGTACTAACGTTACCTGCCAATCGGCTTCGTCAGCCTGGTGGGGCGTAACTACACCACTCGCCAGATCTACCGTAAAGTCAGCATTCAGAGAGCGGTAATGCAGGAAATATTCCTTGATAATCTCCGCTTTGTAGCCCAGTGCTAGATAAAAATTCTTATGCCCGTAGTGTGCATAGGTGCGCATGATATGCCATAGGATTGGTCGTCCTCCAATGGTAACCATTGGTTTGGGGATCGTTTCTGTATATTCCGACAGTCGGGTTCCAAAACCACCCGCAAGAATTACTACCTTCACTGCGCAATTTCCCAGTCGTATTCAATGGCGTTAATGCCTAATCGATCCATCTCATCCGATTCATGTACGATATCTGCCACATTCAATAACAGATTAAGGTCTTGCCCTAATCCCTGGAATCCCATCCAAAGCATCGGTGGCACAGTTAACCTGAAATAATTATTGGGTGAGAGATCGACTTTTAGATGTTCCCGGTAACTAGACGATGTTTTTCGGTCATCGTAAAGGACAAAGCGGATATCACCTACGGGAACGATGAGATTAAGAGTCATCCGACGATGGCGCTTCCACGCTTTTATGGCACCATAAGTAATGGTTGAAAAATAAGTCTCACCAAAGCCTATGAAACCGGGGTCGGTATGTTTTACTGCGTGATAAACATCTCCACCAGGCGCAGGAATATGTGATAAGGATGTCAACAGCACCCCTTCAATTTCAATCATACCTGCGCCCATGCTCGTCCTCTTGTTTTAGCCAACTCCATGTAAACATCAATTTGAGCAAGAGTAAAATCATGCATGGACTGAAGGTCTCCATCGTAATAATGCTTATACCATTCCACCGTCATCCGAACCGTTTCTTCAAATTGTAAAGTAGGTTGCCAATTTAGATCAAACAGGGCTTTGTCGCAGTTAAGCTTTAGCAAACTCGCCTCATGAAACTGTTTACTCTCGGAAGTATCCTGCCAACGCACATTTTCCCAGTGTTGTTTCATGGCCTCGATCAATTCACATACACTGTGATTTTGATGCGCGGGCGGACCAAAATTGTAGGCATTACCGTGAAATTTCGAATTGTCGTGCAAAACGGCAGCTAAGCTTAGATAGCCACCCAGCGGCTCCAAAACATGTTGCCATGGACGAGTCGCCTCGGGACTGCGAATACCCACTGTTTCGCCTCGCGACCAGGCTTGCATACAGTCGGGTACGATGCGATCTTCCGCCCAGTCCCCACCACCGATAACGTTGCCAGCACGGGTCACACCGACACGGACCGGACAATCTGGCGATGAAAAAAACGATGCCACATAGCATCGAATCGCCAACTCCGCCATACCCTTTGAAGCGCTGTACGGATCCTTGCCACCCAGCCGATCATTTTCTCGATAACCCCAGACCCACTCGACGTTATCGTAGGCCTTGTCGCTAGTGATCATTACCGCCGCCACTGGTTTATCTATATACCTCAAAGCATCGAGAATATTAGCTGAACCCATAGCATTAGTTTCAAAAGTTACCAATGGATCTACATACGATCGACGTACAAGGGGTTGTGCCGCCAGGTGAAATACAAAATCCGGTCGATGTTCACTGATGACTTTACTAACACGGACGCGATCACGTACATCAATACGATAATCGACAAGGATTTTCTCCAAACCACAGGCCGAAAAATTGGCAGGTGATGTTGGTACTTCTAGTGACAGTCCCACCACATGTGCGCCAAGTCGGTTGAGCCACAATGCCAGCCAACTCCCCTTGAATCCGGTGTGTCCAGTAACCAATACCACCTTGTCTTTAAAAACATTTTTCAAGTTGCTCATGTAATCTTAATTCACCAATGCGGATTATTGTTCAGCGTGACACGCGACCTGAAATCCAGTAATCCTTTCGTGAATCGGCCTGCACAAACCCATCCTCTATTTCCTTAAAACCTGCTTGCTGCATAAGTTCCCGATATTCTTCACGGGAACGCATCCAGCCCCATAACTGTCCTCGATCGTAAAGACCCAGTTGTTCCAGCAAATATTTCGCAAAATTTATCAATCGGTTCAACAGCGGCTGGACCATACCGGCAGTATCATCAAAACTGGCCGAAATCATCAGAATTTCTCCTTCGCGGTTCAATCTGTAGCCCAAATCAGTCAACAATCTGATAAGCGCATTGTCATCCAACGCATAATCAACCGCTGACATATAGATAACATCATACCGTGCATCTTCCGGCAGACAGTCCAGTGGCAAACCAATGTGTATCCTTTCCACCGAAATTTTGGCGCTCAACCACTTAAGCGCAGTCGGTGCAACATCTTGTACCGATAATTCGATTCGGTCGCCAGTCATTTGTTGGACGGATTGCTCTATATACCCCAAACCGCAGCCGATCGACAAGACCCGTTGTTTGTCACCGATTCGATCGACAATGAAATTCGCCACTCGCCTCTTGGACGTGCGCCAATCCTGATCCAGCTCCTCAAAATCTTTATAACGTGTAAAAAGAGCCCGATAGAAATCATCATAGAAACTTGCTCCCGCCAATTGCATTGAAGACATCAAGGTAAAATCACTGAAACGGATTCCTTGCCACTCCTTTTGATACATATTGCGCACAGCTACGCTCCTGTTCGTTATTCAATGATTTGACTTTTCAGCCAATCTAAATTTTCGCCTACTTCTTCCTGGATAACCGCCAATGGAATGCGTGGATGAGTAGGGAAATTGACAATGTGTTTCACCACCCATTCCGCCGTTGGGCAACTACCCTCAATATACCCAACAGCAGCTAAATCGTTATTTCGCCCTTGAACAACACTGGTAAACCAAACTCCCAAGTCAAACCGACGACTGAAGCGTTGTGCGAAGGCTTCTCTGTCCTTAACTAAGAAGGAGTAACGCAACCATGCACACTCATGGACTTTCGATTCACTCATGCCATACCAACCGATATTTCGCTCAAGCCACACGGCTATTTTTTTCCGGTGAGCAATATTTTTATTCAAAGAATCAAGTTGACTGATGCCGAGCCTAGCCTGTTGCGCAGACAAACGGCAAGGGAATGGATACTCTGTTGGCAATTCTGTTTTCAGCTCATCCGAAAAATAGAACAAGAATCTGAGTTTGCTCAACAGGATGTGAAACGTTCTTCCCACCCATAGTAATCGCGGCGAAAAATAAATATATTCAAGAATAAAGGTACGGAGCAACTTGCGTGTCATCTTTGGTGGCAGGAAAGGAGCTCTAACCTGAATGTCCCGCAGCCGTTCTGCCAGTTTTTTATCATTGGTTGTCGCGATGCCACCAAGATGGGTGTTTATGACCTTCGAGTGATCTGTAGTAAAAAAAGCCACTTCAGTTAACGAACCAACAGGATTTCCATCGACACAGGTTCCCAGAGCATGTGCACCATCTTCGATAATTGGAAGATGGTGACGGCGGCCAATCTCCTTAAGTTTATCGATGTCGCACAGCACTCCAAACGTGTGCTGTGCGTAAAGTGCACGTGTGCGCGGAGTGATTGCCTTCTCGATCTTTTCAACATCAATATTGAACGTTCGTGACTCAATATCCACATAAACTGGGATGGCGTTCCGGTAGATTATCGCGTTAGGCACAACCACGCATGTGAAGGCAGGGATGATAACCTCATCACCTTCTCCAATCCTAAGCGCTTCCAGGATGGCGTACAATGCCATGCGCCCTGCTCCGAAACTTACACCGTATTGCGCTCCGGTTATCTGCACAAAATTGCATTCGTACTCTTGAATAATATATTCCTGATCGACTGAACCTTTCACTCTCCAGTCTCGCCATACCTGACGCCACTCATCAAAACTATTTGTACCGCAAAAGATGTTATATCGCCGACGGGGCAATGCTGGCATGGCAGCCTTCAGCTTCCCCCAAGGTATGTTCGCCATCGTGGCATATCCTGTTCGAGATAAAAGAATTTTTCAGAAGCATCAACAATGGTTGGATTGGCAAGTTGTTCAGCAAGTTGCACCGAGCTATTGACGAAAGATATGCCAGAAACACCCAGCAAGGGATTCAGGTTGATACTTTCCAATGTTCCAGTAATAACAATGGGCAGACCTTCAATAACAGCCTCAATTACCGCGGAAGTGGAATTTGCCGTATAGGCAACATTGACATTATTCCAAAGTTCAGACAAAGACGCAGTTTCTATGGTGTAAAAAAAATCTGGTGTTAATTGTTGCATGATGTTGTCAATAGGGCAATCAGGATGCGGCTTGATAACTACTTTAGCGTAAGACTCCAATGCTCCATGCGTTGCCGCCTCCACCAACAACTTCAACTGCAGCCGGGATTCCTCTCGCATGTATCCGGTAACCACCAAAAGGATGCGATTTGCTGAGGGAAGCCGCCGACAAACGCGCTCTGCTTTCCACAATTCAAAATAACGCAACGCTTCCATGGAAACCAATCGTTCCTTTGGCCAGCCATACTCGATGAGTCGGTGTCGAAACACATCACCAGGTACCGCTACCTGATCGGGTACAGCCTTAACGTTCCCATTTTCTCCACGTTCTTGGGAGGACGCTGCATAGATTCGAAAATTCATAAGCGCCGTTATACTCGGTGTATGCAAAACCCCAATCGACGGCCCTAGCTTTCGATCGCACCAAGCTCGCAACAACGCTTGCTCCCAACATATATTTTCAAACAGATACAAGAGCTTTTGAGTTGTCTTTGGTAAATTCTTTACCATATCCCGAAAAGCAACTGCGAACAAGCAGGTACTCATTGCATCGACACCAAACAGAGAGGATTCCCAATCTCTTTTTAATACAGGATAAAAATTGAGTTGAGATCCTTCAAAACTGAATGCCTGTTCTGAATTCGTTATTTTTCGCGCTTGCCAGTATCGTTTCAGATAGGCCCATACTACTTTGAACAGGCTACGTAGATCCATACAGTCCTCCAGTAGCGCAAATCGTTCCCTACAGCTCCGTGTGTTTTCTTGATTGAGTGATGTTTTGAACTTCGCACTCTCTCGATAGGACATTTGAGGAGAACGGCTATAGAGCCAAATCCAATTTACCTTTATGTTAAGTTCTTCAAGTAATCCATGCAGAGGCCCCCAATAGTGAGAATGAAACACACCTTTCTTGGCGGCCTCTAAATCGATTCCTGGAAAATAGGTAACAATCGCCAATTCGCCATCTGGCAAAAATTGTGTTTTTCTACCACTTGATATCGTAGCCCATATCCAACGCATTGATATGAAGTAGCCCAAGTAAGCCAATCCTTGTAAAAGAAAAGGTAAACGATAATAAACAGTTTTCAAATAACTTTTAAAATCATGCGCGGGTGATTGTGATCTTTCTTTTACCCACTGGTATCTGTATCCTAATTTAGTACACCAGCGTTCTAGCACCTCGCTCAATACATTGTCATTGCCAACATAGCGTAAGGCTGTATAGTCACCGCGAATATAGAAATTCTCTAGTACACGCAATTTAAGAATATCATAGATCTGGGGACTGCGCATTGGCGAGCGATCGGCGATGATGGTCATCCACCAGAAAGAACCGCCATTCAAGAGATCACTTGTTAATAATGAAGCTAATGACCCTTCCCCCACAGGTAGTTCGGACAAACCAGCACTCCAGCAGATAAATTCGTCACGTAAATCCCTGGATTGCTCTTCAACCATTAAAGGAATGGAGAACGAACCTTTAGAGACGTCGGATTGGCTCCAGTAGACGGCGAGACCATCCGCCTTGCCATTACAATCCCACAGAGTTAAACTTTTCGCTGCTTCAGCGTTCATAACGTAAGAGTCTATTAAATCTTTAGGGTAGCACTTGGTTACGTAATACCTCTTCCTCGAAAAACATACGGGTCGTCTCTGCTGCCTTGAATCGCATTTCGAAAAGCGCCTCTTCTGAGAAATAGGATGTGTGTGGGTTGATTATAAGTCGTCCTGCTATCCACGGCTCGTTGTCCTTCCATGCTTTAATCAGGGGATGATTAGGCGGTGGAGGCTCTGCCGGTAAAACATCGAATGCAGCCGCACGCAAATGTCCTGAACGCAAATGCTTTTCCAAACAGTCAAAATCGGATAATACTTGGCCTCGCCCAGTATTCACTAAGGCGGCGCCAGATTTCATCATCGAAATAAAATCATCGTCCATCATTCCACGAGTCTCACCATTTAATGGACAGTGCACCGAAATAATGTCGCTCTCCGCCAGCAAATCGGCAAGATGATATCTACGCTGATACCCAATTGCTTTTTCATGACCGGATGGTTGATAAGGATCATAACCAAGTATTTGGTAACCAAAAGGTCTCAAACGATTGATTAATGCCGTTCCAATACGGCCAACCCCAACCACTCCAAGTATTTGGGTGTTAGTACGTTTTATGGGGGGTTGTACATGTTCCTGCCAGCCTGACGAGTAACTTCGGCATGCCAAATCATAGGAATTTATCTTTCGCTGGATATTAAGCACCATCCCGCTCGCTGTGTCAGCAACCTCCTCCGTGCCATAATCTGGTGTATTACAAAAATGAATTCTCTCAGCATGCAACGCCTGAATATCAATACTATCGAAGCCGACTCCGTAACGGACAACGATCTTTCCTTTAACCAAGCGTTTTGCTGTTAACTCACCAATCTGTGCATGCCAAGTAATGAGAGCATCCAGCCCAGCAAGCACCATTGGATCAAACTCTCGTTCATCCTCTGAATTGAGAAATATGTACTCTGCATCCGCAAAGGCCTGCCCTTCAACATCATACGGAGGTCTAACATAATCAGTAATGCCAATTCGATATTTCATGACTAGCCTGTGTAGGGTGTCTTGTCTTCATTGAAACCATGCTTGCGTAGCCAGTACTCAACAATCGGAACCTGCCAATCGTAATCCACGTCGAGCCCACCCCACTGCTTGATCGGGTACACATTGCGCCCTAGCCATGTAAACGGTGGATCACCATTCTTCTTATCCATGCAGTAAGTTCGAACAACAAACATCGAACAATCCGCATACCAGGTATCACCTTGTGATCCTCGGTCGCAGGAAACCTCATCGCCAAAGAATTCGGGGGGGATAAACGGCACCAATCTACCCTGATTATCAATTTTCTTTGCACGCAGCGGACTCCACATATTATAACTACTCACAGTGCAGGCAGAATCCAAGCTACTATCATTACGCAACGCTTCGACAGCCTCGTCTATTTGTTGACTTAGAACCGTTGCACCATTACAGAAAAGAAGTATCAGCATTTCATGATCTGTACCGATTACTTTATTAATTTCATGGTGGCCGTGAATATAGGCATCTTCCGCCAGCGCCTCGTTTGTAGCAAGATAATCGGGCCTTTGTATATGATCAACGCCAAACTCGTCTCCCACTTTTCTAATTTCATCATCGTCTGTCGACAAAAAAATTCTGTCGCAGTACTTACTATTCTGCGCGGCCATAAGAGGGTAAGACATCAGAGGTCTTCCGATCATCGGCATAATATTCTTTCCAGGCAGGCCAGTACTTCCTCCCCGCCCCACAATAAGTGCTGGTATCACCATTAGACTCCTTCTCTTATAGGATAATTTCTGAGTGGTTTATCGTGGATATTTATCTCATTCTTCAAAATCCCGACCTGTGGTGAAGAGATTTCCACGACATCACCAACCTGTAAATCAAAATCATGGTCTATCACACATGTCGTCCCAGTATATAGGACAGTACCAGTTGCTACGGTATTGGAATGGTTCATGAAAAAACACAATTCTTCTATGCTTCTCTTCAGCTCCGATGTACTACCCGAAGTGTCTAACACTTTCTCACCTTTGCGATGAACGACACAACGTAAATCGAAAGAATAGGGACCATTTGTATTCTCAAGTGGAACGATGTACGGCCCTATCGACCCAGAACCCATCCATATTTTCGCCTGATTCAAGTACAAAGGGCACTCGCTTTCGATATCCCAAGCGGTAAGATCATTACCTAACGTATATCCAACGGGTAAACCCTCGTTACCGATCACGAGCACGAGTTCTGCCTCAGGCATTACCAATGCAGAATCGGATCTTAGCCACAACGTCTCCCCAGAGCCTACTATGGTCCTAGAGAGCCCTTTGAAGAATACCTCTGCTCGATCGTTTTCATATACAAACTGATATAGGTCTTCGGTTTTTCCTTGCTTTTTCCTAAGATCTTTATCGTGTTCCAGTGCCTGTCTGCGATAGGTCACACCGACTGCCCATGCTTCTGGCAAATCGATCGGGCGACACAAGGAATACTCTTGTTCAAAAAACGATTCCTCTGAGTCAGCTATCTTTTTTACAACACCAGATCCTATTAATTGAGTAATATACTCTGAAAGCGGGCACTTGCCAGCTTGAATTATCAATTCCAGGGTGTTGCTGTGGTCAGATCCTATTTGAAATACACCATCCTCCTGAACCACGACAACAAAGCGTTTATCATCACGGCGGCATTGCCCAATCTTCATAACAACCCTCCATTGACATCGACAATAGCACCATTGATATAACTCGCTGCAGGAGTACAAAGGAAGAATATAACGTCGGCCTGTTCTTCCGCTGTCCCAAGCCGCTTTAGGGGTACTTTTGTAGCCAATAAATCTTGACTTTCCTTTGACAATGCCGCGTCCAACATTGGCGTATGGGTTTGACTCGGTGCCGTGCAGTTTACGCGAATCCCTTGAGGTCCTAGTTCTCCAGCTAGATGACGGGTCATTCCAATAACTGCTGCTTTGCTAGTGGTGTAATGACAACCAAGACTAATGCTTCTTGATCGCCCTGCGATGCTCGAAATATTGATCACTGATGGATTATTTGACTTTCTCAGCCAGGGTAAGGCGGCTTTAATAATGGCAACCGGTGCTGTCAGGTTGATGCACATAACTTCTTCCCATTCTTCGATAGTAATTTCGTCTATTATCCGTTGGTAAGCAATGCCTGCGCTATTTATTATTGCATCAATAACCTCAATATCGTTCAAGCTCCGGAACAGCTCAGCCACCTCAGCAACATATCGAAGATTAATAGAAAATGTCCTGCATTCTGGCGCACCATAGGACAGTGCATCAGTGCGCACCTTTTCTAGCTGTTTCTCATTCCGTCCTAGCCCGATAATTCGATAGCCTTCCGTCGCAAATTTTTTGACACAAGCTTCACCAATGCCTGATGTTGCACCTGTCACCAATACAGTTCTCATAAATATTTTTTCCAATCTTCGGGACGAAATATTTCATATCCATTATTTATTCCATATCCCCAATCAGCGAAGTAACAGTCCACTTTGGGATTATTTACAGTATCTAAGTGTTCTACTGCATCATCAATGAAAACTCCTTTTTCGAATTGAGGGTTGCAGTTCATCACACGGTCAATAATCACCCCCTTGTTCCCATACTGTTCGTAATCATCTTTAGAATAGATTTCGGCTACTGAAATACCATAATATTCCAATAACATGCGGACAGAATGTTCATCCTTGGTGGTCACAATAAAATAATTCGGGAACTTTTGATTGACCAAGGTTTTACCGTATCCAGTTAAGGGATTGAGAGAAAACCAGTAGTCTTTTTGTTCTTGATTATAGTGACGCAATGCGAAAAATATTGACTCGAACTTTCCACGCTGAGATTCTGTTGCCACAACCGCTTGCTGAAAAAGATTAGCAAATCTTATAGCATTTACATCTTTCTCTTCACTAATTACTTTTTCAATTACTTGATGAATTGCACAGTAATGATGAGGCGGACGTACAAGACCGCGATATTTATAAAACCAGTTTTCTACGAGTTTCTCATGGGACGTTCCACTCATTCCATAATAGGCATCTCGTGAGACGATGTAACACTCGCGAATACTATCAACAACAACACCATCAAAATCTAGAAATACCGCCGCTCTCATACGCTATCCAACAGCTTTTCAGCCAAATCCAAAACCCGAGCACTGTAACCCCATTCGTTATCGTACCAGAGCACAATTTTTATCAAGCCGTTCTCTGATTTTAGCCACTGCAAATCAACAACCGCGCTCGCCTCTTCTTTTTCATAATCCAGCGAAACAAGTGAGTCGGTATTAGCTCGCACATAGAGGCTTTGTTCTATTTTTGTCAGTAAATATGCTTCTAATTCACGTTGATCTACTGAGATATTCGGCTTTAATGTTATATCAGAAGATGCAACAATATCAGTAGGCACCCGGTAAGAAAATGACATGAGTTTGCCTTGCAAGTGTGGCATAACTTTTTGTACTGCAGTTACCGCAGTAGTATTTTTTGGCAGAATACTGTCAACACTTGCACGACCCAGCGCATAATCTTTCCATACCACCCCAGGATTAGATTGCGAAATCGATGGCCCATCCACTAAATTCTGATACGATAACCAAGGATGCAGAGTAGTCACTGATCCAGTTTCAATTCCATATTCATCATCAATCCATTTAAGAATATGCGCTATGGCATTTGCATCGCAAATACTGTTAGAAACAACATTATCATTGCTTGTCAAGGTATCATCATTTATTCCCAGGATAATTTCTTTATCTACATGCTCAGACGAATGAGTGACAATTACTTTTTGAACGCTACTTTCTTTAACTAATTTCTTAGCTGATAAAACATTTGATGATAGCCCTGAAGAATCTATCACCAAGTCTATACCTAAACTATCCCAATCAACTTGACTTATATCTCGTTCCGAAAAATAACGAACTTCCATTCCATTAATAAATAAGGATTTATCATCTGAGATAACATCTACTGGAAATTTTCCATAAGTAGAATCATATTTAAGTAAATATGCCATGTTGTCAATATAAGGATTTATATCATTAACAGCAGCTAAATCAAATTTATTTTGCGTTTGGTTAATTCTTGAAACGACTCTTCCAATTCTTCCAAAACCGTTAATGCCAACCTTTTTTTTCATCTTTCTCTATCCTTACAATTCGATAATAGGTCATACACAGGGAGGGCCATCAGAAAAAAAGGAATCAACTGTCGTATTAATGAATTTATTTTTGACCTGGCTGTCGTAAAACTTTTCACGAGATAACAGCACAATTATGATCACCGATTTTTTCTTTGTAGTAAGTCGTTTATAAATCACCACCTTAACTTTAGCTAAGCTCTCTTTAAACCTCGAACCATTAATTTGATTTTCAATAGATCCTCACGTTGAAAACCAAGTAACTGTGGAGCAATGAATACCACAACACCAATCATAAATGTGTAAATAAGACCACTGACCATAAATTCCATCCATTGAGGCAATACCCAGATTGATTCGCTCATAGACGCCAGCAAGGCAATTGTATAAAACACAACAATGACAACTATTTGGTGTATCAGAAATTTTGTAAATGGCAGATTTAACAGTCGGAGATTGAACCAG
>JAADHS010000100.1 GCA_013151745.1 Gammaproteobacteria bacterium | reverse complement strand
GTCCTCCGCACCGTTCGTTTGCGCTAAAAATTCTAGCGCAAGCCTCTCGGCGCTGCGGCCTGCGCGGTTATGCGTGACGTTCAGGCTGTAGAAAAACCCTCTAGATCCACTAATATTTGGTAAAATGGCTAAAAGCATAAAGGACTGTGTCAATGCCAAATTTCATACCGTACAACTATAAACAAACTGAGTTGATCGCGTTAAATTTTGAAGATCAACTTCAGCCTGGTACCTTTGAGCATGCAGTCCACTATCTAATCGACAAAAAAGTTGATCTATCTGTCTTTCATCTGCGTTATAAAAATAAAAGCACGGGGCGCGCGGCCTATGATCCGGCGATTCTATTAAAGATTATACTTTTCGCTTATTCTAAAGGTATAAAATCCAGTCGAGAGATTGAGTGGTGCTGTGTGAACAACATTATATTCAAAGCACTGAGCTGTAATACTATCCCTCACTTCACCACCATTGCCAATTTCATTAGTAGCGAGCCTAAAGATATAGAAAACTTGTTTGAGCAAATACTGTTAATTTGCTATGAAGAGGACTTGCTGGGTAATGAGCTCTTTGCTATTGATGGCTGTAAGATGCCATCCGATGCATCTAAGTCCTGGTCTGGCACGTTTAAAGAGCTTTCCGAGAAGAGAGATAAACTAAAAAAACTAATTCGACATCACATGAAGGCTCATCAAGAACAAGATGAGAGTGACACTGAAAACGTTGCCAGGCAACAACGAACAGAGCAGACAATAAACACACTGGAAAAGTCATACGATAAAATTGAAGTATTTCTTAACGAGAACGAACCTCGCATGGGTAAAGGCAAGTACCCCAAAGAGGTAAAAAGCAACATCACAGATAATGAATCCGCCAAGATGACCACGAGCAAAGGCACTATACAAGGTTTCAATGGGGTCGCATCAGTGGATAAAAAGCACCAAATCGTGATTGATGCCCAAGCTTTTGGAGAAGGACAAACAAGGTAACGACAAACTCTTCCTGCTGACTTCTGCTTAATCACCCACAGAGTTACCCCCGTGGGCGCTATCGGTTTTCATCTTATTTGCTCATGCAGGGCGATGATTCCCACATGCCAAGGCTTAGTCGACCAGTGGCCTCACTGGTTATCTACCGATCGCTCTTTAAGCAGACCTCCCCGAATAAAAATATGAACTTTCACACCACAACTGCGCCATTTACCTTATATCTCAAACCTGTAGGTTTCGTGATCTTGTGCTCACTCACCCCCGAAACTAGGCTTCATATGACATTTCTGTTCGTCAGCTCGTTGTTTTGCACTCAGGTTTCCTTCTGACAAGTCCTCGCGGGCTTGCCATTACCATCGGCTAGTAGTTATTATTGGAATCAATATGTTTATCAATTAACCAATATAGGCTCTCCTACATGGGACTCTCACCCAATTAAGTTCATACCCATGTCGGGCGTACACAAAATAGAAAATGAGACCTTACTGAGACAAACGAATTATGAGCGAACTTGAAGATCGCTATCGCATTGTACGAGAACGAATTGTCGCTGCAGCACAAAAGTACGAACGGGATTTGAGCACAATCACACTGCTGGCGGTGAGCAAAACCTGGCCAACAAAGCCCATCAACGAATTCGTTCGAATGGGTCAACAGCATTTTGCTGAAAACTATCTACAGGAAGCGATGCAAAAAATATACAAATTAAAATCATCAAACTTAATTTGGCATTTTATTGGTGCCCTGCAATCAAACAAAACGAACATCATTGCAAAACATTTTGACTGGGTGCAGACCTTAGCCAGCTTTAAACATGCACAGCGCCTCAACGATCAACGACCTGAGCACCTACCGCCTTTAAAGGTCTGCATTCAAATTAATGTAGCAAATGAAACCCGAAAAGCGGGGGTGACTTTCGCTCAACTGAATGAACTTGCTTTTCAAATAGCAGAACTGCCCCGCTTGCAATTAAGAGGTTTAATGGCTATTCCACAAAAAATGGACACGTTTAAACAACAGCGTAAACAATTTGCCAGTGTACGTCATGCTGCTGACAGCTTGAATCAGTCCAAACTTAATATAGACACATTAAGCATGGGAATGTCTCATGACCTGGAGGCAGCCATTGCCGAAGGCGCAACCCTTGTCAGAGTCGGGACGGCTCTGTTCGGTACACGCGCTAAATAATTCAGAACAGACAAATAGGAACTGAATCAGGTTACACTACGGCTTTTTATTATATTAATATACTTAATGAACTCAATGAAAATATCATTTATTGGCGGTGGCAATATGGCTGCTGCGCTGATTGCTGGTCTCGTCAAGCAAAACCTAGATCCAACGAATATTCTGGTGGCTGAACCCAGCGAAACAAGACGTGACGAACTGGCTAAACAGTTTTCCATACCGACCACTGCAAGCAATAGCGACGCGGTACAACATGCAGAACTTGTTATTCTTGCAGTGAAACCTCAAATCATACCGAAAGTATGCTCAGAATTGAGCGCCACGTTACCCTCAGTGGCACCTGTGATCCTGTCCATTGCTGCGGGTATTCAAACCTCATTATTGACCCAGATTTTAGGTGAACACATCCCGGTCATACGAACCATGCCTAATACGCCATCAGGCATTGGCTGTGGTGCCACGGCTTTATTTGCAGTTGATATCGTTACGCCCGCGCAAAAAAATGCAGCTGAGACGATCATGAATGCTGTCGGCATAACCGTATGGCTAGACGATGAAAAACTGATGGATACTGTCACTGCCGTTTCAGGAAGTGGTCCTGCCTATTTTTTTCAGGTGATAGAAGCCATGGAAAAAGCGGCGATAGAATTGGGGTTATCCACGGAAACAGCGCGTTTATTGACCCGACAAACGGCTTATGGTGCAACTAAAATGGCACTTGAAAGCCGGGAACCTGCCGCCGTGTTAAGACAACAAGTCACGTCACCGGGTGGCACAACCGCAGCCGCATTGGATGTCTTAAATAATGGAAATATTAATAATTTGTTCCAGCGAGCATTGGCCGCAGCCCAACACCGCGCCAAAGAACTTAATCGGAGATAAACATTAATGGATAGTTCTTATCTGACCAACCCTCTCGTCTTTATCATACAAACCATTTTTGGCTTGTATATTTTGGCCGTTATGCTGCGATTTATGTTGCAATGGTTACGAGCTGATTTTCATAACCCACTTGCACAAGCCATAGTCAAAATCACCAACCCGACTCTTAAGCCAATACGGCGACTCATTCCCGGGTTCGGTGGTATCGATGTTGCTGCAATCGTCTTAATGGTTATCTTACAAATGTTAACCTTATTCATCATTGTCGCAATTCATGGACAACAAGCTGGCTTAGGCATGATATTTTTCAAAACCCTCGCCGAGCTGCTCTCTCTCTTTTTAAATGTTTTTTTGTTTGCAATTTTAATCCAGGTTATCGTCAGTTGGATTAACCCAGGGTCACACAACCCCATTATGTCCGTTATTCATACTCTAACTGAGCCGGTCATGCGCCCTGCACGGCGTATTATTCCACTCATCGGCGGCCTTGATCTTTCACCTATTGTCGCAATTTTGCTGCTGCAGCTATTAAAAATGTTGATTATTCCACCGATCGAGCATTTGGCACGCACAATAGGATAAACGTGGAAATATGAGCATGCCATCACCTTCTTGTTTGAGAAGTTGTTTCATTTTCATTCCTTACTAAACCAAAACACCCTGAACCCGAGCTAAAGATGAGTCACTTTCATCCGATAAATAATTGACGTTTTTCTTGCTTGGGACTAAAAAACTATCCAAGATCGAAAAATACAGCCAATTAGGCTTGATCGCAAAAGGTCAAGCTGTTCGAGACTCAATAGCTAGGGGCACAAAATATAATGGACGAGGATCGTCTAAAAAACCAGATCGATGAGTTAGTGCGCTGGAAATATGAACTGACCACGATCATTAAAAAATATCAAGATTGGCTGAATGTAACCAAATTGAGCAGTACGGAGTCTGACTTAAAGCTCTTTGATGCCATGGACTCCGTTCATTCTGATCAGCTTACCATCGCTTTTGTTGCCGAATTTTCACGCGGCAAAACTGAGCTTATTAACTCTATATTTTTTGCCGATTATAAACGTCGTTTACTCCCGTCCACTGTCGGTCGTACAACCATGTGCCCTACAGAGTTATTGTATGATGCTGATGCTTCTGGCGCTTATATCAAACTATTACCCATTGAAACAAGAGCACAAGAAACCAGCATCTCTGACCTGAAGCGTGAGTCTCACGCCTGGACAACGTTCTCATTAGATATAGACAATGTTGATAATTTAACGCATTCATTACAAGAAGTGGTTAAATCTAAAATCGTCCCCCTTGAAACAGCCAAAGCATTGGGCCTGTACGATGACACGATCAATAACGACAGTGCTACCCCCCCATCTGAAGTTGAGATTCCGGTTTGGCGACACGCGATTATCAGTTTTCCACACCCTTTACTCAAACAGGGTCTGGTCATTCTCGACACGCCTGGACTCAACGCGCTAGGAACGGAACCCGAGTTGACACTCAGCATGTTGCCCGCAGCACAAGCCATTGTATTTGTTCTCGCACCGGATACCGGCGTCACCAAGAGTGACCTCGATATTTGGCGTTTACATATTCAAGATATGCTCGATACCCGGAACCCAAAAACCATTATAGCAGCATTGAATAAAATCGATACGCTTTGGGATGAAATGAAAAGCGACAAAGAAATTGAAGCGGCGATCGATCAACAGGTTCGAGTTACGGCAAAAATGCTTAACATTGATGCAAAAAATGTTTTGCCAGTCTCCGCACAAAAAGCCCTGGTCGCAAAAACCAAGCATGATCAAAAGCTACTGGAGAAAAGTCGTATATTGACTATTGAGTCCCATCTGGCTAACGAAATCATCCCTTATAAACAAGAAATTGTGGGCAATAAAGTACTTCATGTCATTGGTGAAATGATAGAAAATCATGAAAAGCTACTGCATACTCGACTTGATAAACTTAAAACTCAACAAGAGATCTATTTTGGCGCAACAGGCAAAAACAGTAATGTCATCAAACATCTCACACAAAAAACGCGTCAACAACAAGTGGCCTATAACGAAAGTATGAAGCACATGCAGTCCAGTCGTCGTTTGGTCGCCCAACATGCTATATCCGTTATGAATGAGCTGAGTCTTGAGTCATTTGACTACCTAGTATCTAAAACCCGAAAAGAAATGACCGAAAGCTGGACAACCTTAGGCTTAAAAAACGGGATTACTGTCTTTTTTGCCAGCATCAGTGAAACCATGCAGGTTGTTTTTCGCCAAATGGAGGAAACACATCAAGTTATAGAATCTATATACGAAAAATTTCATAGAGAGCATGGCTTACCTGAAATGAAATTCGAAAAATTTACTATTGACCCCTATGTCCAACACTTAGAGCTACTTTCAAAAAAAGCGGAAGACTTCCGAAACAGCCCGATTACGACCATGACAGAGCAAAATTTTGTCGTCAAGAAATTCTTTATTCTATTAGTCAGCCATACCCGAGAAGTTTTTTTTAAAGCCAATATAGAAGCAGAAACCTGGTTCAAAGAAATCATGAGCCCACTAATGGAACAAATTTCAATTCATAAACAAATGTTAGAGCAACATCTTGAAACACTCTGCAAAATCAGCGATAGTAAAGATACGCTCAAGAAAAACATTGCAACTGTAGAAAAACAGTCCGCCATCGTCACTGAGCGATTAACCGAACTCGAAAGCATTCGTAATCAACTCATTTCACATCTAAAGTACCCGGATGAGACTAAAAAAATGAACACTCAAACAAACGGACACTGCGTAAAAACCGAATGTAAAGAGACAGCATAAGGAAATAAGGTCAAGTGTAGTGAAACTGCATTTCAGGGCGTGTATAATCAGGTCATTTACCTGAGAAAAATTATGAACCTGCAACCCTATCAGCGTGCATTTCTCAACTTTGTCATTAAAACTAAAGTATTACGCTTTGGCACATTCACACTTAAGTCAGGGCGAACCAGCCCCTATTTTTTTAACAGTGGCCTGTTCAATACAGGAGAAAGTATCGCAAAACTCGGACAATTCTATGCTTCAGCCATTGAACACGAAAAACTAAAATTTGATATGTTGTTTGGCCCTTCATACAAAGGCATCCCGCTGGCTATCGCCACCGCCATCGCATTATCGAACCATCATAGCCGCAACGTTTCTTATTCCTTCAACCGCAAAGAGGCTAAAGATCATGGTGAAGGCGGTATGATTGTTGGTGCCCCACTCGCCGGAAAAATACTTATTATTGATGACGTCATTTCTGCCGGAACCTCAGTCCGGGAATCTATCCATATCATTAAAGAACATTCAGCTGCCCCTGCTGCTGTTTTTATCGCAATGGATCGCCAGGAAAAAGGTCAGGGCGAAACCTCAGCTATTCAAGAAATTGAAAAAACTTACACTATTTCTGTCAAAAGCATTATCACACTAGAACAGTTGTTAAGCTACCTGAAGGAAAATTCACACCATAATGAAACTACCCACGCCATTGAATGCTACCGCGCACAATATGGGTGTTAAAAACTTGCTAAAAAAAGGCTAAAGAGCCGTATCACTGCGCCGATATTCTAAACACAATCGTGTGAACTTAGGATTAAAGTAAAAAAACAAAATGGGCAAACGGATATGACGAAAAAACATTACTCTATACTGATACTCTCCCTTACTCTTGCAACGTCCTCCGGAGTCTATGGCGCTTTATATAAATGGGTTGATAGTGAAGGTAATACTCATTTTGGCGATGCGATCCCGGCTGAATACGTCAAAGAAAAATACCAGGAAATGTCAAAATCAGGCATCGTAACTACGACGCATCAGCGTACAAAAACAGAGCAAGAAATACGCAAAGCCGAAGAACAAAAAGCCTTAGAAGCACGTTTAGCTAAAGAACGATTAGCGAAAAAAAATATTATCGATGAATATGACCGTATTTTGTTAGACACTTACCTGACTGAAAAAGATCTCTCACGTACCAAAGACCGCAGAATAGCCACCATTGGAGGCACAATCCGCCTGACAAAAAGCAATATTGACATGCTTAATAAAACAGTTCATCAACTCAAAAAAGAGGTGGAGGAAGATACAGATAATAAAAAAATAAGGAAACAATTAAAAATGGCGAAAGCCCAGCTTCTTGACTATGAAAACTTCATTTCCAAGAAAAAAAGAGAACAAAATGAGATTCGAACCCGCTTCGATCAAGATATCAAACGCTTTCGTACCTTGAAAGGATTTCCTTAGACATTATCCTAGAAAAGTCACGTTATAGTTGACCCGAGTAACTCATTTTATACTGGCCTTTTTCATCAGGGCGACCCAAAAAGCTCAAACCTTGAGAGAGGTCGCGACGCTGGCCAGGGTGACGAACTGCCAGAGTTGCATCTATTTTATAGTTCTTATCTGTGGTCAAAAATAAACGGCCTTCGGCCAACAAATCAGAGTTTTCTATCTCTTTCAACAGGCCGACTATACCGGACTCGTCTGTGGTCATGTTTAATTGAAATTCACCTAAGGCCAGCTCATTTAAAACAGTCATCGCGGCATGGTGCCAAATAATTTGCCCTTTTATACTGCGCAATGTGGCCGTTGTATCTGCTGTTGCAGCATCATAATAAAGCTCGTCAATATCCACGTTGAACACACCCCCTAATTTTGCAGGGACGTGAGATAAGTAGGGTTGAACCATTGCGCCAGGCAAATTGGCTTTAACTGAACTTAACTTAATAGAGCGACCTAAACCCAAGCCTACGGTACCATTACCATAAGCCTCACCATTATCAAAAGACCAGCTAACATTCAAACGACCCAGCACAATACTCCAGGGCTTGAGTTGCCATTCAAAATTTTGAAAATGTTGATTATTAAAAGCCAAAGCTTTGGCTTTGCCATGCCACAGCGTGCCCTCGGGTTCATAGAGCTGAATATCGCTACCGGGATCGACCAACAACGCATACGCATGCCGGGCAGGAAACTGCATCACAAAAAAGATAATAAAAACAAGCAGTGCAATGACTATTACTAATTTGTTGTTTATTTTTTTCACTAAGAGCCCTGTAACATCAAGTTTATATTGGCTATGCCGGAAGCGTCCTGACGATCAACCGTAATTGTGCTAACGCTGATACCCTGTTTATTCTGTAGCTGTAACAACCAACGCGCAACATCATTAAACGAAGCCTGCTCTAATCTCACCCGCACTTCATTTTGCCCCTTAGGTTCTACCCTTTTTAAGGCCGAAGCCAGATTACTGCTTCGCGCAGTTTGATCGACGATGGATAATAAAGAGCTATCTCCTCTATTGACAACGGCGGAGTGATCGCCTTGTAAAGCTTTTATTTCCTGAGCTGCCACGCCCATCCAGCTTAACGTATCTTGCTCGGAAACCAGCTGTTGGCGTAGTTTTTCAGTTGAGTTAAATACCGGTTGCCAAACAATTAAATACAATATTAGTACACTCAAAACGACCGCCCCAATAATTAAAGTACGGCGTTCACTGGAACTCAAGTTTTCCAAAATTTCTTTCATGCTTCACTTTGCTCGATCAATAACCGAGCCTCCACTTTGCCTTTGCGAGCGCTCGCTGATTGAATATCTACAGTTAACCCGCCCGTTGCCACTAGACTTTGTTTTAGTTGGTCAAGTTGTTGCAGATTATTAATTTCAAAGGTTACATTCAACTTACCTGCGCGATAAGCAAAACGTTGCAGTGCCACGCCTTTTGCTTGAGATAAAGGGGAAGCCACTTGCTCCAGCAAAGCTAGAAAAACACCTTGTCCGCCCTCTCCTCCTCCGCGTAACGCTTTTAATTTACTCTCCATTTGCGCTCGCGCGTTCACCACCCGCTTCGCATTTGGAAAGCTTTGAACATAACGGTCTTTCACTTGCTCTCTAAGCTCGCTTACTTCATTTTTAAGCTGTGAATTAACCATCAAACCTTGTACCCATTGCACAACAAGCAGCCCCATCAGCAAACCTGCCGCTAAGCGCCAAGGTCGCCATAATTTACCAACTTGTTCACGACGACTGTAATCACCCTGCAACAAATCAATAACTTGAGACTCATCCAAAGCGTCCGCTAACAACCCAATAGCGGGTTCAACAGGTTGAATAATTTCGACTTCCAACGGATCGCTTTGTAACGTCGCAACTTCTGACGACGCTGGGAATTGTGAGTCAACATGGAGTAATGATTCAGCTTGTGGTAACCAAAGTTCAGACTGATCATCAGCAACAGTACGAAAATCATAAACTACTACTTTTTTCGGTCGCAGCTCTTGCGCTGAACGCAATGCAGATTCATAAAGTAACGAGGCATTGCTTGCATCCATAACCAAACCCGTTTGCAAACCGGTGCGCAACATCGCGCTGTGATCTTCCAGGAACAAAGTCCACTGACCTGCTGTATAGGGCATGGCCAACACATCGGGCACAACCATATCAGTCTGTACACCCACAACTTTTAACTGAAACAGCCAGTCTTTCAGTCGCTCGTGCTCAACAACTGCGGTGTTTAATAAACCTACGTCATTGCGGCTACCCGTTGCAAAATGTTGTTGATCGACATCTCCAGCTAACTGATCTTCCAAAGCATAGGGTACGGCGCTCAACAATTTTCTCTGATTAACTGGGGGAACCGCAGCTTGTAACAGCAACACGTCTATACCAGGCACCAGCAAAACCACTCGCGCACCGACAGTGACTTCATCCAACTCAGCCACACTGCCCTGTTGAATGACCGTAGGCTGCTCGCCACTGGTTCCATCCAAAACAACCCAGCTGGCCTCAGTTTTTGCCTCAGCAGGGTGTAATCGAATAACCACTCGTTTTCGCATCATCAATAGACCTCTTGAGCACGCATAATGACATCAACCCGACCATTTTGACGATAAAGAATCGAATACAGCTTACCCCGCCCCCGATCACCATAACGAGCAAAGGCATCCAGTAAAAAATAGCTTGTTTTAATATCCAGACCCTCCGCGGGCAAATTTTGAGCTTTAATCACATCCTGCTGGATAAATGCATTGATATCATTAAAACTACCGTCTTCGCGTATAGTAATGATGGCTTCTGCATCCACCATGGTAATATTTTCATTGAGTGCTGAAATCATAATCGCCGATGCCGTATTCACATTAATCGCCGTCCTGGAAGGCAAAGCTGTAATATAGGGTTGCAATGTTTGAAATATTTTAGCATCAAAACCTTTAACCAGGAGCAGCTCACTGGTGCTACTCATCGGCCCATTAGAGGTACGATAGGGCACTTCTCCCCCCATATACTCGTCATCTTCAGCGCCAAAGCCATTTTCAAAACGCGCATCCACATCCTTGTCCAACCAATCCAAAACTGGTTCCGCAAGCGCCATATCCAAACCCAGGTTAGCTAATAAGCGACGAAAAATAGCGACATCAGGCGCACTGATTATCTCGTTTTCCAATAGGTTATTAAGATTAAAACGAGCCTGTAAATCCTCCATTTTACCTGTCACCTGCCCCCCTTCAACCACGATCGGCGGCAAAATTAGAGCCCAGTCTTCATCCAGACCATCTTTTGTTAAATCGTCTCTTGTCAAAACCTGCTTGACCCAATCCTCAATACCCAAAGCAAATAAATACGCACGATCCCCTTCAACCAAGTTAGCCGTACGCCGAATATCAATATGTTGATTAGAAACCAGAGACACGGCCATCATCGTCGCAAGTGCAGTCAACAACAAGGCCGTCACCAAAGCGACCCCGCGATTGTGACGCAAATTTGCAGACCTATATCTATGCATCATCGTCGTCATGGCCATCGCCATCATCATTGCCATCAGAAACGACCTGAGCGGGTAACTGTTCGCCACTGGTTCTATATAAACGCAGCAAACTCCCCCAACCTTTAACGTCCACTGTCACTTCAATGGCTTTGGGTACTTGCAGTGAAACCTCTGAAACATTCGTCAAATTGGCTGGCCATTCGGTCACCCAACGATTAGAGGCGTCTAAATAACGGAATTTTAATGATTCAACATTTTGCAACAAAATCATCTCTGCTTCCTGGGCACCTTGCGCTCTGTCCAGAACCGACCAACTCAAGCGAACCAGCTTATCCTCCTTCAGCGTATAACCTACACGTTGCATATGACTACGTGGACGCCCTGTCGGATTACGTAAACCCGTACGTGTAAATTCAATACTCTGGGAAAGGCCAAACCCCCCTCCAATCAACGCCGATCTGGGATCACCAAATTCGTCTCTGATGCCTCGCGGTACCAACTGGGTGATATCTCGCCCTAATATGGTAAAAGCCATTTGCAACTCTGTTAACTCTGCCGATACCCGGGTGATATGTTCTCGGCTGTCTTGAATGCTTAACAAACCACCAAAAGCCAGCATCGATACCACACTAAAAATAGCAAGCGCAACAATCAACTCTAACAGGGTAAAACCTTGACATCGTGGTGTCTGCATTACCCCAATGGTCGACCTAAATAAGCCAGTAGCATTGCTACGGCTTCTGTGGAGTCGGGCCTGAATACTTTTAAGTCCAGTCTTCTAATGCTGTCGTCGTCCGTGCTGGAAATCTTGGCCTCCCATCGCCAATCTTGCCCTGCCAGTTCATAGTCTCCTTTTTTCAAACCCACAGACGGCCACGTTGTGCTGAGTTGTAACTCAGCCACTTTATTCATACCCACCCAATGTGCCAACGTTTTATCTTGAAGATAGGCGGCGTTACTTGCGCTTGTACTTGAACTTGAGATTAATGCCGACATAGAAATTGCAACAACAGCTAAAGCAACAAGTACTTCAATCAAGGTAAAGCCTTTTGTTTGTTTTAGCTTAAGCATCACGACGCCTCTTCAACGACCGTAAAATTGCCCATCATGTCGCCTTTCACAAACAAACCTTCGTCTTGATCGTCATATCTTAAAAATATTTCAAACGGGGTTATTTCACCACTTGAAAGAAAAAATATTCGAATTGAATTTTCATCCTCATCTTTTTCATCATTTTTTTCATTTTCGGTTGCTGAGTCCGTGCTCGTAAAGGTGATCGTCTCTCCAAATAGATTGACTTCCAGCACCATATTGTCTTGCAGTGTGCGTGCCCGCAATATGTCATCATCCGTTAATGGTAACCAGGTTTGGCCATCAAACTCTTGAAATTGATAGGTATTGTCATTCAATACAAAGGCTAGTTCTTGCGCTTCCAGAATAGACTCTTGGCGAGCCAGTGACATCAAGGTCGCGATGCGCTGCGCTTCTTCTTTTAAAAGCCGGTATTGTTGTGGTCCCGTCGACAAGGTTGCCATGCTTATAATAATGCCGATGATAAAAACCACCACCAACATTTCAAGCAATGTAAAACCACGCCATTTTTTAGTCATCACCGTTCGCATGTTACTCAATTTCAGGCGCTAGCCAGCAAGATTCCAGTTACCGATATCTGCATTGCGCCCTTCTCCACCTTGTTGCCCATCTGCGCCAAGACTAAACACATCAATCGTGCCTTGTGTACCGGGGTTCAAATACAAATAGGCTTTACCCCATGGATCTTTGGGCAGTCGTTCGATATAGCCGCCTTCTTTCCAGGCTGCAGCACCACTGGGTTTCGTTATTAACGCCTCCAAGCCCGCATCTGTCGTCGGATATTTATGATTATCAAGGCGATATAATTTAAGTGCGCCCTCCAGGGTACGAATATCCTGTTTGGCTTTAGTAATATTCGCCTGGTCGGGCCTATCCATAACCTGGGGAATCACCACCGCAGCCAAAATCCCCAAGATAACCACAACGATCATGACTTCGATTAAGGTAAACCCTTTTTGCCGCGACAC
Source organism: Gammaproteobacteria bacterium (assembly GCA_013151745.1). Taxonomy (GTDB): domain Bacteria; phylum Pseudomonadota; class Gammaproteobacteria; order JAADHS01; family JAADHS01; genus JAADHS01. The sequence continues at coordinate 3,760 of JAADHS010000100.1, read as the reverse complement.
CTGATTCATAAAATTTGTATATCCCATTATTATCACCCCTGTCTTTCACGTTCCTAACCAACTAACTGATTCATCTCAAAAATAGGCAACAATATAGCCAAAACAATCAATAACACGACACCGCCCATAGCTAATAATAAAATGGGTTCAAAAATCCCTAACACCGCCGCAATCATCGTTTCCACTTCACGTTCCTGGCTTTCAGCCGCTCGTTCAAGCATGCCGTCAAGATCACCGCTCGCCTCACCACTACCAATCAAATGAATCGTCATAGGCGGAAAGTAACGACTCTTGGCGAGAGACTTTGATATCCCTGCCCCTTCACGAACCAGGGCTGCCGCCTCGTCTACCGCTTTTTTCATTGGCAAACAGGTCAACACTTTGGCAGAAATACGCAAGCCTTCGAGTACTGGGACACCACTGGCGGTCACAATGCTGAAGGTTCGCGCAAAGCGTGCTGAATTGATGCTGCGTATCATGCGACCTATTAGCGGTAATTTGAGTAGCGTACGATGATATTGGTGTTTTACTTTATCGCCTCTTAACATCCAGCGAAAAACAATAAAAATGATAATGATGGCTATCCCCGCAAACAAGCCATAGTCGCGAACCCAGGCACTCAATGCAATTAACATCTGCGTGAGTATGGGCAGCTCTTGACCCAGATTATCAAATACAGTAATCACTTTGGGAACCACATAAGCCAAAAGTACGATCACGATGCCCACCGCTGCCAGCACCAAAAATGCGGGATAAATCAGCGCCGTCATTGTTTTTTGTGCCAAAATCTGGCGACTCTCGGTATAATCGGCAAGCCGCTCTAATACGACATCTAAATGACTGGATTGTTCTCCAGCTGCCACCGTGGCGCGGAATATATCTGGAAAAATATGCGGATAATCAGCCATTGCCGCAGCAAGGGTTTTTCCTTCCAGGACACGCGCTCGAACCCCCAACATCATACTGCGCAACCGTGCTTTTTCTGTTTGCTCAGAAACCGCTTTTAACGACTCATCGATGGGGGTACCTGATCGCACCAAAGTCGCAAACTGCCGGGTAATCAGCGCCAGGTCTCCGGCACTGATTCCGCGCTGAAAAGCGAGTTTCTGCTTACTTCGCCTCGCTTCTTTTTGCTGTACTGCATCGACACTGAGCGGGGTATAGCCTTGCTCTCTTAGTTGCTGTCTAACTTGTTTAGGGGTATCGCCTTCTAAAACGCCTTTGCGTTGCTTCCCCCGCACATCCACTGCTATATATTCAAAGGCTCCCATAAAAATATCGCCTTTAGTCTTCGCGTGTTACGCGAAAAACTTCTTCTAGTGAGGTTTCACCCGCCAAAATACGACGCAAACCATCCTGGCGAATACCCGGAGTCACTGTGCGTGCATAGCTTTCCATTTCATGTTCACTGGCACCATCATGAATCATCCCTCTTAATCTCTCATCGACAGAGACAATTTCATAAATCCCGGTTCGTCCAGCATAACCCGTCTGGTTACAGACGCCACAACCCACAGGTTTATAGGCTGTAGGGGCACTGTCTGGTGGCATCTTAAAGGCTTCGCAGTCAATACTATTCATTTGAAAGGGCTCTTTACATTGAGTACATAACAGGCGTATTAAACGCTGTGCAACCACGCCGATCAGACTGGAAGACAAAAGAAACGGCTCTACACCCATATCTCGCAGGCGTGTTACCGCCCCCACGGCCGTGTTGGTGTGTAAGGTCGATAAGACCAAGTGACCCGTCAAACTCGCTTGAACAGCAATGTCTGCAGTTTCAATATCCCGAATCTCACCAATCATGACCACGTCTGGATCTTGACGAAGAATTGCTCTTAATCCCCGGGCAAAAGTCATATCGACACGGGTATTCACATTGGTCTGACCAATCCCTTCCAGAAAGTATTCGATGGGGTCTTCTACAGTAAGAATATTACGAGATTTATTATTCAGTTGGGTTAGTGCCGCATATAAAGTCGTGGTCTTGCCCGAACCCGTAGGGCCGGTCACCAGAATAATACCATGCGGCTTGTTGATCACTTGCGACATGAGAGATAAGGTTTTACTTTCCATACCCAAATGTTGCAAGTTTAATCGACCTGCCTGCTTATCCAATAAGCGCATAACCACGCGCTCACCGTGCCCTGACGGCAGTGTAGAGACCCGTACATCGACAGCTCTTCCTGCAATACGCAAAGAAATACGTCCGTCCTGGGGGAGACGTTTTTCAGCGATATCGAGTTTTGCCATCACCTTGATACGTGAAACAACCAGCGGTGCAAGCATTTTTTTTTGTGCCAGAATTTCTTGTAACACGCCATCAACACGAAAGCGCACTGACAGTTGATTTTCATAAGGTTCAATATGGATATCTGAGGCATTAATTTTTATCGCCTCTGTTAATAACGCATTAATCAATCTTATTATTGGCGCATCATCGTCACTTTCGAGTAAATCTTCTGGCTCGTGTAATTCTTTGGCCACTGCAGACAAATCATCTTCATCACCAAAGTCATCCATCATATTCATACTCTGCGCTGCGCCCCCCTCATATGAGGCTTGCAAAACAGCGTCAAATTTTTCGCTCTCCAGATACTCTACACTCATGGGTATACCGACAAAACGTCGGATTTCTGACAACGTAACCAGCTGAACATCCTCGCGACAGACACATTTGGCATGATCGCGACTTATCTCCGCCAGTAGCACACCCTGCCTTTTTGCATAAGCAAAAGGGAGTGTTTTCAGTTCCATAACCTCCGCATCCGTCAAAGACTCTGACAAAAGTTCAGTATATTCCTGACCATTATTCATGGCTAGGTACTAGGTACACCCTTTTTGTTATCTGGTTCGGGCAGAATGGTATGAAGCTCAGGTAACATGGGCACCGTATCAAGGTTTAACGAGGTACTACCCTGACGCTGTACTTCCAACTGTGTCGCCCGCATAAAATTATATTTACTGTTTGTGATCTGAGAAGTAACAGCCGCATCTCTGAGAATAGTCGGCCGAATAAATATCATTAAATTTTTCTTTGCCACATTGCTTGTTTTGGTGCGAAACAGCGCGCCGAGCAACGGTATACTACCCAGCAATGGGACTCTTTGCACTCTTTCGCTGACATCTTCGGAGATTAAACCGCCCAGCACAATAGTTTGACCATCATCTGCCAATACTGTTGTTTTAATGGAACGATTATTGGTAATTAGGTCTGCGGCAATAGCCGATGGCTCCACACTGCTCACCGTTTGCTCAATTTCCAGTTTGACTGCATCCCCTTCGTTGATTTGCGGGGTGACCTTGAGTGTAATACCCACGTCCTCGCGATTAATCGTTTGAAATGGGTTCGAGGGTTGCGCCCCGCCACCGCCAGGGGCGGTATAAGACCCGGTAATAAACGGCACGACCTGGCCAACTTTAATTTCCGCTTCAACATTATCCAACGTAACCAACGTGGGCGTGGATAACACATTAACCGCGCCATCCCCTTCCAAGGCTCGGATTAAGGCACCAAAATTAAAGTTACCCTGTTTAAATTTCCCTGCACCAATAGTAATGCCATCACCTAATGGTGGGGGCGTCCCTACCGTATTACCATCATTTTTTGCCAAGGAGAATATCGCACTGCCTAAATCAACAATGCTTGTCCCCGCACTAAAATTAATAGCACCGGCGGGTGCCGTCCCGGAGCCACCGCCAAACAACCATTGCACACCCAACTCTGACGCACGGCTTGCATTCACTTCAGCAATAATCG
>JAADHS010000283.1:36837-43826 GCA_013151745.1 Gammaproteobacteria bacterium | reverse complement strand
GATGGCCTTGCTGCGAGGTGATCCTATATATAATAAGAAATTCGATCCAAATCAGATGGCTTTGCTGTGAAAGTTAACGGGACAGCAGTGAACCGTTATCACGAAAACATCGATGAATTTAGAGGGGGTTGCATCGATTTTTTTAAAAAAATTAGTCAGTACAATGATGAAATCACGTCTCTAATGGGCGGTGGATTTGAAATCAACTACACCTAAATCTCAAACGCTACGGGTATAGACATTCCCTCCCCAGACATGGTCAAGTAATTGACCTCTGCTCTAGACACGCTCAGGGTGAGTGATAAAAAATTGTAATAATTTATATTCTGTTGGCCCCAACTCCACAGCCTGACCGGCAACACTGACGCGGTGCTCTTGGGAATTCATACTTAAGCCATCTATTTCAATAATTTCAGTATCGTGTAGAGGGTTCGTACGACGTAGCAAAGCCTTGATCCTTGCGACTCGGCGATTTTCAAAAAAATATGCCTTTTTAGGTGCGACGTATGTGCTCACCCAGAAAAGAAATCAGCCCTTCCAGAGCAGCAGCTACTGTCGCTTGACGAATATCCTTTCTATTACCCTGAAATAGTTTTTTTTCTGTATACGTGATTTTTTGAATGCTGCTCCAACCGAGGCAAACCGTTCCCACTGGTTTTTCCAATGTACCACCATCAGGACCTGCGATACCGCTGACCGCGATGCTGTATTCCGCATGGCTGTGCAACAATGCACCTTCAGCCATTTGTTTTACTACCTCTTCACTCACCGCGCCATACTCAGTCAACGCTTCGTGATGCACTCCCAACAACTCCTGTTTCGCGGTATTCGTATAGCTTATAAAACCGCGATCATACCACTGTGAGCTTCCTGGAACAGCCGTGATTACTTGACCAATCCACCCCCCGGTACAAGATTCTGCTGTCACCAAATGCGCACCTTGAAGCCGCATTTTTTCTCCCAACTGCTCGGCTAAACCAATCAAATTTATACTCATACCCTTTAACCCATAAAATATACTATTTTCGATGGTCACGAACGAACTGAATCAGAGCGCCACTTGTAAAAAGTTATTCAATTTCTATTCCTTAGATGCTGCTATAAAAGCAGTGAAACGGTTCCAGGTCAATTTTTTAGCAACTATAGGGTAGAATACCCTCTCCTGATCAACATGGTTCGAACCGAAGATGCTAAACAAACTTAAAGATGTCGTGATCACGCTCTTAGCCCAGTACCCGTGGCCCCACCATGCGTTATCACGCGGGGTACATGCACTCACCCGTATTAAATTACGACCCATCAAGGCCTGGCTGATACGCCGTGCGATTAAATCATTCAAGATAGATATGAGTATAGCTCAACATTCAAATATTGAACGTTACGAGAGCTTCAATCACTTTTTTACTCGGGGGCTCAAACCAGAGGCTCGTCCTATAGTTCAAGGGGAACATGAACTCGCCTCTCCAGTTGATGGTTTGGTCAGTCAATTAGGCAAGATAACCCAAGGTAAAATTTTTCAGGCAAAAAATCATAATTTTGATGTCACAACCTTACTGGGCGGGTCAGGCCAGCGTGCCGCACCTTTCATCAACGGCTATTTTAACAATATCTATTTATCACCCCGGGATTACCATCGCATTCACATGCCTTGTACGGGAACACTCAAGGAAATGGTTCATGTTCCAGGCCGGTTATTCAGCGTGAGTCCGCGTACGACACGGGTCGTCCCTGGGCTTTGTGCACGTAACGAACGGGTCATTGCCTTGTTTGATACGGAATACGGCCCCATGGCCATGGTGTTAGTCGGAGCCATATTTGTTGGCAGTATTGATACCGTGTGGAGTGGCAATGTCACACCCCGCCCGGGTAACTTAGTGCAACGGTGGGATTACACGCTATCACACAAAGATAACCCCCCTCTTACCCTGCAACGCGGAGCAGAAATGGGACGTTTTAACATGGGTTCAACTGTCATTCTACTTTTTGGTGATCAAGCCGTCAGCTGGGATGCGGCGATCCAGCCGGAATCATTTGTGCAGATGGGACAATTGTTAGGAATAGCGCACTCTAAAAAAACATTTTCATAGTAAATAGTACCTGTTTGAAAACCATCCATTTTCATGATTTAATATTAAAAACCACTCCATATTTAAAATAACTATTGTCTGGAGGCACGCAATTCAATAAGAAATAATAATATGAAATTTCGTGCATATTATTAATTCATAGCCTCTAGCTGTTTTAATTCTTCCATATCGAAACCGGCTTGCAAACGTGCCTCGTAGGAAAAAGGGCCACGCAGTTTTCCTTTAAGATATTTATGCAACAAGGTTTGAAAAGTGACATTCGGATCTAGGTTACGTTGTTTACAACAGTAATGAAACCAACGGCTACCTACCGCCACATGGCCAATTTCATCGCGTAAAATAATGCCGAGCACACGAACCATGTCGTTATTACCAATGGCTTTAAAACGCCTGCTGATTCCTGGCGTCACATCCAAACCTCGTGCCTCCATAACTCGAGGCACCAAAGCCATACGTTCTAACACGTCATGAGCTGTGCGCTGAGCCATATCCCATAAACCATCGTGCGCATCAAAATCACCATAGCGATAACCTAAATCGTTCAAACAACCACAAACCAAGCCATAATGATAAGCTTCTTCATCCGCCACACGAACCCAGTCATGAAGATACTGTTCTGGCATATCACGAAAGCGATACACCGCATCCCAAGCTAAATTAATGGCATTAAATTCAATATGAGCAATAGCATGTATTAACGCAGCCTGCCCCTCAAGAGTCCCTAAAGAACGCTTTGGCACCTCACGAGGAGATATTAATTTTGGTTTTTTCGGATGTCCGGCTTCAGCAATAGCGACGGGCATTTTTTTTGACAAAGATCCCAGCACACCATCCCGCCACTGTTGCGCATAAAAACGGGTTTGTTTTGCTTTTTTTTCTGGGTCAGAGAGAGATAAACATTCAAAGGCGGCAGTATAAATATCGTAACGACTCAGCATGCTCATCTTAAGTACCCCACCATAATTATTTATTGGTCTTTTTCACGTGACTCCGCGTTGCAGCTCCAGTCACATAGCACACTATGCTCGTTTCGCTGCGCCTTAATTCACCAAAAAAATACTGTAAAAATTGAGTTAAAATAATTATGGTGGGGCACTGATGAATCAGTTAAGGAAGACGTGGGCACCAATTGTTGCCGTGGTCGTCTTTTCTTTGGCCCAATAGGGGTTCACTTGTTCATGCGCATAATAATACAACGCACCACCAGTCAGATCACTTGCGCCACGACTTAAGTCCATAAATCGATGGTAATTATTATAGATATGTTTCGCTAATGCCTGACTATGACCCCAGGCTTTACGATCACGCGGACGATCACTTTTGCCATCTTGTGTCCAGCTAAACTGGCTGCGTTGCCAGACAACGGAGCAAACTGAACCGGGATAACGAGGACTCACAACACGATTCATCGTCACATAAGCAACCGCGAACTGTCCTTCCAGAGACTCGCCTCGCGCCTCATGATAAATATTCATCGCCAAACAATTTAATTCAAGCTCGGGTTCGGCGACAGCAGAGAAAGACACCACTGAGAAAATAAAAGCGAATACATACGGCATAAATACAACCCTTCAGATATATCTTTTTCTTGAGCAATAAAAGCCGCCTAAGACATCAATTTCGCTGGGGTTACTACCTTGTAGCGGGTTGGCTTTTTATATGTAAGTACAATACAGGGTCAATTTATTTTCTCGGTAGAAACACATCCTGACCAGTACAAGGGATAGTTTAGCAAAAATCCCTTCTTATTAAAACAAAAAATTAATAGTGTATTTAATGTTATATGTAACATTTTGATTTAAATGATATTTAAGATTATTTGAGAGATTTTAACAGGTCTTTTTTAATATTTTTTAGCGATTCCATACCCACAGAGCAACGCGTACCGTTGGATTAGATGCTGCTATAAAAGCAGTAAAACGGTTCTGGGGAAATGTTCTAGCAACTATTAGGTAAATTACACCGCGTTATGCAGATCAATGCCTGCCGTCTCGCTATTTTCCGAGGAATTTTTCATGTTATCCGCACGTACGTTACCTATCTTTTCAAGATACACATTATCCACATCGCCCGTCACATATTTGCCCGTGAAAACAGAAGAATCAAAAGCGACCAATTCAGGATTACGTTTACGCACCGCCATTTCAAGGTCTTTCAAGTCTTGATAGATCATCCAATCTGCACCAATGGCTTCGGCGACTTCTTCAGTGGTACGACCATGTGCAATTAATTCTTTTGCTGCAGGCATGTCAATGCCATAAACATTAGGGTAACGTATCGCCGGTGCCGCAGATGCAAAATAAACCTTCTTTGCTCCAGCCTCTCTGGCCATATCAATAATCTGTTGAGAAGTGGTACCGCGAACCACCGAGTCATCAACCAATAAAACATTTTTACCCCGAAATTCGAGATCAATCGCATTAAGCTTTTGTCTCACTGATTTTTTTCGTAACTGTTGCCCTGGCATAATGAAGGTTCGGCCTATATAACGATTTTTAATAAAACCTTCGCGATACACCACACCCAGTCGATAAGAAAGCTGTAGCGCCGAGGTTCGGCTGGTATCAGGAATGGGAATCACAACATCAATATCATGATCAGGTCGTTTTCTGATGATTTTTTCAGCCAAAGCGTCTCCCATGCGCAAACGAGCTTTATAGACGGACACATCATCAATAATAGAATCGGGTCTGGCCAAATAAACATATTCGAATATACAAGGCGCATACTGAGTTTTTTCAGCACATTGCTGCGATTTAAAACGCCCGTGTTGATCAATAACAACGGCCTCACCTGGCGCAATATCACGCACCAACTCAAACCCCAACGCATCCAATGCAACACTCTCAGAGGCGATCATATATTCAGGCCCCTGGCCTGTGTTGCGTGTACCAAAAACAATGGGGCGGATACCATAGGGGTCACGAAAACCAACGATGCCATAACCCGTAATCATCGCAACCACGGCATAGGCTCCCCGACACCGGCGATGCACGCCTGCCACTGCATTAAAAATATCTTCTTCCGTAACTTTTAAATTTTCAGAGCGCTGTAACTCATGAGCAAAGACATTCAATAAAACTTCAGAGTCTGATTCTGTATTCATGTGCCGACGATCTTCTTGAAATAAATGCTGTTTTACTTCTTCAGCATTAGTCAAATTGCCGTTGTGCGCCAAACTAATACCATAAGGCGAGTTCACATAAAAAGGTTGCGCTTCCGCAGATGATGAACAGCCTGCCGTAGGATAACGAACATGACCAATCCCCATGGGACCCCGTAAGTCCAGCATGTGGCTGGTACGAAAAACATCTCGAACCAAACCATTATTTTTGCGTAAATAGAGCTTTCGTCCATCACAGGTGACGATCCCTGCCGCATCTTGCCCTCGATGTTGTAATACCGTCAAACTATCGTAAATAGCTTGATTAACATTGTTTTTACCAACAATCCCGACAATACCACACATGCCGCACACCTTTTGAGTTTTAATGTTATGAGAGTTCAGTTCAACGAACCGATCAGATATTTAGCTTAGCGGCCAAACTCCGCTAAGATCAAATTTTTTCACTTCTTCAATACTGGTAGGAAGATACTGTTTTAGAATTTCAGCGACGACCTGAAGTTGCGGTATAAGTTGAGACTCAAGCCACCAAGCATCGGAGGAATAAGGTAAATAATGACCGACTAAAACAAACACACAGACCAATACAACACCACATGCACTACCGAAAAACAAACCCAACGTCCGATTGATACCACTTAAGCCTGTCCTAGCAATCACATGAGCAATCAGAGAACTAACAATACCCCCAAGCACAGTCACTGCAACATATAAAATTATAAAGCTGGCAGCAATTCTCAACGGTTCTATCGAAATATAATCCGTTAACCAAACTGACATATTCGAGGTAAATAGTATGGCGATAAACCCTGCAGAAATCAATGTCAGCAAATAGAGCGCACCGCGCACGAAGCCAATCCACAAACCAATCAATGAAAAAATTATAACAACGCCAATTAAGGCAAGATCAATCGTCGCCATCATATCCAAGCTTATTTCAACTTAACTAACATAGCTTGCATTTTCATTTGTTGCTCTATCCTGCTTTTTACTTTTTTGGCACTGGCCTTTGCCATTTGTGGACCGATCCGAACACGAACAACGACTTTACCACCAGAATTGCTTGTGCTCACAAAAGCTCGATAACCCAACTGTTTCAATTTTTCGCGTAAACGCTCCGCATTTTCTTTTTTCCTAAAACTACCCACCTGCACAACCCATGCCGAAGAAGAACCCGCTTTAACCGAATGCACTTGAGGTTGAGGCTTAACTATAACAGGAGGGGGGACTTTAACAATATTCGTTGTTTTTATAGCCGGCTGTTGAGTCTCTTTTGGCTGAGTGACGACCGGCTGAACGGATGCATGCTGTTGAACCTCATTTTTTACCTCGGGCTGAGTACTGACGATATTAACGGCCGTTGTTTTTTCTCTGTTAACGGCCGGATCGACAGCCGGTGCATCGGTTAAAACCGACCGATCTATTTCTCTGGACAATAAGTCATCATCAGAAGATGAACCCAACGCTCCAGTTGAGCCCAGCGCACCCTCATCGCTCACATTATTCTGAGACCAAGCCTTTAAATCTACCGTCGAAGTTTGCATTTCCAGCTGCGGCTTAGGAGGAATAATGGATTCTTTTACCTGCGTTATTTCTGCTTCATCAGAACTAAACATAGGTATCGCAATGACACCCAGCGCAACCAGCACAACTCCGCCAACAATACGCTTTTTTAGTTTTTCATTCATTCAGTATGCTCACCTTTTTTAAGAGTTACTGACTAACCTAGTTAAGAGCCAACATGGATATACCCATGGCGTTATGAATTTAGGTGTGAA
>JAADHS010000283.1:27505-36790 GCA_013151745.1 Gammaproteobacteria bacterium | reverse complement strand
TAGTAGGCCTATTTGGAGGAATTCTAACGCTGCCATGGGAAAAACAGGGCGTGTTATTCGCCCTAAATTTATAACGCCATGGGTATATATATACATATTATGCCTCTATACCGGCTAAAAAGCACGTTCTCAATTTTATCTACAGTCGTCATGAATATAAATGTTTATTCATGTAAATATTGATTGGATAGCCCCGCCAATTATACTTGAGAGGTGCAAATAAATAATTTAACATGACTACTTGTCTATCATTCCGGCACCGGTGTTGCTCGAACGAATACGCGCCCTACAAAGAAGTGTCTTTGTAGGATGCACCTTTGAGCGCCTTGCTTATATTGGGAGCAGGTAAGGGGCGTGAGCCATGGATGATGGAAGCTTTGGTGACGAAATGCTATCCGGAGCAAAATGGAAAGTTATTTATTTACCCCCCTTAACACCTAAATTTCAAACGCCATGGATATCTATTTGGGTTTGGCGTAAAACTGACCAAAAATCTAGTCCGTATTCCCCCCTTAACATGAGAAAATAAAAAATAGATGCTAATATACCTAAATATTGTTATGAATTATGTAAATAGCTACCAAATTTAAAATCACAGGAGAATGTTCATGGATCGAACAAACGGGCGGTTGAAGCTCCAGCTCAGTATAATGTTAACTATGTTCATGGTTACGCAATGGGTTCTGGCGGCACCGGAAAAGCAGTTAATTATAAAATATAAGGATGAAGCACCGCTTATTGCCGCTTTATCAGCACAGACAGCGTCCCAACGCCAACAAACAATGCAAGCAGCAGCGGTACAGCTTAGCCAAAAAGTGAATGTGTCGGTATCATACGTTCGGCCACTCAGCCTTAAAGGCCATCATATTTTTAAGATTTTGGGCAGCCACGATGCTAACAACAACTTACAAGAAATTATACAGCAGTTAAGCACTGATCCCGAAATTGAATATATTGAAGAAGACAGACTGCTCCAAGCCTTTTTTACACCCAATGATACGCTATATCCAGAGCAATGGCATTACCACGATTCAGCAGGGGGCCTGAATTTACCAAACGCCTGGGATCATGCCACCGGCAGCGGTGTAGTGGTTGCTGTAATTGATTCAGGATACCGGCCTCATGCAGACCTTAATGCCAATCTGTTGCCCGGCTATGACATGGTTTCTCACCTTTTTACGCAAATGATGGTGACTTACGTGATAGCGATGCCCGTGATCCTGGCGATGGATTTAGCGAAGGAGAATGCGGTGATGATCGCCCGCCTGAAGACAGCAGCTGGCATGGAACCCATGTGGCCGGTACGATCGCCGCGGCGACCAATAACAACATCGGTGTTGCCGGCGTCGCTTTTAATGCGAAAATTGTTCCCGTTCGAGTGCTTGGGAAATGTGGCGCATTGACCATCGATATCGCTGACGGTATTTACTGGGCTGCCGGGGGTAGTATACTTGGAATACCAGACAACAAAAACCCAGCTCAGATCATTAATCTCAGCTTGGGTAGTCTTAGCGGATGTGGAAGCTACACGCAACTTGCCATCGATTTTGCTCGCAACAGCGGTGCGACCGTCATTACAGCAGCAGGTAATAGTAATAATAGATCTGATGCTAATCAAATTTTCCCTGGCAATTGTGCCGGTGTCATTAACGTTGCGGCGACAGACATCAATGACGGTCTAGCGTTTTATTCGAATATCGGCACAGTCGTCGATGTTTCAGCACCAGGCGGTATAACACTAACAGCAGCGGGTCCGAGTGGCATCTTGTCAACAACCAACAGCGGTACTACTGACCCGGTTGCTGATAGCTACGGTTACAAGCAAGGCACTTCATTTGCAGCCCCACATGTTGCTGGAGTAGCCGCTTTATTGTATCAAGCTCAACCTGGGATCACGCCGGATGAAGTTGAAATATTACTCAAAAATAATACCCGCCCACTATCTGATGGTTGCCCACTCTTCCTTTGTGGAGCGGGTATAGTCGATGCTACTGCGGTAGTCAATGCAGCCTTAGCTAACAACCACGATGAAGTATTGGTGAATGGTCGCCCCAAAGCCGGATTAAGTGCTTCAAGTGGAAAATCAATATTTTTTACCTTCGAAGTGCCGGAAAATGCCGTTTCGCTACTTTTTAAGCTCAAGAGCAATAAGAGAGGAGATGCTGATCTCTACATACGTCATGCCAGCAGACCCACGAAATCCAGTTATGACTGCCGTCCATATAAAAATGGTAGTAACGAAGTATGTCGATTGACTAATCCCCAGCCTGGAACCTGGCATGTCATGATTGATGCCTTTAGTGATTATTCTGATGTTTCGCTCATGGCTCGTTATGTGAGCGCTCCCAAAAAACTTAAAAATCTCTCTGCACTTCAAAGGTAAAATAACACTCTGAATCTAGCTACTCTTCTATCAAAAAGGCAGCCACCGCATAGGTTGAGCCGCAAACGATAATTCTATCCAGGCCATCCGCCGCTGATTCAGCGGCGGTATAAGCCGCTTTTACATCGAGAAATACCTGGGCATGAGTATGTGGTAAAGCCGTGACAAAATTTGCTTTTAAATACTCAATAGAGGCACCTCTTTCTACCTGCAAGCCACATAAATACCAACAATCCACAACCTCAGACAAGACTTTCACAACATTGACTATATCTTTGTCCACCAACATGCCTAATACAAGATGGGTTTTCCCTTTGCTCGGCCTGCTGTTTAACGATTGAACTAGTTTTTGAGCACTTTCAACATTATGTGCAATATCGAGTATGGTTTCTACTGAGCCAGGTACATGTTGGTATCGACCTATTAGCGATGCCTCGCTCACACCCTGGTTACGCTGACAATCTGTGACGTTGAGCTGCTGAACCAACAACGCCACCACCATCAATGCGGTTGCTGCATTTTGATATTGCACCGCACCAAATAAGCCAGGCGGTGGTAATGCCTCGGCAGATTCGTTTTGCGAATGCCATCGCCAGCGACTATCTGTACATTGATAATCAAAATGCTGCCCCAAAACATACAATGGCGTGCCTAAAATATTAGCATAATCTGCAATAGATTGAGGCAAGTCTAGACTGCCAAAAACGGCGGGAATACCTGCCCTGAAAATGCCTGCTTTTTCATAGCCAATGGAGTTGAGATCCGAACCCAGCCACTCGGTATGATCTAAGGATATCGAGGTCACAACCGCAATATCAGTATCAACAATATTAACAGCATCAAGCCGCCCCCCTAGACCCACCTCCAGTAAAACAACATCTAGTGTTTTCGCACGCACAAACAAATCTAATGCTGCCAAAGTGCCAAATTCAAAGTAACTCAGGGAAATGTCAGCTCGCGCTTCTTCAATACGCGCAAAGGATTCACACAGCAACTCATCACTGCATTCACGCCCACCAATACATATTCTCTCATTATAACGCAGCATATGCGGTGAGGTGTAAGTGCCAACCTGGTACCCTGCTGCAGTATATATCGACTGCAAAAAAGCAATAGTCGACCCTTTGCCATTCGTTCCTGCAACGGTAATGACCGGGCAGGGCATGCTGTCAATACCCATACGCTGCGCAACCAAAGCAACCCGCTCCAAACCCAAATCAACGGTTTTGGAATGTACATTGGACTGATAGCTTAACCATTCGTTTAGACTAAATTTTTTTTTATTCATTGAAATACTAATATATTCTAACTTTTCCGTTATCAATATACCCTGGCGTTATGTTGTCGGTGCTAGCGCGTATATACCCATAACGTTATGGATTTAGTATTTTAAGCCTCAAGTTGGCGACATTGTTTACAGGTCATAATGCGTCGCCATCGCTGCGAATAGGTTACATTTTACAGGACAGCTTACGATGTGATATTGCGGGGAATGCTCTTCTTGTGCTAACGAGTTTCTCTCTATCAATTTCAACAGACACAACCCCCGAGCCGCCTTGCAAGCGATCCAAAACCACCCCCCAGGGATCCACGACCATGCTGTCTCCATGCGTTTCACGCCCATTAACGTGGTAACCTCCCTGGGCTGCGGCAATAACATAGCATAAATTTTCAATCGCTCGGGCGCGAACCAAAACTTCCCAGTGCGCACGCCCGGTGATGGCGGTAAAAGCGGAAGGCAGTACCAATATTTCTACGCCTCGATCTAACATACAACGAAACAACTCAGGAAAACGAAGATCGTAACACACGCCCAAACCCAGCTTACCAAATGGCGTATCAACAACCACAACTTCATCTCCAGGCTCAATCGTCAAAGATTCCTCGTAATTATCTTGTCCTTCATTTAAGGATACGTCAAAGAGATGAATCTTGTCATACCGGGCTTGCTGTTGCCCTTTATCATCAAAGAGCAGACTGGCCGCTCTGATTTTATTTTCATTCTCCGTCACCAGAGGAAGGGTTCCACCTACCAACCAAACACCCTGCTTGACCGCCTGCTGGCTTAAAAAGTCCTGAATGGGGCCATCACCCGCTTGCTCTTTGAGCTCTATTTTATCGGTTTCAGACATGCCTATCATGGCAAAATTTTCAGGCAACACAATCAAGTCTGCGCCTTCATCTGTGGCCATCCCAATTAACCGGGCGGCCTCTAGTAAATTTGCACTTACATTGGGACCCGATGCCATTTGTACTGCTGCTACACGTGCCATACCAACCTACCCTTACTGGAGTCTTTCTTCTGGCAATCATCTTAGGAATGGAACACAATAACTTATACAAGTTATTGTGTTCCATTTCTTAATCCTAAAAAAATCAGTGGGATCACAAAAGTTCGTACAACCTCTTAATGCACCTAGCAAATTCAAAAGCTCGCTCATCACCAATAAGGTGACCACACGGCTTTTGAATTCACTATGCACATCAATATATTGCACTCCTTTTCCGCGTCCAACTGATTTTTCTAGGTTAATCAGATAATTCCACCCATTTAAGTTTTTTAATTTCTGGTTCAGCCCAAGGGCCTTCTACTTTATATATAACCTTGGCAAATCGGCCAAGCGGTTTTCTAATCAGGGTTTCCGCTACCCATGCCGCTAACCCGGCAACTGGACTGACCACAATCCCGATAGCCAGTGGCAGCGGAGCCGTCACATTAGGAATTACTGTAACCCGTTGATTATAATTCTTAAGATTAAAATCTACCAGACCTTGAGCTAAAATATAGGCTGATGGACCCTGCATGACCAGGTTTTTCGTGTAAGCTTGTCCTTGAGTCACCGTAAATGAACCAGTCAATGTATCAAAGCTGAACCCTCTACCAAAAAAATCACTGAAATCAAACCGTAATCGACGCGGCAGTGCACGTAAACTCAGTAAACCAAAAATTCGCCCGGCACCCGGTTCCACTTCCAGTAATCGTCCTTCTTCTATTGACAGGTTTATTTCACCATTAAAGCTAGACAGAGAAAAATCGCCCGGCGTCCCTTCCCAATCGATCTGAAATCGATTACTGGCCTTGCCTCGCTCCATCGTGTCCGGAAAACCAAACATATCTAGTGTCACCCCCACATCCGTACTCTTGACCGAGAGATCAAATGAAGAACGCTGCTTGCCTCCACGAACCACCCATTCCCCCACACCTGTAATTTGAGTTTTTTTACTCATTAGGGAAAATTGCTCCATTTTTAGCCCCGCTGGGGTTAAAACAGCCTCTAGCTCCACACGCCCGAATAACGAATTATCGTAAAATAAGGCTTGGCTCGAAAAATTGAATGACCGACCCTTTCTTGGGTCACTTTCTTCCGATGAGTTTTCATTTTTTTGCGAATAAAGGTAATAATAGTTTAAATCCAAATCAATGGGAGCAGTACTAAGCCTGGGAATAAAAGCACGACCTGCGGCTTCCTGCCCCTCAAACAAAACCTCCCAACCCTTTTTGTTCGGTTTCGCCCACATCTCAACGCCTGTGAACTGCTGTTCAAATATCAAAACTTTAGAGAAGCGCATCTCTATTTCAGTAATGGCTAAATCGGCCTTGCCTTGTTTATCGCTGGCTTTATTGAATACTGTTTGCCATTTTTCAAAATCAAAAAAAGGCAACTGGCCATAAATACTCAGTCCTTTTTTTTGTACAGTGGGGGGCGTGCCTTCCCCCAAATGCACCCAACCCCCCACCAGTTCCAAACCTTTATCAAGATCAGGCAACGACTGCAACATGAGCTCACTGGTTAATATATCGTTATAACGTACAGTAAGAGAACGATTCACTTCATCAGGAAAAAGCAGTTCCAGATTCAATTCAACCCGAGTCTCTGCATCTTTTTCTAATGGGGAAGGGAGATCTATATTCACACCATCAAGCATAGAGTGAATATTCAACTCTGCGGTAACACCGGTTTCGGTATCCATTGCAGGCAGCAAACGCAACGTACCTGACCAGTCACTTTCTCCATGCACAAAATCAATATTTGGAAAGCCCAGTTTTTGCCATAAAATATCGAGTCGGCTCGTCCCTATCGCTTCAAGGTCAATTATCGTTTTTTGACTAACAGGATCTGTTTCACTTGCAATATTAATCGTTGCAGGCTGCCCCATGACCTGAGCACTCAAATCATGCGCAACAATACCGTCTTCATTAAACCCAACCAGTCCATGCAAATGCGTCATATCAACAGAACCTCCGCCATAGACAAGCGTGTTATCCGAAAACTCTACACCACCGTTGACACTCAAGCGTTGCTCCAAATGATTCAGGGGTACCCGAATATCCAAAAACAAATCAATCGTTTTATCAATTTCAATTGAAGAAAAAAAGCTGCCCAAAGTTTGGTTTAATGGCGTTTGCAACACGTAACGAACACCATTTGAACCGGTACCATGCGCCTTGCCAGTGATCGTAACCGCTCTGTCTTTCGCCAGAAAGTCTTTAATTTCAACCTTCATATTTTGCAATGTGGAATCCAAAGTACGAGCAGAGTCCGCATTGATTGACATAGAGCGGCCAATAAAATTAATTTCTGCAACGATGTCTTCCAGCTTTGGCCAACCTGGAGAAAAATCCAGAACCCCCTCTTCAATCATAAAGCGAGTCTTAAAAACACCCTCACCTTTTGCAAACGGGAAACGCGACAACGGCCCTTTCAAAATAAAATTTCCAGACGTCACCTTACCGGATACGATCGAATTATCCAGCCAATTTAATAACGACGGTTTTAAAATTTCGACGGGATAATACCGTTCAATATTGTCAACATTGCCCTCTTGAAAGCTTGTATGTACATCAACAATGGGAGACCGTTCATCCTCTGGCAGAATGATTTTTGCCCGGGTGCGGGTGCTAATATCCTGATTGACTATATTCAACTGTGTGGTATTAATAACCCAATTTTTTTCTTGATCACGAAAAATGTTGAATTGCCCGTGAATATTGTCTAGCACGAGAGGAGAACGAAACAATTCAGGCGCATCCAAAGCCGCATCAGAACTTTCCAGATTGAGAAACAGTATTTCATCCGCAAGACTAATCTCAGCATTCAGACCGGAAAAACCGGGTATTTTTTTAACCGGCA
The DNA here is from genome assembly GCA_013151745.1 of Gammaproteobacteria bacterium. Taxonomy (GTDB): domain Bacteria; phylum Pseudomonadota; class Gammaproteobacteria; order JAADHS01; family JAADHS01; genus JAADHS01. Next base: position 29,275 of record JAADHS010000283.1, on the reverse strand, counting down.
GTAATGACAAGTCCACCAGCTTCGTATTCAATTTAAACGGCTTTTCCTGGCTATCAGAAAAAAAATGAATGTAACTTTCATTTAAGGAACCAGTCAGGTTCGCTGCCGTAAGGTAAGACCTTAAGGGTTCTTGAACTTGTTCACTTAGTAGAGCCAATTTGGCTAGTATACTTATGGGTAAATGAGCAACACCGATTTCAAAAGCCAAACCCTGACTCAGAGATTGCACCTCAAATTCCAATGCCCAGGGTGCTTCACCGGCGATATGTAGTTGTAGCGGACGGGCTGAAAGCAACCATCCTTTTTTATTTAATTGCCACTCCAACCTTCCTTTCATCTTATCCAGAGAAAATGAATGTTGCGGCAACGTCTGCAGCAAAAGATCCGTGACATCGACATCCATAGAGGCCTCAGTTAAATGGCCATCCTGCCAATTCAACCAGGCATGTATATCCGCTATACCCGTCACAATATCCAGACCAGGTAACAGAACAGAATCTAGTATTTCACTCTGAAAATTGACCTTTTCGACAGAGAGATAGGTCTTCATATCCCAAACCTCTACATCATTAATATTTCCATACGCATCCAGAATAAAAGTAAAATCTTCACCTGATTTTTTCGGCATCGTTCCTTTTGCTATAAGCTGGTGTCGCGCACCACTACTTACCATCTCCAGATTGATATTGTTAAAAAAAACCGGTTGATTCCCATGCTGTTTATTTTCCCAGCTGACATTTGCTCGCTCTATTAATAAAGAATCATGAGAAAAGAACCATTTTTCAACTATTTTTTTAAACGAATCGTTATTGTTATCACGGGCATACATTCCTGCAACACTGATTCGCCCATCCCTTTCTTTTATTACGGCCAAATTTAACCCCAATAAAGTTACCTTTTCAGGAATAATGCGACCTTTTTTAATAGACGCCCACAAATCAAGGCTCACGTAAACAGAGTCAAAACTTAACAGGTTTTGATTGTTGTCTTTACTCAATAATTGTACATTGTGTAAATGAAGTACCGGTGAAAAACCAATCCATTGTGTTTGTAGTCCTCCAATATTGAGAGGATAGTCAATGGCACTATGCACCCATTGTTCGATATCCTGACGGTAATCGGCCACCACTGGAAAAACGATGCGAACCAGGCTAGTAACAATAGCAAAACCAACAATTACAATAACCGCAAGAGTCCAAAACGCTTTATGACAACGATGTATCACATCAAAACGACATCAAATTGTTCTTGCGTATAAGATGTTTCAACCTGAAATTTAATAGATTTACCAATAAACTCTTCCAGCTCAGCAACCGTGGTAGATTCCTCATCAATAATACGATCGCCGACCTCTGGAGAGACTAAAACCATAAACCGGGTGGATTCAAACTGACGCGACTCTCTGATTATGTCGCGAAATATTTCATAACAAACTGTTTCAGCTGTCTTAAGACTGCCGCGCCCATTACAGGTACAACACGTTTCACACAATATATGCTCCAGACTTTCCTGCGTTCTTTTTCGGGTCATTTCAACCAGCCCCAATTCAGATACACCACTGATATTGGTTCTGGATGGGTCTTTCAGCAAGTATTTTTCCAATGCTCTTAGCACTTGTCGTTTATGCTCATCATTGCTCATGTCAATAAAATCAATAATGATAATGCCACCCAGGTTTCTTAATCTTAACTGCCGGGCAATCGCTTGCGCTGCTTCCAGATTAGTTTTAAAAATAGTTTCATCTAGATTTCGATGGCCAACAAAACCACC
>JAADHS010000283.1:0-27425 GCA_013151745.1 Gammaproteobacteria bacterium | reverse complement strand
AGTGCTTTTTGAATTTCATCTTCAATATTATATAAATCAAACAGGGGGCGTTCGCCGGGGTACAGTGCAAGTCGCGCCACCGTTTCGGGCATATAATTTTCGGCAAAGTTAACAATGCGTTGAAATGTTTCTTTAGAGTCCACTTTCACCGTATCAATACCCTCATGAACTCGATCTCTCATTACCCGCAAAACCAGTGACAAATCTTCATATACTAAAGAGCCTGCTGGCGCAGCCAGACTTTTCTTTTGTATTTCTGGCCATAATTTTTGAAAGTAAAGCGCATCGGTCATTAATTCTTCCTGACTCACATGTTCCGCCGCTGTACGTACAATATACCCCCCAGCATGCTGCTCTGAGATGAGTTCAACGATCGCTTTCAGACGCGCCCTTTCATCTTCATCTTCAATTTTCTGAGAGACCCCTATATTATTTTCTTCAGGAATGAGCACCAAGTATCTTGAGGGCAAAGAAATCTGGGTTGTCAATCTTGCTCCTTTTGTTCCCAACGGATCTTTAACAATTTGTACCAACAACTCCTGACCATCGTGTAACAATTCACTAATCGTTATCTGCCGTTCGTCCTGCCCTTGTTTTTCTCCATCAAATGGAACCCGTTGGTACGATTCAACTAAATCGGACACATGTAAAAAAGCGGTTCGTTCTAAACCAATTTCAACAAAGGCGGCTTGCATTCCGGGTAATACTCGGCTTACTTTTCCTTTGAAAATACTACCTACCAATCCGCGCCGGTTTATTCTTTCTATCGCCAGTTCCTGCAATACGCCATTTTCTACCATCGCAACACGAACTTCACGAGGTGTAACATTAATCAGAATTTCTTCGCTCATTTTTTTTACAACCTATGCCATATTTATTTGCTATTCAGAAACGGACAAAAAATAACGAAGTGATGACGTCCCTACGTTCCTTAAGAGCGATGATAAGGATGTTTGTTAACAATAGTCCATGCTCGATAGAGTTGTTCAACCAGCAATACACGCACCAATGGGTGGGGTAAGGTTAACGTAGACAAAGACCAGGTTTGATCGGCAATCTGTTTGCACTCTGGAGCGAGGCCATCAGCCCCGCCTATCAAAAAAACGGGGTTCACCCCATGCAACATCCATTCACTCAACAATGCGGCCCACTGCTCCGTAGACATGTGCCGTCCACGCTCATCCAAAGCAATGTTCCATCCCCGTTGCGGTAACGCAGCCAACATGCGTTTACCCTCTTCTTTAATCGCTTTAGTCGTCTCGTTTCTTTTATTTCTTTTTACTGCAGGTACAGATACAATTTCGAGAGCACATTCTCGAGGAAAGCGTTTGGAATATTCAGCAATACCCTGAGAGACCCAATCAGGCATACGTTCACCCAACGCAACCACGGTTAATCGCACAATTCAGATTCCGTTTTACACTGCCCACAACTTTTCAAGGCTATAAAACTCCCGTTCTTCCGGGTGCATAATGTGAACCACGACATCAACCAGATCAACGAGCACCCAACCGCTTTCACCCTTACCCTCAACCCCTAAAGGCTGAATACCCGCCGCTTTAACTTTTTCAACCACTTTGTCTGCCAAGGAACGAACATGGCGGTTCGATGTCCCCGACGCAATAACCATATAATCCGTTATCGACGAACGATCTCTAACATCAAGCAAGATGATATTCAACGCTTTAAGATCTTCTAAAGACGAAACAATCAATTTATTTAATTCTTCTGTTTTCATTTTATTTTTGATTCACATTATGTTCTGCATACAAATCATGTTCTGCAATATAATTGATAACCGCATCAGGGACTAAATATTTCACATTTTCCTCTGCTGCTAACAGGGTTCTGATGCGCGTTGAAGAAATCTGCAACTGTGTCACAGGGTAAAAAAAAATATTGCCGGCTCGAGATTTCAAGAAATTTTCTTGCTCTGAATTCACCCGTCCCGCCAGGGCAGCATCTAACTCATCAGATATATCTTGCAAACCCGATTCCACCCCTGATCTTTGTAAAACAAGAATATTTGCGAGCGAAAACAATTCTCGCCATTGATGCCATGTCGGCAAACTACGAAAGGCATCTTCACCGACAATCAAGCAAAGCGGTGCACCGTGCATGACTGTCTTTATATAGCGCAAGGTTTCTATAGTATAGGATGCTGTCGTTCGCCACACTTCACACTCTTCAATAACAAGCTTATCGTTCCAGCTGATCGCCTGACGCAACATATTAATACGATGCTCGGCTGAAGCTAGGGCGCTTTGACGATGGGGTGGTCGTGCGCAAGGCACCAGTCTGAGTTCCTTAAATTTAAAACTACTCAAAACTTCGATAGCTGAACGTAAGTGCCCAATATGAACGGGATCAAACATCCCGCCCATAACCGCAATGACTGACGGCGAAGTCAAACCGGGCTCGCCAGAAATAAAGCTTTTATCTTACGTTCTAATATGACCATCGCCCAATACAATATATTTTTGTGACGTTAAGCCTTCAAGCCCGACTGGCCCTCGCGCATGAATTTTATCTGTACTAATGCCAATTTCCGCACCCAGGCCATACTCAAAACCATCCGCAAAACGAGTAGAAGCATTAACCATAACCGAGCTTGAGTCAACCTCACGAAGAAAGCGCTGGGCGTGAGTATGACTCTCGGTCACGATGGACTCCGTATGACTAGAGCTATGGGCGCAGATATGCTTCATCGCCGCATCAACATCCTTCACAATGCGTATTGACAAAACCGGAGCCAAATATTCGGTATCCCAATCTTCTGCTGTTGCCGCCTTCATGGCCTTCCAATATTTTAAGGATTGCTCACAGCCGCGCAGTTCTACACCTTTTTGTTCATACAAGGGGCAAACTTTTTCTAAGAACACTTCAGCAATGCTTGCTGCGACCAGTAAAGTCTCCATCGTATTACAAGTGCCATAACGCTGTGTTTTGGCATTAACCGCAATCGCGACTGCTTTTGCAAGATCAGCACTATCATCGATGTAAGTATGACACACACCATGTAAATGTTTAATCACTGGAATCGTTGCTTCGCGACTCAGACGTTCAATCAAACCTTTACCACCACGCGGCACCAGCACATCAACATAATCTTTCAGTTGCGCTAATGCGGTCACTGCTGCGCGATCGGTCGTCGCGACTACTTGCACTGCGTGCTGCGGCAAAGTAAGCTCGGTCAAGGATTGATGAATGATTTTCGCAATCGCCTGATTGCAATGAAATGCTTCAGAGCCGCCGCGTAAAATGCTCGCATTCCCAGTCTTCAAACAAAGAGCTGCTGCATCTGCCGTCACATTAGGTCGCGACTCATAAATAATGCCAACCACACCTAGGGGAACCCGCATTTTTCCGACCTGAATGCCGGATGGACGATAGTTCATATCACTAATTGCACCTATGGGATCAGGCAATGCCGCGATTTCTCGCAAGCCTTCAGCCATGGCGACAATACGCTGCTCATTTATCTCCAACCGATCGACTAGCGCTGCCTCTAGATTATTCGCAATAGCAGCATCCATATCCTTACGGTTTTCTGCCAATAAAATTCTATTCTCTCGCTCCAAAATATCGGCGATTTTCAATAACACGGCGTTTTTTCTAGCCGTATCCACATTTGCCATAATACGCCCAGCATCGCGCGCTTTTTGACCCACACCAAGCATGTATTTTTTTATGTCCATAAGCCTTATTCTAACGTAGTGATACCTAGTTTATTTTAACAAAATTTCCGCAGGATTTTTTATGTAAATTAAGGCGCAGCAAAAAGAGCATAATGAACTATGCAACTGGAGCTGCAACGCTGAGTCACTTAATAAAGACAAGAACATTGTTAAAATAGTTATGCATCATTACTTATACTTTGATAAGTTGTTTCAGGAGTGAAGATAGGCTTGCCAGCCATCACAAAGGCTAATTTTAACAAGTCATCCCAAGGATTACCTAACCTGTCGCCTTTTATTGTTCGATCTATTTGCCCCGCTTGCTCCAAAACATCCCACCACTTACGCACATCAGAAATACTTAACGCCCTTTTAATCAAAGGCTTACGGGCATCAAATATACGCCAACGCTGTATCACCTGATCCACTGAAAGACTTTCTTTTTCACGCACTCGACTCATTTCAGCTAAAACCCGGGCTTCACGTGCCAAGACCCACAGCACCAGAATAGGTTCCACACCTTCAGATTTTAAGGCTTTGATAATTCTAATAAATTTATCAATATCAGCCGATAATACGGCATCAACAAAGCCAAATAGATCAAAACGAGCGTGATCGACAACAGCAGCCACAACTTCAGCGTAGCCTAATGGTGCAGCACCATGATGTAAATATAACTTATCCAGTTCTTGTGATGCCGCCAAAGGGTTGCCTTCAATGTGCTCCACCAGGACGGTGATCGCTTCAGGGCTTAAATTCAGACCTTTTTTTCTCGCTCTCAGAGTTAACCAGCCGGGTAATTGTTTGACGGTTAACGGCCAAACAGGGACATGCACACCTGCCTCTGTAACGGTTTTAAACCATTTTGCCCGCTGTACTGCCCCGTCCAACTTACCCGAAATAATCAGCAAGAGATTATCCTGCATCAGGGTTTCTACATAACGGATTAATGCCTTCGCACCCACATCCCCCGGTTTCCCGGTCGGTAGACGCACTTCCAGTAATTGCCGGTCTGCAAAAAGAGAACGACTGCCCGCACCCAGTAGCCATTCATTCCAGTCGCACCCGGCAGCCACATGTAACACCGTGCGTTCACTGTATCCTTGCGCCTGGGCTTTTTGTCGAACCCAATCTACGGCTTCTTCCACCAAAAGGACTTCATCTCCACTGACAAAATAAAGGGGGCTGAGTTGCTTGTTTAATTGCGCTTCTAACTGCTCATACCTAATTTTCATCAGCCGTACTCTCTGCTGGTTTTTCAGGCGAAATGAGCTCAGGTGAACGCACTTTTTCAACTTCTTTTTGAGGCAGCTTAAGTACTTTGAGCCGCTGCAATACCCGCCGCACTGTATTATCTCGCATATCGCTATAGAGTCGACGCTCTTCATTTTCTTTGGCCAAAACCTGCGTACGGTTAAAACGATAACGCCGGATGACCTCTATAGGCTGGTTTCGAATTAACCATTCTCCTGACGTGGCTTGTATACTAGCCACGACGACATAATAAATTTGATATTCTCCTACCGCGCCATCAGGCGAAATCGTCAACGGTTTACGATCATTCAGAATTTTTTCAATTTTTAAAGTCAAATCGGCATCCTCTGGCGAAGTAAGACGAATGCCTGAGCGCTCCAGAGCCCGTGATAAACGCTGAAAAAAAGCGTCATCCTGACGCCCACCAACAATAGCAATAGACTCAATATCCAGGCTTGCCGTAATATCACTACGAAATTGCCAGCCACAAGAAGACAGTGAAACGACACCAATAAGCAGTAAACAGAGTCTGATTCGGTATCGCATGGCTTAAGCCATCACTACAATGCTAACCAGCTTACCCGGCACAACAATGATTTTTTTTACAGTTTTATCACCGACAAAACGTTGAACATTAGAATCACTCAGCGCCTGTTCTTTAATAAAATCGGGCGCACTATCCACCGCCACTTTGATCCGTGCCCGCATTTTTCCATTGACCTGCACTCCGAGTTCTACAACTTGCTGCACCAGTGCGTCCGCATCAACACGTGGCCAACGGCAATCAACAATCGCATGCTCATGTCCCAACTCGTGCCAGAGAACATGACACAGGTGAGGTGCAATCGGAGCTAACATCAAAACAACAGCCTCCAAGGCTTCTTGCATGACCTGGCGTCCCGCTTCATCGACACATTCTGCTTTATACAAGCTATTGATCAGCTCCATAATAGCGGCAATTGCGGTATTAAAAGTATGGCGACGCCCCATATCATCGCTGACTTTTTCAATCGTTTGGTGCAATTGCCTGCGTAACGCCTTATGTTGTTCAGACAAGACAGCGGGCTCACTGACAGGCAAACCCGGTTCAACATGCTCCATGACTAAACGCCAAAGCCGCTTTAAAAAACGGAAGGCACCATCAACACCGGTATCGGCCCATTCCAATGACTGATCAGGAGGTGCCGCAAACATCGTAAAAACCCGCACGGTATCCGCGCCATATTGTTCGATTAATGATTGTGGATCAACGGTATTGCCTTTCGACTTCGACATTTTTGCACCGTCTTTTAACACCATGCCTTGTGTTAACAAATTGGCAAAGGGTTCATCCCCTTGAACCAAACCTTCGTCACGCATTAATTTGTGAAAAAAGCGCGCATATAATAAATGCAAGATGGCATGTTCAATACCGCCAATATACTGGTCAACAGGCAACCAGTAATTAGCGCGATCATCTAACATGGCATTGTCATTATCTTTGCTCGTAAAACGGGCGTAGTACCAGGAGGACTCCATAAAAGTATCGAAGGTATCCGTTTCTCGTTCCGCCGCACCGCCGCACTTAGGACACGCTACCGCATAAAACGCGGACATTTTTTTTAAGGGGGAACCTTCTGTATCTAATTCAACCTCTTCAGGTAAAATAACGGGCAAATCGGTTTCGGGTACTGCCACTGCACCACAACTGACGCAATTAATAATGGGGATAGGCGCGCCCCAATAACGTTGCCGTGACACGCCCCAATCCCGTAAACGATAATTCGTTTGCACGCACCCTACCCCCTTTTCGCTCAAAAAATCGGCGATGGCGGTAAAGGCTTGTTGCGAAGTCAAACCGTTAAATTGACCTGAATTTTTCAACACCCCTTGCTCGGTAAAAGCAGCCTCTGAAAGATCAATATTCTGATCTGCAGCAGGATAAACCACGGGCTTGATCGGCAAGGCATTATTTTTGGCGAATTCATAGTCCCGTTGATCGTGCGCGGGCACCGCCATCACCGCGCCTGTGCCATAGGACATCAAAACAAAATTGGCCACCCATACGGGTACGGCTTCACCGGAAATAGGATGTATCGCGCTCATACCCAGCGCGCAGCCCTTTTTTTCCAGGGTGGCCATAGCCGCTTCCGAGGTTTCCATACGAATACATTCCGCAACAAAATTCGCCACGGCAGTATTGTTCTCAGCCGCTTTTTGTGCCAAAGGATGCCCCGCAGCAACCGCCAGATACGTCACACCTAGTAGCGTATCAGGACGAGTTGTAAACACATTTAATGTCTCGGACTCACCGTCAACAGCAAAAGACAATTCCACGCCTCTGGAGCGCCCAATCCAATTTTTTTGCATGGCACGAACTTGTTCAGGCCAACCCTCAAGCTGATCCAGACTGTCTAGTAATTCATCTGCATAAGCTGTTATTTTCATAAACCATTGCGGTATTTCTTTACGCTCTACCGGCGTCCCACAGCGCCAACAACCGCCTTCTACAACCTGCTCATTGGCCAACACGGTCAGATCATTCGGACACCAGTTCACCGCCGATACTTTTTTATACACCAATCCTTTTGCAAACAATCGAGTAAACAGCCACTGCTCCCATTTATAATAATCCCGATCACAAGTCGCCAGTTCCCGCGACCAATCATAGGCAAATCCCAATTTTTTCAACTGCTCACGCATATAATCAATGTTGGCTCGTGTCCATTTCGCCGGTGCCACCTTATTTTTCATTGCTGCGTTTTCTGCAGGCAGGCCAAAAGCATCCCAACCCATGGGCTGTAGAACGTTTTTGCCGAGCATTCGTTGGTAGCGGGCAATCACATCAGCGAGGGTATAATTACGAACATGACCCATATGCAGTCGCCCACTGGGATAGGGAAACATCGCCAAACAATAATATTTTTCCTGATTTTCATCTTCAATCGCACGAAATGTAGCTTGCTTTTCCCAGTACGCTTGGACTTGCTCTTCAATTTTTGAGGGTTGATATTCTTTCATTTTTAGCTTTTATAACCTTTAAACATTAATATTCATCTCTTTAAAATGTTAAAATAATGTTGAATTCCTGCTTAATATTTAATTATAGTGAGATTATGCCATGACTGAAGCCAATCATCCTCTTTCAGCAACAGAAAAACTCACCAATGCCTACAATGATATGATGGAACGGGTAAAAACGGGCATCGAAATGCTCGAAAATAATACCGCACCCCGCCTCCATGAAGCGATTCATAAAGCCCAGGGGCTGGCGATGGAACTCGATGAACTGACTCAGGAAGAAGCTGAAAAAATAGGCCATTACCTCAAAAGAGATATTGAAGATGCCGCAGACTACCTAACCGGCCCCCAAGGACAAGAACTTCATGATTGGCTGCGCTTCGACATCCAGCAAGTAGAAGAAAAAATACTGGCGTCTTTTCTCTCCGTCGCCGACCAAACCAAATTGGATCTAATCAAACTGGAACAACAAGCGGCCAGTATGAACACTTACCATTGCGGAGAAATCACTGGAATCGGAACCCTAGCCTGCTCGGCATGCGGAAAACAAATTCATTTTCATAAGGCAGGTCACATCCCGCCTTGCTCCAGCTGTAGCGGCAGTGTTTTCACTAGAGTCCAGGAATAAGCCAATAGGCGTGGGCTGGTTATCCAGTAATCACCACAAACCGGGCAGAATACTGCGCTGACGTTTTTTTCAAAAAAGAAGCTCAATATTCGCCTCGTTTGATCGAAAAACCTGGCTTTTACGCCCCTTTCAGGTGCAAAATGACCTTCACCCCACAAGGAGGTACCGAGGCCCTCGCTACGATGTCTATTCTCGGACAACCTCCTAGTTTTTTAGCTACTATCTCCTGTCTGTCTTAGCAAAATAACAGCAAAAATTATTTCATTTCTGCGCCAAATAAATCCCTTTCTTCCCGTAGAACATCTATCTATTTGATATTTTTGTGATTAAAAAAAATAGACTGGCGTAAGCGATAAGACAGGTTCACGAAGTAACTTCAGCGTACTTGTCATTTATTTTTAAGTGCAAGTTCTTTTGTTCGAGGAAAATAACTAAGGGGAAGAAAAGATATGGTGAAATTTACTCAAAAAATGATGACTCAAAAACTGCTTTTAATCGTGCTCATCGCGCTGACAGCAGGTGCAAATGCCCATGAAAAACAACCAAAGGAATTTGTCCATGGTATTGCTATTAAATTACACCAGGGCACATATAATTTTGCTGGCCCTCCTGATGGAAAAGATGGAGCAACTGATGTACCCGGGCACAGCTGGCTGCGCATAGGGAAAAACCGTTTGTTAGGCAAACATATGAATACAGGACCTTTTGGTGCGCCTAATTATTTCTCTAGCGATGCAGGCGATGGCGCTTTGCTCTACGCGATGGAGGCCGTGATTGATAAGTGGAGCGAAGCAAGATCTTTACTGTATTATACTAAAGGATTTAATCACTACCATATGCTGATTAACGTTAAAACCGGCGAAAGGCACCCTACAAAAGTTGTCTGGTTTAAACATGTCGCGGTAAAAAAATTCAAGCTGGATGGAGAAGGGGTGCTCGCTTTCTTAAGAAGCAGAGGTGAAGATGCCACACCCAGAGACATCATGTTAGGCGTTGATTATGGAACTTTGCCAGCAAACTGGAATATCCCTTATGATCCAAATCCAGCCACAGCACCATAAGAGAGCTTTACTTTAGCTTTATTCGAAGCCAAAGCACGGTGCAGATGCGCCGTGCTTATCTGGCGAATCTTTTCCAATACTCATTTTAATTAAATTGAGCAATTCCATTCATATGGAATGGACACTTGAAGAAGTTTCACCTAGTACATCTTCATGATCGCAACAGCGAAATAAATTAAAAAAATTATTTGTTGTCTCCTCTGCTATTTGCTCAAATTTCAAGCCTTTTAATTCTGCAATGTATTTTGCAACTTTTTGTACATAGGCAGGTTGGTTTATTTTACCGCGATAGGGCACAGGGGCAAGATAGGGTGAATCCGTTTCAACTAGAATACGATCAAGAGGGACTTTTTTTGCGACTTCTTGCAAATCAGTCGCGTTTTTAAAAGTAACGATACCTGAAAAAGAGATATAAAAATTCAGATCCAGTGCCGCTTTGGCTGTTTCCCAGTCATCAACAAAACAATGCATCACACCACCCACATTGCCTGCCTGTTGTTCATTCAAAATAGCAATAGTATCGGTTTTAGCATCACGACAGTGGACTATAATCGGCTTGTTGACCTGCTGAGCGACTCTAATATGACAGCGAAATCTTTCTCTCTGCCACTCAAGATCACCTTCACTGCGATAATAGTCAAGACCCGTTTCACCGATTGCAATAATTTTTGGACTTTTGCAGCGGCTGAGTAAGTCTTCTTCGGTTAAAGGTGCATCCATTGGCGTGTTGGGGTGAACCCCTAAAGAGGCATAAAGATAAGCATGTCGTTCAGATAACGCCAATATTTCAGAAAAATTTTCCAAATTTATGGACACACACAAGATATGCGTCACGCCCGCCTCTTTGGCTTTTTGTAATACTTCGTCCTGGTTACAGCCCAATTTTTGATAGTCGATTAAATCTAAATGACAATGCGAATCGACTAAATTTGAACTGGCTGGCTTGTTATTCATTATTGCTCCTATAACACTGTAAAAATTAGGGATCTGAATTTCAAATGTCACGAGCCTATCAAACTCTAAACACCATTTTATTATTCGAACCGGGTTATTAAGGGGAAAGGGGAAGTGAAGCGTTACGTTCAATTTCAAATAAATAAGGCCAGCGCTTCCCTGTCACTAACAAACGGTCTTTTTTACTATCGTAGGCAATACCATTAAGTACATTTACGCCTTGCTTATCCTGATATTTCTCAGACAATTCGGACAATTCAATCCAGGATAACACGACACCCGTTGCTGGATTAATACGGGCTATACGTGTTGTTTGCCATACATTAGCGTAAATTTCTCCTTTGATATATTCGAGTTCATTCAAATATATGACGGACTTACCTTTATCACGCACCGTTAACTGACGCTGAATTTCAAAGGTTTCCGGGTGAAGAAAATAAAGACGGGCGCTACCATCACTCATAATTAATTCTTGTTTGTTGTGCGTCAATCCCCAACCTTCAGTGCGATAACGAAACTGTTTTTCAAATTGAAAGCTCTCCTTTGCAAAAAACAAAGCCAGACCCGAGCGCCACGTTAACTGGATTAATTTATCATTCCACAAAGTCAAACCTTCACCAAATAATTTTTTGGGTAAATTAATTTGTCTGCGCACAATACCTGTCACCAGATCTACTTCACGTAAAGTAGATTGGCCATACAGCCCCGTACTTTCATAAAGCACATCGTCTACATACAACAAACCTTGAGTAAATGCTTCAGGGTCATGGGGGAAGCGATTGACCGCATGATAAGAATAGACGGGGGCAGCGAACACCGGCTCGTCGGCATAGACGAACTTGACGTGAACTAATATAAAATAACAAGCCAAATATAAAATAAAATTTAAACGCATAAAAGGGATTATTTATTGGGTTGTATGCATTTTGAAATAATTAATCAAACCATTGGTAGAAGCATCATGTGATGTCACTTCGTTTTTATCTTTTAATTCTGAAAAAATAGTATTGGCCAACTGTTTACCCAGTTCAACGCCCCATTGATCGAAGGAGTTCACATCCCAAATAATGCCTTGAATAAATATTTTATGTTCATACAAAGCAATCAACTGACCGAGTACACGCGGGGTCAGCTTGGAAAATAAAAGAGAATTGCTGGGTCGGTTACCTGTAAAAATTCTATGTGGCAATAAACGCTCTATTTCTTTTTCATCAATCCCCTTGGCTTCCATCTCTGCTTTAACTTCTGCTTCGTTTTTACCTTTCATTAAAGCTTCGGTTTGGGCGAAAAAGTTAGACATAAGGATTGTATGGTGCAGACCGACTGGGTTGTGGCTTTCCATCGGTACCAAGAAATCAGCAGGAATAAGTTTGGTTCCCTGGTGGATGAGTTGATAGAAGGCATGTTGCCCATTAGTACCGGGCTCGCCCCAAAGTATCGGCCCACTTGAATAAGGCAAATTTTCACCTGATTTTGTTACCCGCTTACCATTACTCTCCATATCCGCTTGCTGTAAATATGCAGAAAACCGGTGCATATATTGATCATAAGGCAAAATAGCATGCGTTTGTGCATCGAAAAAATTATTGTACCAAATACCGAGCAAGGCCAGAATTACCGGCATATTTTTTTCCATGGGTGCCGTTTGCACATGTTGATCCATGCTATATGCACCGTCAAGTAAAGCTTCAAATTGCTCCATACCAATTTGAATCGCAATAGATAAACCAATCGCACCCCAAAGTGAGTAACGCCCGCCTACCCAATCCCAAAATTCAAACATATTATTGGCATCAATACCAAAATGAACGACCTCGTCACGATTCGTTGATAAAGCCACAAAATGTTTTGCAACTTCACGATTTGATTTAGCTGATTTTAAAAACCAGTCTTTTGCAGTACGTGCATTAGTCAACGTTTCTTGAGTCGTAAATGTTTTTGAGGCAACAATAAAGAGCGTGGTTTCAGCATTCAAAATACGCAACAATTCAACAATTTGAGTACCATCAATATTGGAAACAAAATGGGTATGCAAACCGGCTTTCGCATAGGGTTTTAATGCTTCGACGACCATGACAGGCCCCAAATCCGAGCCACCAATACCAATGTTGACCACATCCGTTATCGCTTTACCAGTATAACCTTTCCAGCGCCCACTTCTAACCGCATCACTAAAGGTTTTCATTTGAGCGAGAACACGCTGCACATCGGGCATCACATCCACACCCTCTACTAAAACAGGTTTGTTCGAACGATTTCTCAATGCGGTATGCAAGACCGCGCGCCCTTCCGTCACATTAATCGCTTCTCCAGAGAACATACGTTGAACCCACTGGGGAACGTCACAAGCATGGGCTAAAGAAAATAATTTTTCGAATGTTTCATCTGTCGCAATGTTTTTTGAAAAATCTAAAAAAACATCACCGACCGTCAGTGTATATTTTGAAAAACGCTGATCGTCTGCATGAAACAAATCCCTCATCTGGAGATTTTTTATTTTTTTACGATGCTGAGTTAATGCCTGCCACTCTGGTAACGTATCCCTTGTCGACATAGATATTGTTTTCCTGTCTATTGTTAATATGCTTCATCACCAACATTCGCCCCATCCAAACCCAGAGAATGTCGCCAAAATTGGTCATCACGATCAAATAACCGGTAGGTTCCTCGTGGCCCCCACGTCCCCGCCGGATACGTATTGATATAATCTCTGTCCATCGACCAGGATTTTAGAACCGGGTCAACCACGCGCCAAGCCCACTCGACTTCATCATAACGAAGAAACAAGGAATGATCCCCTTCCATCACATCCAGCAGCAAACCTTCGTAGGCATCACTTTTATCATCATCATCGTTTCTATAACTGGCATCTAGATTTATTGTTCGCATTTTCATTTCCAGGCCCGTATCTTTCACTTGTAGTTCAAGCGTCAAACACTCTTTAGGCTGCACGCCAAGCAATAACCAGTTGGGTCTCATCAATTTTGTCTGTGTTTCTTTAAATAACCGATGCGGTGGATGCTTGAAACGAATACATATTGCCGATTGCGCTGCGGCCATGCGTTTGCCTGTCCGGAGATAAAACGGGACGCCACTCCAACGCCAGTTATCGACATACAGCTTCATTGCCGCATAGGTTTCTATCGTACTGCTTGGATCCACACCTTCTTCTTCTAAATAAGATTTCACATTATGACCATCAATACTTCCCGCAGCATATTGAGCTCGGAAAGCATGGGCATTCACGGCATTCGGTGGAATCGATCTAATCGATTTTAGTACTTTAACTTTTTCATCTCGTAAGGACTCTGCATCAATAGAAACCGGAGCTTCCATGGCAATTAAGGTCAATAATTGCATTAAATGACTTTGAATCATGTCGCGTAACGCTCCCGCGCCCTCATAATAGCCCCCGCGTGAATCCAGGCCTTGTGTTTCAGAATGCGTAATTTGTATGTGATCAATATAATTACGATTCCATAACGGCTCTAATAGCAAGTTAGCAAACCTAAAAACCAACACATTTTGAACCGTCGCTTTTCCCAAATAATGATCAATACGATAGACTTGATCCTCAGATAGGTGTTTATCTAACCCTTTTTGCAAAACTTGCGCACTCAGAAGATCAGAACCAAAAGGCTTTTCTATCACGATGCGACGCCAACCACCGCGTTCATTGCTTAAACCCGATTCGCCCAGTTTTTCTACGACTAATGGAAAATCGGCAGGTCGCACAGACAAATAGAACACTGCATTAGCGGGATAGTCAGCCTGAACATCCAGTTTTTCTTTGACTGTTTGATAGCCCTCGGGCTTTGTTAAATCACCGCGAAGATACAGAAGTCGACGACAAAAACGTTTAAAAGCGCCTTGATCAGAACCACGCCGATTTTCAAGCATGCTTGTGACTTCTTCTATCCATTTTTTTTGACTCCAGTCCCGTCGAGCAAAGGCAAGAATTTTGATATCTTCGTGTAATCGCCCTGCTACATCCAAACGATACAAAGCCGGGATGAGCTTTAATCGAGTCAAACTACCGGTCGCGCCAAAAATGACAACCGTACAGGGGTCTATCATTGTTTATCTCCGGTATTTTTCATCGCGTGGCCACCAAACGCATTACGCATCATAGACAATAATCGATGGCTATAACCTTCACTGTCCTGACTTGAAAACCGCATCTGTAAGGCCAGGCTCAACACCGGTGCAGCCACCCCCTGGTCAACGGCCTCAATCACCGTCCACCGGCCTTCTCCCGAATCAGCAACATAGGGTGCCACTTTAGTTAATGTTTGATCTTCAAGTAAACCTTCAGCGGTGAGATCCAGTAACCAGCTTCTGACCACTGAACTATGCCGCCATAATTCTGCAACTTGTGCGACATCAATGGCAAATTCTTCTTTTCCTTTCAACAAGGCAAAACCTTCAGCAAAAGCCTGCATCATGCCGTACTCAATGCCATTATGAATCATTTTGCTAAAATGACCCGCACCCACAGGCCCCACATGAGCCCAGCCCCTATCCGCCGCAGGCGCTAATACTTGCAAGACCGGTTTGAGTACTTGCGCAACGTGATCCGTTCCACCCACCATCAAACAATAGCCATTATCCAGCCCCCATACCCCTCCCGATGTGCCTGCATCCATAAATCCTATGTGCTGATCTTCCAACAGGGCACCTCGACGAACACTATCGTGATAGTTGGAATTGCCGCCATCGACGATAATATCGCCATCGGATAATAATGGAATAAGCTCTTTAATCGCCTCTTCCGTCGGCTCTCCACTAGGCAACATCAACCAAATCACTCGAATACCGTCCAGTTTAACCACCGCATCAGCCAGAGAACTTGCCGGGATAAGTCCTTCCTCGGAGTGTAGTGTTTGCACAATTTCTGGTGAGCGATTATAACCCACCACCTCAATACCGCCTCGACGCAATCGACGAACCATATTGCCGCCCATTTTCCCTAAACCAATCATTGCTAATTTCATCCGAACATCCCTTTTTGCTAAAGTAAATCAAAGCCCACATGGAAATAATCTACTGCGCGGTTCTCGCATCTCTTCGAATTGTAAAACAGATCGACCTCAACAAGCTAACGAATTGTGTTTAAAGTAATAAATCATTATATACCCATGGCGTTATGAATTTAGGTGTTAGCGCGTGCAGATATACCTTAGATTCGGTTTTTTTGATTGAGAAAAAACGCAGACCTAGTCGCTCTAAGTTGAGTTTTTTCGATTGAGGAAAATCTGAAGATGAGGTACAGCTGTGCGTGAAAGCGCCTAAATTCATAACGCTATGGGTATATATACCCATAGTGCTAAGGAGTATAGGCGAAAAGTGCAACGTAGAAGCCACTTACCAAAAAATGGGCGAAGATGGGACGACCGAGTAGAATGAAGGAAATATAGAACGACTCTGAAGATCAAACCAAGTGATTAAATAACTTACGTTATTTCGCGCCTATTTCTAAGTGATCACGGGTATATCCTCTATTACAGTAGATTTTTACGCACAGGGAAAGTATAAGCCCGACACATAGTGTACTATGCAACTGCTCGTGTAACCCAGCATACAAAAAAATAAGCTGAAAACAAGAGTCACGACTCAGAGGGTTCCTGAAATCTGCCATTTCAGCGCTCAAAATAATTATTTACACTGGGAACTCACACAACTGCCTTAAACTAAGGGATTTCAGATACGCAGGTCGTGACGAAATATATTTTTTCTAAATTAAAGACAACAATCACTAAAGCTACTCCTTTATGAAAAAAATCCTCTTTATTGCCAGCGAAGCGGCACCTCTCGTTAAAACAGGCGGCCTGGGCGACGTTGTTAGCAGTCTGCCCTCCACCCTGAAAAAACTGGGTCACGATGTACGTCTTGTTCTGCCCGCATACCGTATAATATTAGCTGATTTACAACCCTTGACTATGGTCGCGACGATTGACATGGGTCTTGAATACAGCATTCGCATTTTACAGGGCACCATGCCAGACAGCTCTGTTCCTGTCTGGCTTATTGATTCGCCGACACACTTTGATCGTGATGGTGGACCCTATATAGATATTAATGGCGATGACTGGCCTGACAATGCGGAACGCTTTGCCTTGTTTTCTCTTGTCGCTGAGCGCATTGCGTTAAACCAGGCCAAGCTGAACTGGCAACCTGACATTGTTAATTGCAATGATTGGCAAACCGGGTTAGTCCCGGCTCTACTTGTCGCACACACCCCTCGGCCCGCCACGGTATTTACAATTCACAACCTGGCTTATCAAGGCATTTATTCACACGATACTTTTAAATTTTTACAACAACGCTTACAACTTCCTGAGCGGCTGTGGTCAGTAGAGAGCATGGAATTTCATGGTATGTTTTCGTTCATGAAAGGTGGACTCATTCATGCTGACATTCTAAATACCGTCAGTCCAACTTATGCCGAAGAAATATGCACCACAGAATTTGGTTACGGACTCGATGGGTTATTAACCCATCGCCGAGAACAACTTTTTGGCATTCTCAATGGCGCAGATTATACTACCTGGAATCCGGCAACAGACCCCTACTTACACAGCAATTTCGATATTGATTCTATTGAAAAAAAATCAGCAAACAAAAAAGTCCTGCAAAACTATTTTAAACTCCCGATTCGAGCGGATATACCGATGTTAGGTATGGTGGGTCGTTTGGTCGAGCAAAAAGGCTGCGATTTGGTCCTCGCTATTCTCGATGAACTACTGAACAAACACGATATACAGTTCGTTGTTCTAGGCTCAGGTGAGAAAAAATTTGAATCTGCTTTTTCCCAAGTCGCCAAAAATTTCTCAGAAAAAATGGCCGTACAAATTGGCTTTAGTGAAGATCTGGCTCATCATATCGAAGGGGGCTGTGATATGTTTATTATGCCTTCACGTTTTGAACCTTGCGGCCTGAACCAGCTTTACAGTCTTCGTTACGGCACGGTACCCATCGTGCGGCAGACTGGCGGACTGGCGGATACCGTTATCGATGATAATGTTGATCCCGCACAAGCCAACGGCTTCAGCTTTTATGACCAAACCCCGGTTGCTTTGCTCAACACAATAGAACGAGCATTGCTGGTGTTTAAAGATAAAACTCGCTGGACAACCTTAGTCCAGCAAGGAATGAATGCAGACTACAGTTGGAACCATAGCGCTCAACAATACCTGGATATTTATAATAAAGCCTTAGGGATTGTAAACAAATAAGCTATACAGTTTGAGAGTGCAAAGCAAGCACGATTTATCTTTGCCATAATCTCGCCTACAGGTTTCATCCACACAAAAGATTTGAAATTCTCGTTATGCGCTTCGATAAATTGCATGATTTTCTTTTCCAGGTCTGACACTGAACACACCTCGACGAATCTGCTTTTCCGTAATCAATCCAAAAAATCGCTCAACTAAATTTATCCATGAAGAGCTTGTCGGTATGAAGTGCAGCGTGATGCGCTTATTCCGTTTGAGCTATTAACAGGTGTAGCAATGAGTCGTCAACTGGCAAGCCACTGAACTTTGAGCACGCCCTGAGGGAGTGGTGTTTTTCTCAACTTAGATGTTAGGTGCGCGAAAATTCAAGATACAAAGCATTCTCTTATTCAATTTGTGAATTATTCACTCATTAATATGTGAATAATTCACAGAGATTTGTGAGTTAGTCATTTATCTTAAAGTTTCCTTATAGTGAATAAACTATTCGGTATGCAATGAGGATGACTAAAAACACTAAGAGTAAATCATTAAAATACCCATTACCTCATTATCGAAGTGTAGTGTAGGGGGCAGGCTTGAGTAGTTGTATTATATTTAAATATTTCAGCAATACAATAAATGCAAGCTAGGCTCCTTCACTTAAATTCTGCAAGTGCTCGCATTCATAGAGCGCAAGCACTTGATCCGCAGAGCGGTATGAAACTTTTGTGCAATTACCATAAGGATTGCACTCAACATTATCATTCGCCCTGCGAATCAATATCGTACATTTTGCAAGCACGATCACTTGCAGGATTTAGAAGTCTGAATCCAGGAATAATAAAACACCGGGAGAGTGATATGAATATAGAGGTCAATAATAAATTGGGTTTGTGTCTTTCAGGAGGCGGATTTCGCGCGTCTTTCTATCATGTTGGTGTATTAGCTAAAATGGCCGAGCTTGGTATTTTAAAACATGTTGAGGTTATATCAACCGTGTCTGGCGGCTCCATTGTGGGAGCGGCCTATTATTTACTGTTAAAAGAGTTACTGGAATCAAAACCGGATATTGGTGATAATAACGAGCCAGGTTTACAAGACAGTGACTATGTTGAGATTGTTGAAAAGCTAGAGCACCACTTTCTTGCTGCAGTGCAAAAAAATCTTCGCATGCGCACTTTTTATAGTCCTTGGAAAAATTTAAAAATGTTGCTCCCAAGTTATTCTCGCTCGGATACCATTGGGGAGTTATACGATAAATATATTTATTCACCATTAATTGATGTGGGTGATCGACCTATTGGCATGCGGGATTTGATCATTAAGCCGAAAGGCGTACCCGCCGACAAATTTCATCCGAGAGATAAAGTATTTGGCAATCAGTCGCGCACGCATAAAGTGCCGGTGCTTGTTTTAAATGCGACGAGTCTTAACTCGGGACATAACTGGTGTTTTACCGCAAGCTGGATGGGGGAGATGCCACCACGTAATAACTTTTTTCGGGATATGGATAAAAAGGATCGTTATCGCCGAGTTTATTATACAGAAATTGAAAGTCGCAAAGAAAAAGATTTTAAGTTAGGTAAAGCAGTAGCGGCATCAGCCGGAGTACCCGTCCTGTTTCCACCACTTGCAATATCAAACCTTTATCTCAACCGGCGTGTAGAATTGGTTGATGGTGGTGTATTCGATAATCAGGGCATTGCAGGTGTGCTCTGTCCAGGTTTAGATCAGCTCTGTAGTGATTTTATTGTGAGTGATGCGTCGGGGCAAAGTGATGCTACGGATAATCCGAAAACCGATTTTCTAAATGTGTTAATGAACACCAACTCAATATTAACCAGTCGAGTGCGTGAAGAAATGGTTAACAGCACAAAAGAAAGTTATCCCGAGCATGTCGCATACATACATCTGACCAGAGGCTTATTTGCAAAAAATATTGAATTTAATAACAAGCCTTCAAAGGATGAGCCCAGCCCTAAAATGAAGGCCGACATTGTATCTTGTAAAGAGGAATTTGATGTTGATGAAGATATGCAGTGGGCAATGTCAAAAATACGCACCGACCTGGATTCCTTTACCGATATTGAAGCGGGCTGCTTGCAAGCGGATGGTTATCAAATGTCGGAGAGCCGTTTGTTAAAACTACCAGAGATTTATCAGTCTAAAAGGAAGTTAAAAGGCAAGTGGGGTTTTGAAACGTATATTAAAAAAATATCCCACAAAGATGAGTTAACTCACAAACATCTTGAAGTAGGTTCCAATATGTTTTTCAAACCGCTGTTTCATCTTTTTAAATCAACTTTAAATTTGCGGCAATATTTTACATTAATACTGGTTAGTTTGCCAGTGTTGGCGTTACTGGCTGTGATTTTTTATGGAATCGATTATGGTGTACAGCAGTATTTTAATATCAGTGTGTGGCGCATTATTACGGATCAAGCGACATTTAGTCAGTTTGTGAGTGACATAGCACCCATTATTTATGGCTTAATTATTACCTTTGTTATTTCAATTGTAGCGAGCAAAATGGTTAAAGGTTGTGGTAAGTGGGTGACTCTAATTAGAAAATCCATTCAGTCTCCTGTGTCCTTAGTTGTTGGTTTTGTGATGCGCTTTTTACTTCCAGTTATATTTTCTATACCGATACGACTATATCTCAGTACCATTGATAAATATTTAATTAATTCAATCGGTAAAAATGGTTCAGATCAAAAAAACCAGAGGGTATAGATCGATCAGCCACTGACAAAATGAAGCTGAAAACCCTACAGCATCATTTATATACCCGTAGCGTTATGAATTTAGGTGTTAGCGCGTACAAAGATGTGCGTGAAAACACCTAAATTCATAACGCCATAGGTATATATTGACACGCCAATCAGAAAAATGGATCAAATAGGGTATAATAGCGCCCTATCTGAAACCTTAAAAAACACATATAACACTAAAAAATCAATAGCATATGAATGATAAAGCACTGCGATCACGCGTTAAACTCTTTGGTAATTTGCTAGGGAATGTGCTCCGAGAGCAAGAAGGCGGACGCGTTTTTTCTGCGGTTGAAACGCTAAGAAAAGGCTATATACGGTTACATAAAGAAAATGATCCGCGCAAGCAAGCGCAGCTTAACCGCTTTATCAAGAAAATGGATCCCGAATTAGCAACCCATGTGGTGCGTGCATTCAGTACTTATTTTAGCCTAGTTAATATTGCAGAAGAAGCGTTTAAACATCAACAACGACGCCGCGAAGTTCGCACAAATGGCCCATTGTGGATCGGCTCATTCGATTCTACTATCCGTGATTTTCAATCCGAAGGAATGACCTTGAGTGAACTGCAATTACTCTTAGGTGAAATAAAATATATTCCGGTTATTACCGCGCACCCTACTGAATCTAAACGGCGCACGATCATGGAAACATTGCGCCGTATTTTTGTAAAAAGTGAGCAGTTGGATGATCCTCGGCTTTCCCGACAGGAACGTGATAAAGTGACTCAATCTATCCAGGATCAGATTCAGCTACTCTGGAAAACGGATGAAGTTCGTGTTCATAAACCTCAAGTCCATGACGAAATACGCAATGGCATTTTTTATTTTCAGGAGAGTCTATTTCAAGCAGTTCCACGAACTTATCGATTCATGGAAGAGGCGATAAATAGAACTTATCTCAAAAATACAGGGAATAAACAAGCCATCCATGTACCCAGTTTTCTTCGTTTTGGTTCCTGGATAGGCGGAGACCGAGACGGCAATCCTAACGTCAAGCCAGAAACAACAAAATTTGCACTCCGATTACAATCACGAGCCGTCACACTTGAATACATCCGCAGAATTTCCAACCTGCATCAAGTTTTGACCCATTCCGTATTGTTATGTAAACCATCTCGAGACCTTTTGGAAAGCATCGATAGCGATAAACTCTATGGCCAAGCTGTTTTTGGGGAAAACCCTAATCGCTTTATAAACGAACCTTATCGGCGAAAACTTTTTGTAATGCGCTATCGTTTAGAGCAAAACCTAATCGCATTGAAACGCCGTCTGCGTAATCGAGCAATTGATCCAGTTAATCACGGCTACACCTCTGAAGATGAATTTTTGTTTGAATTGCGCATTATCCGGAATTCTCTGGTAAGTCACGGTGATGCCAATATCGCCAATGATGAACTACAAGATTTAATCAGACTAGTTGAAACCTTTGGCTTTTATCTGCTTGCACTGGATATTCGACAGGAATCAGATCGCCATACTGATGCAGTTTCAGAAATCATACAACATGCCAGCCTCTTGAACGGCCAACATTACGAGGATCTGGACGAACAATCAAAAACAAAAATACTCTGCGATTTGATCTCAGCCAATAAACCATTACGCTTGGAGCATCAACAGCTTTCAGAACCCACCCAGGAAACACTGCAAGTTTTTCATGTAATGAAAGAAATGCAAAATGAAGTGAGTCCCAAGGCTTTTGGCAACTATGTTATCTCGATGACGCATACCACTAACCACATCCTCGAAGTCATGTGCTTAGCTCGCCAGGCCGGTTTGCTGGCAAAAGAAAGAAAAGGCTGGAGCTGTCATATCCGTGTGACCCCTTTATTCGAAACCATAGAAGATTTACATCATATTGACGCAGTAATGACAGCACTACTAGACAACGAAACTTATATGGCACTGCTAAAAGAAACAGATAACCAGCAAGAAGTGATGCTAGGATATTCTGATTCTTGCAAGGATGGTGGTATTTTCGCCTCGGCCTGTTCATTACTTGATGCTCAGCAAAAAATAACAAACATATGTAAAAGCCGACACGTCTCTTGCCGCCTTTTCCATGGCCGTGGCGGAACGGTAGGACGTGGAGGAGGCCCAACCAATGAAGCCATCATGGCACAACCACGTGGTACCGTTTCAGGACAAATAAAATTTACCGAACAAGGAGAGGTGCTGTCCTATAAATATAGTAACAGCGAAACGGCAGCCTATGAACTGACCATGGGTGTCACAGGGTTAATGAAAGCGAGTATTAATATCGTTAGACCCAACGAACAAGTACAAACCATGCATAGCAAAACGTTCCGCGAGCTTGCCGCAATTGGAGAAAAGCGCTATCGAGAACTCACCACTGAGACCGTCGGATTCCTAGACTATTTCTATGAGTCCACGCCTGTATCGGAAATTGGTCTGTTAAATATCGGTTCTCGCCCATCACATCGCAAAACCAAGGATCGCTCCAAAGAGTCTATTCGTGCGATCCCCTGGGTGTTTGGTTGGGCGCAGTCGCGTCACACTTTACCCGCCTGGTTTGGGATCGGTAGCGCCTTGCAAGAATGGCATCAAGATTCTGCAGAAAAAATCGCCTCATTATGCATAATGTATAAAAAGTGCGATGCTTTTCGCGTCTTACTCGATAACACTCAAATGGCTCTGGCCAAAGGCAATCTCACCATTGCCCGTGAATATTCCAAGTTAAACGAAAACAAAGAATTAAGTGAAGAACTGTTTAATATCATTTCTCAAGAATATCAGCGCACCACCCAAGAAATTTTATCCATTAGCGGTAATGAAAAACTAATGAGTGATAATCCGATTCTGGCCTTGTCAATTGAACGCCGAGACCCTTACCTTGACCCTCTCAACTACATTCAGATTGCGCTATTGGAACGCACACGTAACACCCATATACGAGAGGAAGAACGGGCTCGCTGGCGAGATCCGTTGCTGCGCTCAATTAACGCTATCGCCGCAGGTATGAGAAATACAGGGTAGCGCCACATTTATGCCATGACGATCCCCTTCAGCGTACGTTTTATTCATTGCGCTGAGCAGCTAACCTGCAACAAAAAAAGCGAATCATCAAGATTCGCTTTTATTTACAACTACATTATTCCGTTACGATGCTTGGGGTTGAGTCGGTGGTGGCTCATCACTTACCTTTGTCTCGGTCTCTGAGGTTACCGCTGTTGCAGTCGGCCACGACTGAAACGGGAAAGGCTTTTCTTCCGAGTTAAATGTTTGAAAACGTACGATTTGTGTGACATATTGAGCTAAACTATCACCAAATGTCGTAATACGATCATTGGGTTTTTTGGTTGCTAGCTTATAGATTAATTGTATCAGCGCAGCCCCCGCAATAACAAATTCGGCTATGCGAGTAATAATGGCAAATAACACCATATATAAACCACGCAGTAAAATTTGAGTGGTTGAATCTCCCTCAGGTGCTGTCGCTGCGAGTGTTTCTTTTGCTTGTTCTACTATTTTTTCCCCTTGCTGACTCATTGATTTCCCTCCGAATATTAAGACAATACAATCGAGCCCCATCCAGCTATGATGTTAGCTGTTTGAATCCCGGTGTTAACTCCAACCTAAACTAAACAAAACAAAAACCAAAAAGAAGCACGTCAAAATTTTAATTATTCTTCTTGAAAATAGGCAATTACTTTAGTCTTTTCCGTACAGTTTCGGCTGCTCTAGCCTACACTATATATTTTAAATCGGTCAATAACTAATCTTAACTTGTCTGTCTCTATATAGCATCACAATTATTAAAATAATATTATTTTCTCAGACTATCGACGTAATGTATCAGGCAACTTGGACAGGAATTGATTTTTTAATATGGGTAATATGATTTTGCTCATCTAGATAAACAAGAACAGGGCTAAAGCCCACCACTTCCTGGGCGGTTAAATTCACGTAACTACAAATAATAATACGATCGCCCGGGCTTGCCTTATGCGCAGCTGCACCATTAACAGATATAATGTTTGAATTTGCTTCGGCACGAATGGCATAGGTCGTAAACCTTTCACCATTGGCTAAATTATATATTTGAATTTGCTGATATTCTTGGATACCCGCCGCTTCCAGCAATGAACTATCAATCGCGCATGACCCTTCGTACTCCAGTACAGAATGGGTCACACACCCACGGTGCAACTTAGAATTCAACATTGTATACTGCATTTAACAGTCCAAAACTCCGCTATTGTCTTTGATGGTTAGTATTATAGCAGGTCAAAGCAAGTTTAAAAATACTTCAAGTTCAGTGTGTTAGCTATATCAATTTGACACTTTTGAAAGAAATAGGTTTTATCGTTTTTTATGCTAAGGGTTAAATTTTTTTCTCAAGCTCAGTTTATCCTAAAAACACATAGCGGGAAAAGTCGTGCTCACCTTAAATTGTGATAAAACTCCCCCACATAGCTAGGCGGATCAAGAGATTGTATTATACATTGTGGATCAACTGCGTTTTTTAGGTTTAAGCAGATGATGATCGAAACCGGGGGTTTTTCTGATATGCTTACTCATGAAAACGGTGACTCATCGGCTGTCACTAAACTAAACTAAATTAACTTCTTGATAAATTTTATATTTTTTCAGTAATGTTTTTTCACTTGCGAAACTCAGGTAGTACTACCTGCACACAAACTTTCTATAACTAAGGGATATTTTCATGAAAATTGTTTCTAAAACATTACTTTTTTCTACTCTGCTATTTTCAAGTATAGGTCATGGTATCGCAGATGATTTTGATGCTGTTCAGAGCAAGTTGGATACCGCAATGAAAGCCTCCGTTCGCACAGAAGCGGATACCCAACGTGATTACAATCGTAAACCAGCAGAAACTTTGAATTTTTTTGGTTTACGTGACAACATGACAGTCATTGAGTTAATCCCTAGCGGCGGCTGGTATACAAAATTACTGGCTCCTGTGCTGGCCGATAACGGTCAACTTCATGTCGCTCTGGGGACTGAAAAAATTGAAAAGAACCTGTTAAACAAAGAAGAGTTTTCAAAAGTATCTGTGATTGCCCAAGATGCTAAATTGGGGAAAAAACCGGGTGCCCGCTTATACTTTCTGGAACTATCCGATCTGGGCGTAAAAAATGCGGATATCGTTTTTACTTTTCGTAATTATCATAATTTTGATTTTGAAGGTCGAATGGCAATGAATCGAGCGACTTTTTTAGCACTTAAACCCGGTGGTATTTACGCTCTCGTTGACCATACTCAACGACACATGGAAGCAGATACCCCAGAGAACCGTAGACGATTTGACCCCGTTACTGCGATCAAAGAGATACAGGCAGCAGGCTTTGTTTTCGAAGATAGCTCAGACCTTCATTACCGTGCAGATGATGAACTCAGATATGAAGTCGGTCGTAAAAGCGTCACAGGAAATTCAGATCGCTGGACTTTAAAGTTCAGAAAGCCTGAATAACAAACACAATAATACGATAAAACAGTGGGGATTCTGCTCTTGATTGATAACCCAAACCCCACTGTACTGGTCAACCTAAAAAACGGGCAACTGCCAAATTAAGTCAGAACTAATACACCTTAATGTTATTTTGACCATGTTATCTGCGCTCCCCAGATAAGCCTTTAACATCGATTTCCATCGCGGCGGAATCACTGATTCGCCTGAATAAATCAGCGCTTGCTTTCTCTTGCTCATCACGTTTTGGATCGGCGGGCGGCCTAATTAATTGCACGCCATCATGTCCTGATCTATATTTATTTTCCACGCACCATCTTTTACGGCTATTTTTTCCAAAATTTCTCGTTCTAATATGATTTTACATCCCTTATCAGTTGTTAAAATTATCTTTTTTAAGCCTTCATCTAAAATTTTTCTCTCGAAAAAACTGATTTCATACATCCACGAATCACCAGCTCCGGGCTGTAGCGTAAAATCTAGATTGTGTGGGGGGTGAGGTTTGACTTCAAATTCACCACGAAACTGTATTGTTTCAGTCGTACTATTTTTTATAGAGACCGCGTGAAGAGAACTACAAGAGGGAGTGATTAAAAAAATAATGGCAAGGAACGTTAATCTGACAAAAAATAAACCTCTTAATGTTATTTTGACCATTTTATCGACGCTCCCCAGATAAGCCTTTTAACATCGATACTCATCGCTGCGGAATCTCTGACTCGTCTGAATAAATTAGCTCTTACTTTATCTTGGTCATAATATTTCATTACATCTATCGATCCTTTTTCAGGGTATCCAGGAGTGGAGGATTTTATGGATTGAGTTACGACATTTGTAGAGCCTTTGTGACCCCATGATAGAGAAAGTCCGCCCGCATACATTAGTACTGAATGTCCAAACTCATGGGCGGCGACTAACATAAAATCTGCATCGTCTTCCTCCCTTGTTCCATAATATCCTTTATTGTAAATAAAGCTGGCATCTATCCCCAATATTGCCGGGTTCATTGATCTCCCATATTTTTTTTCATCTTTTTTTATATAAAGATCTACGGGAATTGCATTTGATGAGTCGTTATGCGTCGCTGTTACCCGAGCCCTGAAAGTAGTGCCAGCCACTTGGATATAGCGTGACCAATATTTGTCAATCCCAATACGAGCAAGGTATTGGGATTTTTCATAATCAATCCTTGGAGAGACGGTTTTTCTTAAAATTCAACTTAACATGCACGTCTATTACTTTGTCATTCAAGCGTACAGTTGCGTTAGCCCATTTAGCTTCATGTGCTTTAATATGCTGATTTTTATTTTCCCGAAAATCTTCAGCTATACCCGTAGCGTTTGAGATTTAGGTTTTTATTAGTTGATTTTTATTTGGATATTCTTTATAAATCTATCGTATGAAAGGATTCT
>JAADHS010000131.1 GCA_013151745.1 Gammaproteobacteria bacterium | reverse complement strand
CGCCGATTGCAATGGAAGACGGTTTACGATTTGCGATACGAGAAGGAGGCCGTACCGTGGGTGCTGGCGTCGTCTCTAAAATTATAGAGTAATACTAAGGTAATGGCTGTCAAGGAATAGATTCTTTTGCTTGTCTTTTTGCTCGTATAATGCGATATAAAAATAGTGTTGTAACATACATCTGTTTTTAAATTTTGCCTACGAACAAAAAACAGGCGTAATCGGGTATATTTTTTCGGTAATTTCCTGATTTGGGTGGGGCAGCATTTTTGTACCCAGAAACTTAAAATTTAAAGAGTATGTAATATCCTAGGCCAGTAGCTCAATTGGCAGAGCAGCGGTCTCCAAAACCGCAGGTTGGGGGTTCGATTCCCTCCTGGCCTGCCATTATTTATGGTATGGGTGGTCCTGGATTAATATGACAGATAAGTTAAAATTTGCATTAGCTGTGTTGATAGTGGTCGGTTCGCTTGGCTCGTTCTACTATTTTAGCGATCAGTCTATGTTGTTGCGAGTGATTGGTTTATTGGTTGCGCTTGGCGCTGTAACTAGCATTATGTTGCAGACAGAAATGGGGCGTGGTGCCTGGGTTTTTGTTCAGGACTCCCAAGTGGAAATTCGCAAAGTAGTTTGGCCTACGCGAAAAGAAACGGTACAAACCACATTGCTTGTAATTGCTATGGTCATCGTTATAGCGATTTTTTTATGGCTTTTGGATATGTTGCTCATTTGGGCGGTTCGATCGATAACCATGTAAGGAGCGATACGCGTGACAATGCGATGGTATGTAGTCCATGCCTACTCAGGATATGAAAACCATGTTGTTCGCTCTTTGGCGGAAAGAATTAAGCATGCGGGGCTGGAAGAAAAATTTGGCGAAGTTTTAGTTCCGACTGAAGAAGTGATTGAAATGCGTGCAGGGCAAAAACGGAAAAGTGATCGTAAATTTTTTCCCGGTTATGTTCTAGTGCAAATGGAAATGGATGAAGAAACCTGGCATACGGTAAAAGAAGTGCCAAAAGTGATGGGTTTTGTTGGTGGTACAAGTGATCGTCCTGCGCCAATTAGTGATCGCGAAGCACAGCGTATTTTGGATCGGGTTCAGGAAGGGACAGATAAACCAAAACATAAAATTTTGTTTGAGCCAGGGGAAGTGGTTCGAGTTAATGATGGGCCGTTTGCTGACTTTAACGGTGTAGTTGAAGAAGTCAATTATGAAAAAAGCACATTACGTGTTGCTGTTCTCATCTTTGGTCGTTCAACACCCGTTGAGCTGGAATTTGGACAAGTTGAAAAAGGATAGTTTGAATTAGGTTTTATTAGGTGGTAGTTAATGATGAGCTACTGCGGTTTTTAAAATATTGGGGACCTGGATACTGTATTTTTCAGTGAGCCAGGGTTTGTACCCGAGGAGTAATCATGGCTAAAAAGATACAAGCTTATATTAAGCTTCAAGTAAAGGCAGGGCAAGCAAACCCAAGTCCCCCCGTCGGCCCGGCATTAGGTCAGCATGGTGTTAATATCATGGAGTTTTGCAAAGCCTTTAATGCAAAAACGCAAAGTCTGGAGCCCGGTCTTCCTATCCCTGTTGTTATTACAGTTTATGCAGATCGAAGTTTTACTTTTATTACAAAAACACCCCCTGCCGCTATTTTGCTGAAAAAAGCAGCGGGTATTAAGAGTGGCAGCGCAACGCCCCATAGCAAAAAAGTGGGCAAGGTAACGCGTGCGCAGATGGAAGAAATAGCCAATGCAAAAATGGCAGATTTAACCGCTGCTGATATGGATGCTGCAGTGCGAACGATTGCTGGAAGTGCTCGTAGCATGGGTATTGATACGGAAGGGGTGTAGTTGCTATGGCAAAGTTAACAAAACGAAAAAAATTATTTAGCGAGCGCGTAGATGCAGAAAAAGCCTACGTGTTTGAAGATGCGATTGCCTTGTTGAAAGAATTGTCATCGGCCAAATTTAATGAATCTGTAGAAATTGCAATTAATCTGGGTGTTGATCCTCGTAAATCGGATCAAGTCGTACGTAGTGCGACTGTATTACCTCATGGCACAGGCAAAACAGTTCGTGTTGCAGTATTTGCTCAGGGTGCTAACGCAGATAAAGCAAAGGAAGCGGGCGCAGATCTTGTCGGATTTGATGATTTGGCTGCCAGTATCAAAAGCGGTGAACTGAACTTTGATGTGGTTATCGCGTCCCCTGATGCGATGCGTGTTGTGGGTCAATTGGGTCAAATCCTGGGGCCTCGTGGTTTGATGCCCAACCCTAAGGTGGGTACCGTAACGCCTGATGTAGCTGGGGCTGTTAAAAATGCCAAGGCCGGCCAAGTTCGTTATCGCACAGATAAAGCAGGCATTATTCACTGCATCATTGGCAAACTCGATTTTGATGCAAGTTCATTGCGAGGGAATCTCGAAGCATTAATAGCAGATCTCTTGAAAGCTAAGCCCAGCAGTGCAAAAGGTATTTATGTGAAGAAAGTAGCAGTTTCCAGTACCATGGGTCCGGGAATTTCCGTTGATAAAGGGGGGTTGCCCGTTTAAGGGTGAGCTGAACAGCTACTAAAAAGGCTTTGGGCTATCGGACGCCGGTAGCCGTCAAAGACCGCAGGTGCCAAAGTTCAATAGTTTGGCTTAATAGCTTGTCTTTTTTGTTTCTTTAAGTAAGAAATAAAGGGCGTAAGTAGCCTGCGCAGATGGTAAGTAGGTCGTTTTTATAATGCCTGCGGTTTCAGGTGGTATTTTCGAATACCATAATTTTTATGAATCAGCAAATCTATCTTGATTCAGGATAGAGGAAGCAACAGGAGGTAGTTTCTTGTTAACGTTAGAACAGAAAAAAACCATTGTTGCCGAAGTTGAGGATGTCGCAAAATCCGCGCAATCAGCGATTGCAGCGGAATATCGTGGATTATCAGTAGGTGAAATGACTAAATTGCGAGCGGAAGCACGTAATGCGGGCGTTTATCTACGGGTCGTCAAAAATTCGTTAGCACGTCGAGCGTTGGAGTCTACGGGGTATTCCTGTATGAATGAGTCTTTAACAGGCCCATTAGTATTGTTATTTTCCAACGAAGACCCAGCCTCAGGTGCGCGAATCGTTCGCGATTTTGCAAAAGATCATGACAAGCTAGTGGTTAAAGTCATTGCCCTCAATGGCAAGCTGTTACCGACTGGTGGTCTTGAGTCTCTAGCAAGTATGCCTACACGCGATCAAGCGATTGGTATGTTGATGTCCGTGATGAAGGCACCCATTGAAAAATTTGTTCGTACTCTTGCTGAGCCAAACAATAAGTTGGTTCGCACGATTGCTGCGGTACGCGATCAGAAAGAGTGCGCATAGAGTCATTATAGAATTAGATTTTAGGAGATTTAAATAAATGTCAGTAAATAAAGATGATATTTTGGAAGCGATTTCCAATATGACAGTAATCGAAGTGGTCGATTTGATTTCTGCAATGGAAGATAAGTTTGGTGTCTCTGCAGCAGCGGCAGTTGTTGCTGCACCGGTTGCTAGCGATGTTGCTGCGCCAGTCGAAGAGAAAACTGAATTTGATGTTGTGATGAGCAGCTTTGGTGCAAACAAAGTTTCGGTTATCAAAGCCGTTCGTGCTGTCAGTGGGCTAGGCTTAAAAGAAGCTAAAACTCTGGTTGAAAGTGCCCCCGCGACAGTTAAAGAAGCGGTTTCTAAAGATGAAGCTGAAGAAATCCAGAAAAAACTTGAAGAAGCAGGCGCCAAAATTGAGCTTAAGTAATTTCGTTATAGTAAATGTATACTGAAAGGTGGATGACATAGACCTATTTTACCATTGGGAAATTGTTTAGCGTTAAATGTAGTTGAGGCTGGCGGCTGTAGTCGTCGGCCTTTTAGTGCTTATGATTTGTTCTGGAGGAAATAGCTTCCGCTGATTGTTTAAGAATTTGAAACTTTCTGTCTTTTCTGCTGTTTTGCAGTGAAGGGGGGGGGAGAGTAACTTATAGGTCTGACCTTGTCATATTGTCCGAGTTGGTTTTTATCTTGGAGCAAGAAATAGCGGGTCGGGTGACGTTGAAATATGAGGTGCTACAAGAAACCTTTCCGGTTTTTGTTTGTATCTCACTGCATGTTGAGGGGTTTTGATGGCTTACTCTTTTACTGAGAAGAAGAGCATCCGCAAAGATTTTGGTAAACGGCCCACGATTTTAGAGGTGCCGTATTTAGTCTCCATTCAATTGGAATCTTACCGTAAATTTTTACAGATAGATACGCCGGCTGAAGAGCGTGACAGTCGCGGCTTGCATTCAGCTTTTAATTCTGTCTTTCCTATTGTTAGTTACACTGGATATGCTGTTTTGGAGTATGTTCGTTATCGTCTGGGTACTCCAGCTTTTGATGTCAAGGAATGTCAAGTGCGTGGCATGACCTACTCGGCTCCTTTGCGTGTCACTGTACGTTTGGTTATTTATGATAGAGAGGCATCAGCTGGAGCCAAAAAAGTAAAATATATTAAAGAGCAAGAAGTTTACATGGGAGAGATCCCGTTGATGACGGATACCGGTACTTTTGTTATCAATGGAACTGAGCGTGTTGTCGTCTCACAATTGCATCGTTCTCCAGGCGTATTTTTTGAGCATGATAAAGGTAAAACACACTCATCAGGTAAATTGTTATTCTCAGCGCGTGTTATTCCCTATCGTGGATCCTGGCTGGATTTTGAATTTGATCCAAACGATGGTGTTTTTGTTCGTTTTGACCGTCGCCGGAAATTGCCCGCAACCGTTTTGATGCGTGCGTTGGGTTATAACAATGAAGAAATATTAGATATTTTTTTTGAAACAATAGAATTTTCTTGTAGTAAAGAAAAAATCACGATGCAACTTATTCCAGGAATGTTGCGTGGTGAAACGGCTGAATTTGATATCAAAGCACCCTCAGGTAAGGTCATTGTCGAGGCGGCTCGTAAAATTATGGCTCGCCATATTCGTGAAATAGAGAAAAATGGACTGGAAACTTTAGAAGTTAGCCATGAATATTTAGAGGGTCGTTTTTTATCTAAAGATATTATAGATGAAGAAACAGGAGAACTGATAGCCAATGCGAATGATGAGCTTACTCCTGAGTTGTTGGCCAAGTTAATTGACTCTGGAGTCAGTAAAATCACGACCCTTTTTGTTAACGAACTGGATCGTGGCCCTTATATTTCCAACACTCTGCGAGTAGACAATACACAGAATGAGTTGGAAGCGTTGGTTGAAATTTATCGTATGATGCGACCGGGCGAGCCGCCCACCAAAGAAGCAGCGCAAACGTTATTTCAAAATCTGTTTTTTACACCTGAACGATATGATTTGTCAGCAGTTGGGCGGATGAAGTTTAACCGTCGTGTGGGTAGGGACGAAGAAACGGGAGAGGGTACGCTTTCTAAAGATGACATTATTGCGGTGCTAAAAGTACTGATAGATATCAAAAATGGCAATGGTACGATTGATGATATTGATCATTTAGGTAATCGGCGTATTCGCTCGGTAGGCGAGATGGTTGAAAATCAATTTCGTGTAGGTTTAGTGCGCGTGGAGCGAGCGGTAAAAGAGCGTTTAAGTTTGGCTGAATCTGAAGGATTGATGCCGCAAGAGTTAATTAATGCCAAACCGATTTCTGCAGTGATCAAAGAATTTTTTGGTTCCAGTCAGTTATCTCAGTTTATGGATCAAAATAATCCTTTGTCAGAGATTACGCACAAACGACGAGTTTCTGCGTTGGGTCCGGGTGGTTTGACGCGTGAACGCGCAGGTTTTGAAGTGCGTGACGTTCATCCTACGCATTATGGTCGAGTCTGCCCTATCGAAACGCCGGAGGGGCCTAATATCGGATTAATTAACTCGCTGGCTGTTTATTCTCGTACTAATAAATATGGGTTTTTAGAAACACCTTATCGCAAAGTAGAGGGTGGTAAGGTAACGGCGCAAATTGACTATTTGTCCGCTATAGAAGAGGGACAATTTGTGATTGCCCAGGCGAATGCGACGCTAAATGAAGAGGGCAATTTGTTAGATGAGCTGGTTTCTTCGCGCCATCAAAATGGATTTATGCTGTCTTCGCCTGATAAAGTGGAATATATGGATGTTTCACCGAAACAAATTGTTTCGGTAGCGGCCTCTCTGATTCCATTTTTAGAGCATGATGATGCTAATCGCGCATTAATGGGGTCAAACATGCAGCGTCAGGCTGTGCCAACTTTGCGTGCCGAAAAACCACTTGTGGGCACCGGTATGGAACGTAGTGTTGCCATTGATTCGGGTGTGACTGTTATAGCAAAACGCAGCGGTGTTGTTGACTCTGTAGATGCGAGTCGTATCGTCGTTCGAGTTGATGATGAAGAAACTGTTGCGGGTGAGTCCGGGGTTGATATTAGTAACTTGATTAAATATACGCGTTCTAATCAAAACACCTGTATCAATCAACGTCCCTTGGTGAAAATAGGCGACAAAGTGTCGCGTGGTGATGTTCTAGCTGATGGTCCCTCGACCGACTTGGGTGAGCTGGCCTTGGGGCAAAATATGCTGGTCGCATTTATGCCCTGGCATGGTTACAATTTCGAAGATTCAATACTGATTTCAGAGCGAGTGGTCAAAGAAGATCGTTTCACAACGATTCATATCGAAGAGCTGACTTCAGTTGCACGAGATACCAAGCTGGGTTCTGAAGAAATCACAGGCGATATTCCGAATGTAGGTGAAGGTGCCTTATCCCAATTAGATGATTCTGGCATTATCTATATTGGTGCTGAAGTCAAAACAGGTGATATTTTAGTCGGTAAAGTGACGCCAAAAGGCGAAACACAACTGACCCCGGAAGAAAAACTGTTGCGGGCTATTTTCGGTGAAAAAGCCTCGGATGTTAAAGATACTTCTTTACGTGTATCAACGGGTACCGTCGGGACAGTCATTGATGTTCAAGTGTTTACTCGCGATGGTGTTGAAAAAGATCAGCGTGCTTTGGCTATCGAAGAAGCGGGATTGATCTCCATCAAAAAAGATCTGAGTGATCAATTGCGTATATTGGAAGACGATGTTTACCATCGTGTTGAAAAACTGCTTATTGGTACCGTGGCAAGTCGCGGCCCCAATGGTCTCAATGATGGCGATGCTATTACCAAGGCGTATCTCGATATCTTGGAACGCAATAGCTGGTTTGACATTCGTGTACAGAGCGAAAAAATCACGACGCAGTTGGAACAGTTGGGTGAAAGTTTGACTCAGCACCGTGTTGATTCAGATAAATATTTTGAAGAGAAAAAACGCAAACTGACCTCCGGTGATGATCTGGCGCCGGGTGTGTTAAAAATGGTTAAAGTCTATTTGGCGGTGAAGCGACGTATTCAGCCTGGCGACAAGATGGCGGGGCGACATGGTAATAAAGGGGTGATCTCGCGTATCGCACCTATGGAAGATATGCCTTTTATGGAAGATGGTACACCTGTTGATGTCGTATTGAATCCGTTGGGTGTACCGTCCCGAATGAATGTCGGTCAGGTTCTTGAAACTCATCTGGGTTGGGCGGCCAAAGCATTGGGTTTGAAGATAGGTGGTATGTTGGAAGATAAAAAACCGACGGGTGATCTCCGTGATTTTCTGGATAAAGTGTACAACCAATCGGGTGGTAAAAAAGAAGATTTAGATTCGTTTACCGACAGTGAAATTATTGAATTATGCGGTAATCTCAAACGGGGTGTGCCGACCGCAACGCCTGTTTTTGATGGTGCAGCAGAAAGTGAAATAAAGGGGTTGCTCAAATTGGCTGATTTGCCCGAATCGGGTCAAACTACGCTCATTGACGGTAGAACGGGTAATACGTTTGCGCGACCGGTGACGGTGGGTTACATGTATATGTTGAAGCTGAATCACTTGGTTGATGACAAAATGCATGCTCGTTCGACGGGTCCTTATAGTCTAGTTACACAACAACCCTTAGGCGGTAAAGCCCAATTCGGTGGTCAGCGCTTTGGTGAAATGGAGGTTTGGGCGTTAGAGGCTTATGGTGCTGCTTATACCTTGCAGGAAATGTTAACGGTTAAGTCGGATGATGTGAGCGGTCGAACCAAAATGTATAAAAATATTGTAGATGGTGATCACCGTATGGATGCCGGTATGCCAGAGTCGTTTAATGTTTTGCTCAAAGAAATTCGTTCTTTGGGGATAGATATTGAGTTAGAAAACGACTGATTGATTGTATTTGATAGATAGGAGAAACACTGTTGAAAGACCTACTAAATCTGTTAAAACAGCAAGGGCAAGTTGAGGATTTTGATGCAATCCGTATTGGTTTAGCATCTCCGGAAAAAATTCGTTCCTGGTCATTTGGCGAGGTTAAAAAGCCGGAAACAATTAACTATCGTACTTTCAAGCCCGAACGTGACGGTTTGTTTTGTGCGAAAATTTTTGGCCCGGTAAAAGATTACGAATGCCTGTGTGGCAAATATAAACGCCTGAA
Organism: Gammaproteobacteria bacterium; assembly: GCA_013151745.1. Lineage (GTDB taxonomy): Bacteria > Pseudomonadota > Gammaproteobacteria > JAADHS01 > JAADHS01 > JAADHS01. The sequence goes on along the minus strand of JAADHS010000131.1, from coordinate 7,405 downwards.
ACATCGAGGCGTAATTTGTGAAAAATGTGGCGTAGAAGTCACTATGGCCAAAGTGCGTCGTGAGCGTATGGGGCATATCGAACTGGCTAGCCCTTGTGCGCATATCTGGTTTTTGAAGTCGCTTCCGTCTCGCATGGGGCTGTTGCTGGATATGACTTTGCGTGATATCGAGCGTGTGCTCTATTTTGAAGCATTTGTAGTGATTGATCCGGGCATGACGCAGCTGGAACGGGGGCAATTGTTGTCTGATGAACAATATCTCGATTCAATTGAAGAATATGGTGATGAGTTTGACGCGCGCATGGGTGCTGAAGCGGTACTGCATCTTTTGAAGTCGCTTGATCTTAAAGTTGAAATTGCGAAAATTCGTGAAGAAATTCCCAATACGGGTTCGGAAACAAAAATTAAAAAGTACACCAAACGCCTTAAATTAATGGAGGCGTTTGTTGGTTCGGGTAACAAGCCCATATGGATGATTTTAACCGTATTGCCTGTATTGCCGCCCGAATTACGACCGTTAGTGCCGCTCGATGGAGGGCGTTTTGCAACATCTGATTTGAACGATTTATATCGTCGGGTGATTAATCGAAATAACCGTCTTAAGCGATTACTGGATTTGAATGCACCAGATATCATCGTACGCAATGAAAAGCGAATGTTGCAAGAATCGGTAGATGCGTTATTGGATAACGGTCGTCGTGGTAAAGCGATTACGGGCTCAAACAAGCGTCCTCTGAAATCGCTGGCAGATATGATAAAAGGTAAGCAGGGGCGTTTTCGTCAAAACCTGTTAGGCAAGCGTGTCGATTATTCGGGTCGTTCGGTGATCGTCGTGGGGCCGACATTAAAATTACATCAGTGCGGGTTACCGAAGAAAATGGCTTTAGAACTATTTAAGCCTTTCATCTTTAGTAAATTAGAGCTGCGTGGTTTGGCGACGACGATTAAAGCCGCGAAAAAGCTGGTGGAGCGAGAGGGGCCTGAGGTTTGGGATATTCTCGAAGAGGTTATTCGAGAGCATCCGGTGTTATTAAATCGGGCGCCTACACTTCATCGTTTGGGCATCCAAGCGTTTGAGCCGGTATTGATTGAAGGTAAAGCCATTAATTTACATCCTTTGGTTTGTACCGCATTCAATGCGGACTTTGATGGTGATCAAATGGCAGTCCATGTGCCCTTGTCGATAGAAGCACAGTTGGAAGCGAGATCATTGATGATGTCGACAAATAATGTGTTATCACCGGCCAATGGTGAGCCTATTATTGTGCCTTCTCAGGATGTGGTGTTAGGTTTGTATTTCATGACCAGAGAGAGAATCAATGCGAAGGGCGAAGGTAAAGTTTTTACTGATATAGCGGAAGTGCATCGCGCTCTGGATGCGGGCGTTGTTGATATTCAGGCTAAAGTTAAAGTTCGTATTACCGAGTTGTCTGAAGAAAATGGCGAGAAAAAAGAGCTGCGTAGAATAGCGGATACCACGGTAGGTCGAGCCTTGTTGTCTGAAGTTTTGCCAAAAGGGATGTCGTTTGAGCTGGTCAATAAAGCGATGACCAAAAAAGCGATTTCTCATTTGATTAATGTGTGTTATCGACAATTAGGTTTAAAAGACAGTGTTGTTTTTGCGGATCAGCTGATGTACACGGGGTTTGCTTATGCCACCCGTTCGGGCGTGTCTATTGGCGTGGACGACATGGTTGTGCCAGATGAAAAGGTGACGATCATCGCCGCTGCAGAAGCACAGGTTAAAGAAATTGAGTCTCAATACACCTCCGGTTTGGTGACGAATGGTGAGCGCTATAATAAAGTCATTGATATCTGGTCGCATACCAATGACCAGGTCGCGCGGGCGATGATGGACATGTTAGGTACCGAGACCGTCATCGACGCGGAGGGTAGGGAGGTTGAGCAAGCGTCATTCAACTCAATCTACATGATGGCTGATTCCGGAGCTCGGGGTAGTGCTGCGCAAATCAGACAGCTTGCCGGGATGCGGGGTTTGATGGCGAAGCCAGATGGGTCCATTATTGAGACGCCGATTACGGCAAATTTTCGCGAAGGCTTGAATGTACTTCAATATTTTATTTCGACGCACGGTGCACGGAAAGGTTTGGCAGATACGGCGCTGAAAACGGCTAATTCAGGATATTTAACCCGACGCTTGGTTGATGTTGCACAAGATATGGTTGTTACCGAAGTGGATTGTGGTACAACTGAAGGTCTGGACATGATGCCGCTTATTGAGGGTGGAGACGTTGTTGCGCCTTTGCGAGAACGCGTGCTGGGTCGAGTTGTTGCTGTTGATGTTCCTCTGCCCGCCGATGCCTCAAAAATTGCGGTAAAAGCAGGCACATTACTGGATGAGGCGTGGGTTGATCAGCTGGAAGAAATGAGTGTGGGTCATGTCAAAGTGCGTTCACCCATTTCTTGTGATACGCGTCAAGGTATTTGCTCCACCTGTTACGGGCGTGATTTAGCGCGAGGGCACTTGGTTAATATTGGTGAGGCGGTAGGGGTTATTGCCGCGCAATCTATTGGTGAGCCAGGGACTCAGTTAACGATGCGTACTTTCCATATTGGTGGTGCGGCTTCACGTTCTGCTGCAGCAAATAATGTACAGTTAAAGTTGGGTGGTACGATAAAATTACACAATATCAAGCTTGTGCGAAATAACGACGGTAACAATGTTGCGGTGTCGCGTTCGGGTGAATTGACGGTGATTGATGAGTTTAGTTGTGAGCGGGAGCGTTACAAAATCCCTTACGGTGCGGTTTTGACCGTGAGTGATGGTGATGCCACGCAAGGAGGACAGGTTGTTGCAAACTGGGATCCGCACACGCATCCCGTTGTGACTGAAGTGGCGGGTAGCCTGAGATATGGGGATTTTGTTGATGGCATCACGGTTCAACATCATACAGATGAAACAACCGGTTTGAGTAGTTTGGTGGTGACTGATCCAAAGCAACGAGGGTCGGCTGGTAAAGATTTACGACCTATGGTCAAGTTGGTTGACAATGAAGGTCATGATCTTTTCTTGGCGGGTACGGAGATCCCAGCAGTTTATTACTTACCTTCTGGCGCTATAGTGACTTTTGATGATGGTGATGAAGTTGGGGTCGGGGACGTGGTTGCACGTATTCCTCAAGAAAGTTCGAAGACTCGTGATATTACGGGTGGTCTTCCTCGGGTTGCTGACTTGTTTGAGGCAAGAAAGCCCAAAGACCCTGCTATTCTTGCGGAAATAACAGGCACGGTTAGTTTTGGCAAGGAGACTAAAGGTAAGCGGCGTTTGGTGATTACAGGCAAAGAAGAGCGTTATGAGGAGTTGATTCCCAAGTGGCGGCATGTCACTGTCTTTGAAGGTGAGAATGTAGAGAAAGGCGAGATTATTGCCGATGGTGCGCCGGTTCCCCATGATATTCTGCGTTTGCTTGGGGTGAGTGCCTTGGCCAACTATATTGTAAACGAGGTTCAGGATGTTTATCGTTTACAAGGGGTTAAAATCAATGATAAGCATATCGAATCCATAGTTCGGCAAATGTTACGTAAAGTTGAAATAACCGATGCGGGTGATTCCCGGTTCCTTCGTGGTGAGCAAGTAGAATGGCCGCGTGTTGTTGAGGAAAATGAACGAATTGTTGCTGAGGATGAGAGTAAAACTTTGGCGAAATATGATCCTGTGTTGCTGGGGATCACAAAAGCATCGTTAGCAACAGAATCGTTTATTTCAGCCGCATCATTTCAGGAAACAACGCGAGTGTTAACCGAAGCTGCGGTCAATGGTAAAGTGGATGATTTGCGTGGATTGAAAGAAAATGTCATTGTGGGTCGTTTGATTCCGGCAGGAACCGGGTTGGCTTATCATGCAGAGCGTCATCGCCAGCGGATGGCCAGAGCAGAAGCTAAAGCGGGGGGCGGGGTTAAGTCAGCGCCTGTTGCGCCAACAAGCGAAGATGTTGAGGCTGCATTAAGTAAAGCGTTAAATGTAGAGCTGGAGTAGGTAAAAAAGACGCGGCACAAAAAACCGCGTCTTAAGTTTCTAAGAATTATAGATATTGTCAACTTAGTGCTTGACACAAGCATAGCAACCGCACTACAATCTTGCGGCTCTAGACAGTGGGTTCAATTTTAAATCTGAGCTGTCTAAGTCTGTGAATGAGTGTTTCGCCTTTATAATTCGCTGAATTTAAATAAATAAATAAAGCAAGTTGGGTTTCGGGTATTAGCTGATGTTTGATTTCATTTTGGGTAGGAGTATTTAATGGCAACAATTAATCAGCTGGTTCGCAAACCTCGAGTTCGACAGAAGGTTAAAAGCAATGTGCCAGCTTTAGACGCCTGTCCACAGAAGCGAGGGGTTTGTGTTCGCGTGTACACGACGACGCCGAAGAAACCGAACTCAGCGTTGCGTAAAGTGGCTCGTGTACGGTTAACAAACGGTATGGAAGTGACTTCCTATATCGGAGGCGAAGGCCATAATTTGCAAGAGCATTCGGTGATATTGATTCGTGGTGGCCGGGTAAAGGATTTGCCGGGTGTGCGTTACCATACGGTGCGCGGTAGTCTGGATGCTTCGGGTGTTGCGTCGCGTCGCCAAGGTCGTTCTAAATACGGTGCTAAGCGGCCTAAGAATTAGCTTGTTACAGTAATTTTGTCGTAGTGGGTTTAAGAATTGAATTTTCAGGTAGTAAATTATGTCAAGAAGGCGAGTAGTCGCTAAGCGGCCAGTGTTACCCGATCCCAAATTTGGTGATCAGACCGTAGCACGTTTCATGAATATCATCATGGAAAGTGGAAAAAAATCGATAGCAGAGCGGATCGTTTACGGCGCGTTTGCAAAAATGGAAGAACGATCCAAGCAAGATCCTTTGGAAATGTTTCAAAAAGCCTTGGAAAATGTCCGCCCAATGGTCGAAGTAAAGTCTCGGCGTGTAGGGGGTGCAACTTATCAGGTGCCAGTTGAAGTGCGTGCAGAGCGTCGTAATACCTTGGCCATGCGCTGGATTGTTGATGCGGCACGTAAGCGTGGTGAAAAATCAATGCCATTGCGTTTGGCAAGCGAGCTTTCTGAAGCTGCCGAAAAGCGGGGTACTGCGGTTAAAAAGCGTGAAGATACGCATAAAATGGCAGAAGCAAATAAGGCGTTTGCACATTACCGGTGGTGATTTGTTGTTGTGCGTTTAAGGTTTTGAGGTTTTATCGGTGGCACGCAAAACACCACTAGAGCGATACCGTAATATCGGCATCATGGCGCATATTGATGCTGGAAAAACAACAACAACAGAGCGCATTCTGTATTACACCGGGGTCTCTCACCGAATAGGTGAGGTGCATGACGGTGCTGCAACCATGGATTGGATGGAGCAGGAGCAAGAGCGAGGCATTACCATTACCTCTGCTGCTACCACCTGTTTCTGGAATGGTATGGCAGAACAGTTTCAGCAGCATCGTATCAATATTATTGATACGCCAGGCCACGTTGATTTTACGATTGAAGTGGAACGCTCACTGCGTGTTTTAGATGGTGCGTGTGCCGTATTTTGTGCAGTGGGCGGGGTAGAGCCACAGTCTGAAACCGTTTGGCGGCAAGCTAATAAATATGGCGTACCCCGGTTAGCCTTTGTTAATAAAATGGACAGAGCCGGGGCTGATTTCCTTCGGGTGATTGAGCAAATTAAAGAGCGTTTAGATGCTTTTCCGGTGCCTATACAATTACCTATTGGTGCGGAAGAAAACTTTCGTGGCATAGTTGATTTGATCAAAATGAAGGCCATCGTTTGGGATGACGAAACCCAAGGCATGTCTTTTCAAGAGCAAGACATCCCGCCTGAAATGACGGTGATGTGTAATGAGTGGCGTGAAGCCCTGATGGAATCGGCGGCTGAAGCGAACGAAGACTTGATGGATCGCTATTTAGAAAATGGTGAATTATCAGTTGAAGAAATTAAAAAAGGTTTGCGTATTCGTACGCTGGCTAACGAAATTGTAGTTGCGCTGTGTGGTTCTGCCTTTAAAAATAAAGGTGTTCAGGCAGTGTTAGATGCGGTGATTGAGTATATGCCCTCACCCATTGATATCCCGGCAATTAAAGGTGTGCTGGATAATGAGGCAGAGGCTGAACGTCACTCAACAGATGATGAGCCTTTTGCGGCGCTGGCCTTTAAAATAGCAACGGATCCTTTTGTAGGTAACTTAACCTTCTTTCGGGTTTACTCGGGTGTTTTAGTTTCCGGGGATGCTGTGTACAATCCGGTGAAAGGTAAAAGAGAGCGTATTGGGCGAATTGTTCAAATGCACGCGAATAGTCGAGAAGAAATAAAAGAAGTGCATGCGGGGGATATAGCTGCCGCAGTAGGTCTGAAAACGGTTACGACAGGCGACACGCTATGTGATCCGAAGCAGGTTATTACACTCGAGCGTATGGTGTTTCCAGAGCCGGTTATTTCGGTAGCCGTGGAACCTAGAACTCAGGCTGACCAAGAAAAAATGGGTTTGGCTTTGGCTAAGCTAGTGGCTGAAGATCCTTCGTTTAGAGTGAGTACAGACGAAGACTCCGGACAAATAATTATTTCTGGGATGGGTGAACTTCACCTGGAAATAATTGTAGATCGCATGAAGCGAGAGTTTAAGGTTGAAGCGAATGTAGGTGCGCCGCAAGTGGCGTATAGGGAAGCGATACAAACTGCTGTTGAGCAAGAGACAAAGTTTATTCGGCAGACGGGCGGTAAAGGTCAGTATGCCCATGTGTGGTTAAGATTGGAGCCTATGGCGCGGGGTGCCGGGTACGAGTTTGAAAATGCAATAACAGGTGGAGTCGTCCCCCGTGAGTACATCGTTTCTGTGGATAAGGGTGTGCAGGAACAAGCGAAAAATGGCGTTATTGGTGGTTATCCGGTGGTTGATGTCAAAGTCACCTTGTTTGACGGTTCCTTCCACGATGTGGATTCCAACGAAATGGCGTTTAAGGTCGCTGGATCGATGTGCTTTAGAGCTGCGGCACAGCAAGCAAAAGCGATATTGCTTGAACCCATGATGAAGGTTGAAGTAGTGACGCCAGAAAATTATATGGGTGATGTTGTCGGTGATTTGAATCGTCGTCGGGGCATTATTCACGGCATGGATGACTCGGCTGTGGGCAAGGTGGTACGAGCGGCAGTACCGCTGGCTGAAATGTTTGGTTATGCCACAGATTTGCGCTCAGCGACACAAGGTAGGGCGGCCTACACGATGGAGTTTGATTGTTATGCTGAAACACCAGCTAAAGTTGCTGAAGCAGTGATAAAGAAAAATTATTAATTTATTAAGGGGTGACGAAAGTGTCCAAGGAAAAATTTGAACGTACGAAGCCGCATATAAATGTAGGCACAATCGGTCACGTTGATCACGGTAAAACGACGCTGACAGCGGC
>JAADHS010000090.1:989-3871 GCA_013151745.1 Gammaproteobacteria bacterium | reverse complement strand
CATATTTAAAATTTTCATTTCGAATTCAGAAAAAGAGCTAAATACGTTTTTGCTTGTGGCTAATAGCTCTTTGCCGGCCTCGGTTAAGTGAATCTTCTTACCTATTTGGTCATAAAGAGGAACTCCGATCGTATCGGTAAGTTTTTTCATTTGCACGGACAATGTTGGCTGAGTGAGGAAAAGTTCTTCGGCCGCCGCCGTAAATGTGCCGTTTCTTGAAATAGATTCAAAGACTTGTAGTTGTCTGAAGGTGGTGTTTTTCATCATTCGTATCATTGCTAGGCCTCTTGGTATAGACTATTGTCTATGATAAACATATTGTTATTTTACTTTTATTTATATAAAATTTATTGCATAGTATGCCCATGCTGGACGCAGAGCCTAGATATGAGCAGGATTGGCAGAGCAATCGAAGGATTGCATGATGGTTAGCTAAAGTATTAGCTTATGATGATTTTGCCTGATTTTGCTAATGACTGGAGACGTTGATGAAGATTAGATAGAGTATAACCTAACTATTTGCAAAATGTAATTTTTTGGCACCATGACTATATGTTTCACCCCCCTAATAAGAGTGAACATGCCCTCCTCCCTGCATGTTCACTCTTATTGCTTTTAATCTCCTTTTTTTGTACATGACGATGTATCGTTTCACAATTGTTTTTTGCTCGGTAAGACAAGAGGGATTGTATTCACCCAGGAAAACGATTGTGAAATCAAAATAACTTCACGATTGTCATAGGCTCAGGTGCGAAATGTAGGTTTTCAAGCCGTAACGTTGACATTTTTTCCAAGGTGTGAAGGTAGATTTTCGCTCGATGGCTGACTTGTTGATTCCACCAGCTCTAATGCACTACTCCCTTGAATATCCATTGCTTTTTCCAGTACTTTTATACCGACGGCGTCGCCTACTTTCTGTTGAGCGAGTGAGGCGGTTTGACTTGAGACGGAGCTGCTTATTTCCATGATTGATGCTTAGCCTTTGGCAGTAATGGATTAGTCGATATGAATACAGTGCTATAGGGAAGTTAACGGCGGGTAAGGAGAGAGATTAATGAGGGAGGGTTAGTAAATAGTTAGATTCGTCACAAAATCTAGAAATAATAGCTAAAAATCGTTTATTGGCCTAGCTTTATTTGCTGAAAAGCCAGGCCAATAAGCAATATTTAGAATGCAATGCTGGTTGCGACGAGGGCTCCTTCGTCATTTTCCTCATAATTGACCATCACGCGACCGTTGGCACCTTTGATGTTGGTTAATATATCAGCATCGGCATTGAAGGTAATCGCTTTATTCGTTTCAGCATCCTGAATGGTAAACGTACCGCTTGAGCTGTTCATTGATAACACTTGCCCGATATGTTTGCCTGATTCGGCGCCCCCACAGGCGATAGCTGCGTTAGATAGGGCTAGCAATCCAAATAAAAATCCAACAATCAATCCTGTTTTTCGTTTCATTTACCTATTTCTCCTGCGATGAATACGACTACGTTTTTCAAAGATGCCAAATAATGCTAAGTTAGATAAAGGGGTAGAAAAAGAAGTTCCACTGTGTTTTGGTCGTCTGGTTTTTTTGGCTAAATTTTCACCATAAAATCTTCATTAAGATGTCTCATCATTAAGATGTTCGAGTTCTTCATTGCTTTGCAGCCATTGTTCTTCCAAGTTTTGAATGTGTTGAGTTAATTGATTTTGTTTGAGAATGAGTTCATTGAGTTGTGTTTTATTATTTTTGTCATAAATGGTTGGATCGGTTAACTGTGTTTCGATGTGTTTTTTATCGCGGTTTAATTGGTCGAGTTCTTTTTCGAGTTTTTTTATCTTGTTGGTTAATGGTTTTAAACGTTGGCGTGTTGCTGCGTTTTGTTGGCGAATAAATTTACGGTCGGTCGGTTTATTTTGCTGAGAGACGAGTGGGTCCATGCTGTTTTTATTGACATTGGCTGCGTTTAATAAGTGACTTCGATAATCATCTAAGTCGCCGTTAAACTCACTGGTGGTTTGATTGCCGACGAATAAGAACTGATCGCACACTAGGCGTAACAAAAAGCGATCATGAGATACGATCACGAGTGCCCCGCTATATTCTTGTAGGGCGATACTCAGAGCATGTCGCATAGCTAAATCGAGATGGTTGGTCGGCTCGTCTAACAGCAATAGGTTAGGTTTTTGATAGACGATGAGCGCTAATACCAGGCGTGCTTTTTGGCCGCCGGAAAGCGTGTCAATGGGGTCCAAGGCGGTATCTCCGTGAAATCCGAAGCCCCCTAAAAAATTTCGTAATTCTTTTTCCCCGGTCTTTGGAGCCATTTGCTGGAAATGTTGTAAAGGACTGCTATTGCTGTGTAATTGTTCAAGCTGATGTTGGGCAAAATAGCCAATCTTTAAGTCCACGGCCGCCTGACGTGTGCCTGAGTGGGGACGGATTTCATCGGCTATGATTTTGATCAATGTGGACTTGCCGGCGCCATTGGCACCCAGCAAACCGATGCGGTCTCCTGGATTGATCACTAAGTTGACTTTGGATAAAACTTTTTTATCGGTAAAAGAGATGGATATCTCTTCGAGTTTAATTAGTGGGCATGGGTTTTTTTCTGGGATGAATAATTGAAAAGTAAATGGTGAGTCAATGTGGGCAGGCGCAATTTTTTCTAATTTTTCTAGCGATTTAAGGCGACTTTGTGCCTGTTTCGCTTTGCTGGCTTTGGCGCGAAAACGTTCGACAAATTTCTGCATATGATCGATCTCACGCTGTTGTTTTTCGTACGCGGTTTGTTGTTGGGCGAGTTGTGTCACGCGTTGCTGTTCGAAACTTGTGTAATTGCCTTTGTAAAGCGTTATTGACTGGTTTTCAATTTGTAGGATATATTGCACGATATCATC
>JAADHS010000090.1:0-971 GCA_013151745.1 Gammaproteobacteria bacterium | reverse complement strand
CATCAAGGTGCCTTGGTATGAATGTAGCCATTCTTGTAACCATATGACGGCATCTAGGTCCAAATGGTTGGTTGGTTCATCAAGCAGTAAAATGTCAGACCGACACATAAGTGCTTGTGCAAGATTTAGGCGCATCCGCCATCCACCTGAAAAGGTGTGAACCGGGGTCAGTGTTTGGTTTTTAGAAAACCCGAGACCGTATAATAATCGGGAAGCCCGAGACTCGGCAGAATATCCATCGATATTTTCAAGTTGTACATGGAGCGTGGCTTGTTTTTCGCCATTATCGCGTGTCTCTGCTAAGTGCAGTGCTTGTTTTATTTTGTAAAGCTCTTGATCTCCCTGCATGACGTAATCGAGCGCGGCCGTTGTCACCGATGGGGTTTCTTGCGCGACATGTGCGATGATGGGGGTTCCGGGTAGGGTAAGTTCTCCAATATCTGTTTGCAGTTCATTGCGAATGAGACTGAATAGACTAGATTTGCCTGTTCCATTGGCGCCGGTTATGCCTATTTTCTGTCCATCGTGAATCGTTAGGCTAGCATTTTGGAAAAGGATCCGACTGCCTCGCTGTAAGCGAATATTTTTAAAAATTAACATATGTTTATTCAGTAATCTGTTTGGCTAATGTTGGTGGTTAATACTATAGCGCACAATGTCAGTCGTTAAAAATGCGAGGTGATGGGATCCATGCCTCGTTTTATCATATTCGAACAATGTATTTATAATGATTGTCAATAAAAATATTATGTATGTGGATTCAGATGAGGCACTTAAGCATTTGTGTGATTGTCTGCAAGGTAGTGATTGGGTGGCGTTAGATACCGAATTTTTACGCGAAAAAACCTATTATCCGCAATTGTGTCTTTTACAAGTGGCTACACCGGAAGTAGTCGCCTGTGTGGACGCTATCACAATGCGTGATATGACACCGCTGCTTGATTGGCTTTATCAAGAGAGCGTAGTAAAGG
>JAADHS010000069.1 GCA_013151745.1 Gammaproteobacteria bacterium | reverse complement strand
TTGAGGTACCTTCTGTATCGCCATCCACATCGGTATAAGAATAGTTTCCCGTCAAATTATCTCCAACAACAGCGCTGCCCCCATTAACATCGGTAATCGTTACACTGTTGGCGGTAGGAGGACTGTTGAGTATTAACAAACCACTAGAGGCAACGGCATTGCCTGTCATCGTTCCCGTTATCGCGATCGGGGTGACTTCAAAAACAATTGTTTGACCACTGTCCGCGGCAACCAAAGTATATGTTAAAGCGGTCGCACCACCAATCGGGCTACCATTGAGTAACCAGCGAAACGTCGATGCGCCTTGCGTATCACCATCTAAATCGTTATAGGTATAACTACCCGTTAACGTGGCACCCACCACAGCGCTGCCACTCAGATTAACACCACTGGCCGTCGGTGCGCTGTTACTGATGGTTAAACCACTAGAGGCAACGACACTGCCTATCCTCGTGCCCGTTGCCGAGACCGGAGTGACTTCAAGGACAATCGTTTGACCACTGTCCGCGATGACCAAAATATACGTTAAGGCGGTCGCACCACCAATCGGGCTGCCATTGCGTAACCAACGAAACGTCGATATGCCTTCGGTATCGCCATCCACATCGCTGTAAACATAAGCCCCTGTCAGAATATCTCCAACTTCAGCACTCCCTCCGTTATCATCCGTGATCGTCACACTGCCAGCGGTCGGAGGGCTGTTGAATATCGTTAAACCACTCGACGTCACCGCACTACCGGTGAGTATGCCAGCAGCGGCAACCGGAGTCACTTCAAAGCTAATCGATCGGCCGCTGTCTGCCGCAACCAAGTTATAGGTCAGGGCAGTGGCGCTGCCAATGGGCGTACTATTGCGTAACCAGCGGAATGTAGAAGTATTTTCGGCATCGCCATCCACATCGCTGTAGATATAATTTCCTGTCAGAGTATCCCCAAGATAAGCACCTCCTCCGTTATCATCCGTAATCGTCACACTATTGGCCGTTGGCGCGCTGTTGGTGATCGTTAAACCACCCGACGTCACCGCACTGCCGGTGAGTATGCCGGCAACGGCAACCGGAGTCACTTCAAAGCTAACAGATTGACCACTGTCCGCCATAACCAGCGTATACGTTAAGACAGTGGCACCGCCAATCGGGCTACCATTGCGTAACCAACGAAACGTCGATGCGCCTTGCGTATCACCGTTCACATCGTTATAGATGTAACTCCCTGTTAGCGTAGCACCGACCACGGCGCTGCCGCTAACATTCACACCACTGGCTGTCGGTGCGCTGTTACTGATAGTTAAACCACTAGAAGCAACGGCATTGCCTGTCGTCGTACCCATTGTCGCGACCGGCGTAACTTCAAAGACAATTGTTTGACCACTATCCGCAGCGACCAAAGTATACGTTAAAGCGGTCGCACCACCAATCGGGCTACCATTGCGTAACCAGCGAAACGTCGATGTGCCTTGCGCATCACCATCTAAATCGTTATAGGTATAACTACCCGTCAGCGTGACACCTACCACAGCGCTACCGCTAATATTCACAGCACTGGCCGTCGGTGCACTATTCGCTACCGTGACACCACTGGCAGCGACGGCACTGCCCGTTCCTGCTGTTACCACAAGGGTTACTTCAAAAATAATCGGTTGACCGCTGTCAGCGACAACTAGAGTATAGGTTGACTCTATTGCACCGCTGATAGGAATACCATGACGTAGCCAACGGAAAATAAACGTGCCATCAATATTGCCATTGACATCCGAAAAATTGTAGCTGCCCGTCAACTCATCTCCAACCACTGGACGACCTGCATTGTTATCGATAATACTCGCGCTACTTACGGTGGGTGTACTATCTTCAACCACAGGGCTACCCACCTTGTCGTTGCTCACACTCACAATACTATCGGGAGATGTGCTATTGCCACCGCCTCCCCCGCAGGCTGTGAGTAGCATGCTGACTACAATAAAAATGTAGCCTGTATAAGATAGACGTTCTCTTTTCATATTTTTCTCTTTACAACCCAAATACCCGTAACGATCAAGATTCAGACTTGCATGGCATGCCCTCTTCATTTCATCGTTGCATTGACATCGTTTCACAACACTCTTTGATATAACGTCTTCATCTGGGTAGCTATTAAACCCTATTGTCTTATTTTGTTATAAAGTCGACAAAAAAAATATGCTTCAATATTCAATCGAAATTTGAACAACCAAATTCTCAAGTTTTGCTCTATCGAGGTCGATAAACCCGTAGGAATTTATATAATAATGATTAATCTCTCAATATGGAGTTCTGCAGTCACAATGACACTGCTAGATATTAAAAATTTCAGATCAATTACTTATGTTGCCCTTGTTATTATCTGCTCAAATGTTCAGGCCATTGATACTGACGAATCGGACTTTGATTGTTTGATAGAACCCTTTGTTCAAGTCGATATTGGAAGCCCAATTAAAGGCGTACTGTTATCACTTAGCGTTGAAAAAAATGATACTGTAAAAAAAGGACAAGTGCTTGCCAAGCTGGAATCGACTGTTGAAAAAGCTAATGTTGATCTGGCCAGAGCACGTTCAAAACTAGATGGAGAAATACAATCAGGCCAGGTTACATTAGCTATGGTAAGCCGGCAACAAACAAGAATTTCCGACCTGTTTGAAAAAAAAGCGGTCTCATCCCAAAAAAAAGACGAAGCCGATATGGAAAAGCAGTTGGCCGACCTTAATCTTAAAAAAATTAAAAAAAAGAAAGAATTGGCTCATCTTGAATTACAAAGAGCAATTGCCAGCCTGGAGCGGCGTACCGTTCGTAGCCCTTTGAGCGGCATTGTCATTGAACGCTATATGTCTCCTGGTGAATTTGTTAAAGAACTACCCATATTAAAAATAGCAAAAATTGACCCTTTGAAAGTAGAAGCGGTTCTCCCTGCATCCCTATTTGGTAAAATAAAAAAAGGGATGAGAGCGGAAGTCACCCCGGAACTTCCTAAAAACACCATCCTGCACGGCAAAATTTCAGCAGTGGATCGTATTATTGATGCATCAAGTGGTACCTTTCGTGTCAATGTGTTACTCCCTAACAAAGATCATGCAATGCCTGGTGGTTTACGTTGCAAAATTAAATTTCAACATGGATGAGCTAGAACCCCGAATTTTAATGTCTGCCAGCCTGGAAGGTTTACTGGTAAATGACAATTTTCATGAAGTCAATGACATCAACTACACCGAACCTTCTGAACATTTAATTATTGCTGAAAACGAAACCCTTATTGCACCTGAAGTAAATGATGAAATCCGTCACGAACTGGTCATCGTTAATTCCAATACGCCAAATTTTCAGTCTTTGGTTGATGGTTTACTCAAACAACAAAATAATGAACGTCAGTTTGATGTTTTGATATTAAATAATAACCAGAATGGTATTGAACAAATTACAACAGCACTGAGCAACTACCAAAACCTGGATGCAGTCCATCTTATTTCTCAGGGTAGCAATGGTCAAGTACAGCTCGGAGACAGCAACCTTTCTTATGAAAATATCGATACCTATAGCAGTAACATCGCTAACTGGGGCAACGCACTTTCTCAAAATGCAGATTTTTTGATCTATGGCTGCGATCTTTCGAGTGGCGATACAGGCTTGAATCTAATTGATAGCCTTTCTGTATTAGCCGGTACAGATATCGCCGAAAATGATGACTTAAACAGAACTGAAAAACCAAATTATGACCCGGGTTCGGAATATAAATATAGCAATACTGGAGCTAATACTGCGTTTAACCCGGAAGCTCAACAACCCGCTTTTGCCAGCTGGGCTGTTAATGATACGCTGATTGATGTCAATAATACCGTGGTAACCAATGAAGACACGACATATGTTTTTACACTAAGTGATTTCAACTTCAGTAATTTTAATAGTGACCGTCTCGAACACATTTTCATCACGAACCTGGAAAGCTTTGGCTCACTGAAACTCAATGGTGTTGACGTTTCATCATATCAAGATATCACAGCAGCTCAAATTGCAGCAGGTGATTTTGTATTTACACCAACGACGAACGCTAACGGTATAAACTACGATCATTTTGAGTTTCTGGTTCACGACGGATCAGTCTATAGCGAAAATGCTTATACTTTAACAATAAATGTCAACAGTGTTAATGACGACCCGGTGGTAATGAATAACACGTTGACAATAGAAACCAATACGCTAACAACGATCAACATCGCAACCCTGGTAGCATACGGCAGTGACCTGGACGGAGATACCCTGAAACTCGCACAGTTTACTCAACCTGGGCAGGGTACATTAATTGATAATGGAGATGGTACCCTGCGTTATCTCCCTGAGTCTAATTACAACGGTGAAGATCGTTTCACCTACACCCTCGTGGATGGTCAGGGGGGCAGTGTTATTGCAACACTAACCCTGATTATCACACCAGTTGAAAATATTCTTATTCCCGAAAATCTGCTTAACGCTATCAGCTCTACAAATGAAGTGAGCGAAACAGCAATAACGCTCTCGGAAAATTCGGCACAAGGACTGACTCAAAGTACCCAGCAACAAAATCAAGCAACCGTCACCCTTGATGCGTCTCAGACCAGGGCTACATTGGAACAAGCTATGACAACTAACAACAAGGAAGACGTCACTATTATTTCGTCTTTTGAAGAAAAAACGAACGAATCTCAACAGGAAAAACAAACAGACCAGCAAGATCTTGAAAACAACTATCCTATTTATTACTGGGATGATCAACCTGGGTCATTTCACCAAAGAGATACCGATTTCAGCCAATTTAAAAAAATTAATTCTGACCTAACCAACAATCTCAGTGTATCTCTGGGCGTAGCTGAATTTTTAGCGCAGACAAGTCAATCTAAAGATAACAGTAACAATATTAATATTTACAATCATAATTACAATACTCATTCCCTGTATATCAACAATACCGCATTGTGGAATGCGCTGGATGAAATGGCTATATCCATGAGTAACAACACAACAAATCTTGACCAACAGCAAGAATTGATGGTCAGCGTAGCCACAGGAGCCGCCTGGTCCCTTTCCGCGGGAATTGTTGCCTCTTCGCTGCGCTCAGGTTCCTTGATCGCATCCTTAATGGCCTCCGTACCACTCTGGAATTGGTTCGACCCCCTTCCCGTCCTCTCTCTTTCGGACAAAGAATTGATCAAACAACAGAAACAATATAACAACGAAGCGGATAAAGAAAACAAAAAATATCGATTTTTAAAAAAGATTGTAGGTTAACCAGGAAAAAACGGGATGTTAAAAATATCACCCACATTACGCATTAGTTTCGCACTGATATTGATGACCATAAGTTTTCTATTCTCTGCTCAATTTTTGGGTTTAGTACCTGATACTGATAAAGCGACCATGGAAGCTAGACGGAAAATATGCGAGACACTCGCTGTACAGTTTTCCATAGCGGCACAAAACAATAATTTTTCGATGATCAAGACAACAATAGAAAAAATTGTTGATCGCAACCAAGATATTTTATCTGCCGCCTTGCGTGATAATAAAAATAAAATTCTGGCTGAAGCAGGTAATCATGGCGCTCTTTGGGCCAATATACCGGAAGAAAGTTCATCGTTCACTCATGTCCGTGTCCCTATATTTCAGGGGGATAAACGTTGGGGTACAGTAGAAGTCAGCTTTGCACCACTAGCCAATACATACCCTTTTGGGCTGAACATCCCAGCATTTTATCAACTTGTTATATTTATGACTCTACTCGGTTTCTGTGCCTTTATTTTATTTATGAAAAGAACACTACGCCATCTCGATCCAACCGCGGTCATCCCCGGTCGCGTCAAATATGCCTTAGACGCACTAACAGAAGGCGTGGCGATTCTCGATGAAAAAAATAGAATAATTCTCGCCAACTCCTCGTTTCTGGAAGAAATAAATATAAAAGAAAAAGAAATCATTGGCAGAAATATTTCAGATATTGGTTGGAAAATTCCACTAGGCCATGTTGAATACCCTTGGGTAACGGCGATTAAACAAGCAACAAGAATCACGGGCCAGCCCTTAACTCTCGATAGAAAAAACCGTAAAAGCAAAACATTTATGGTTAATGGTGCACCTATTCTCGATGCCCAAGGTCACTGTCGGGGTGCGTTGGCGACCTTCGATAATGTCACTCAACTTGAGCATAAAAACGTACAGCTAGAAAAAACATTAAATATGCTTAAAAAATCCAGAGATGAAATACATCGCCAAAATCAAGAGCTAAATATCCTTGCAACGCAAGACCCATTGACCCATTGCCTAAATCGTCGTTCATTTTTTGCACGGTTAAAAATCGACTTTTGTTCTACAAAACAAAAGCACAACGAATTGTCCTGCATTATGTGTGATATTGACCATTTCAAGGCTATTAATGACACTTATGGCCACTCCGTTGGCGATGAAATCATTAAACTCATGTCTGGAGCCCTTAAAGATTTTGCGCTCACTGACAACTATGTTTGCCGATATGGTGGTGAAGAGTTTGTTGTTTTATTACCCGACAGTACATTAGAAGTAGCGTATGATATTGGTGAAAAAATACGCCTAAGCATCGAGGCTATGCGTTTTAAAAAAGAAGGCATTGAAAAGGAAGTACGCTTTACAGCAAGTTTTGGCGTATCTTCCAGTCGCTTTAAGGCCACAACGCCAGAAGATTTAATCGACCAGGCAGACAAGGCACTTTATATTTCAAAAAACCTGGGTCGTAATCGCGTCACAAACTGGGATGACGATCTAGCCAAACAAGCTTCCGAGCTTAAAACTGCAGAAAATCACAGAAAAGAAATCAACACAACAAATCATTCTGAAACCGCCCAAAAAGAGCTTGATACTGAAATAATAAACATGCGCGCGCATATCAAGGAACTACAGCATAACTACAAGCAGAGAACAGCCGAGTTACAACGCATACAACGACAAGATAATCTTACCGGCCTACCAAACCGTATTAGTTTTATTGATCAAATTCAACAGGAAATCGCTAAAAACACATCTCGTATATTTGCCGTAGTGTTACTTGATGTGAACAAGTTAAAACGTATCAATTCAACTCTGGGAAGACAGGTTGGCGATCAGTTATTGAAGGAGATAGGAGAGCGGATACACCATTTATTGCGAACCCATGATCGGGTCGCCCGCCTAGAAAATGGTAATACATCTTCTAATATATCTCATATATGTAGTGATGAGTTTGGTATTTTATTAACTGATCTTACAAAAAAAGAAGACAGTATTCCAGCGATTACTCGTATTATCGAGCATATCAACAAACCCTTCTACATCGAAAAAAATAAGGTCTATACCCACATTGGTGTGGGTGTCTCGATTTATCCAGAAAATGCAAATCAACCCGACTTACTTTTACGTTATGCTGATATAGCACTCCACTTTTCTAAATCGCAAAGCCCAAACAGCTACCAGTTTTACGACAGCTCAATGCAACAAATATCAACTGAGCAATTGCAACTGGAAAACCACTTACGCCATGCTGTAGAAAATGAGGAATTTCTTCTTTATTATCAGCCAAAAATCGATCTCCATAGCCATAAAATCAGTGGCGTTGAAGCACTTATCCGCTGGCATTACCCAGAAACCGGAATGATTAACCCTGATGAGTTTATTCCCATCGCTGAGCACTCCGGTCTGATTAATGACATTGGTGAATGGGTCATTCGCACCGCTTGCAAACAAGCTAAACAATGGCTAAAACTGGGATTAGAGGTTCCCGTTTCCGTGAATCTTTCGGCCATACAATTTCATCAGCATAATCTGATTGAACTGATTGTCTCTATTTTGGATGAAACACAGCTTGCCCCCCGTTTTTTGGAGTTAGAACTTACTGAAACGGCCATAATGAAGGATACAGACTCGGCAGTAGCCACATTGAATATGCTGCATAATCTGGGCATTCGTATTGCGATTGATGATTTTGGCACGGGTTACTCTTCACTCAATCACCTCAAACGATTCCCCATTGATACTGTCAAAATAGACCGAGGGTTCATCAAAAATGTGAACAATGACGACAGTGATGCTGCCATTGTTACGGCCATTTTGGATATTTCACATAAAATGGGCTTAACTGTCATTGCCGAAGGCATCGAGACGAGAGATCAACTCGGATTTGTTGACGACCTAAAGTGTGAGGAAATTCAAGGATATTTATTCAGCCGACCTTTACCGGCAGACGAAATAACCGCCATACTTAAAAAACCCAATACTATTCTTGAACCACTAAATACGAGATGTGATGCTGAAACAGTCACTTAAAGAATATTTTCTTAAGCGTGATGATCAAACACATGGATCGATGACCATCGGGTTCACCGCATACGCCATGTGAAATCTCGAATTTATTACGCTATACTCACATTTCGTTTTTACTAAAAAAAATAAAAATCGATGACAGGAAACCCGCTACGTGGCGCTTCGTATTTTTTACGCGGCTTTGGCTTTATTTTTAAACGGTCTCTTTGGCGTTACGTAATGGTGCCACTGTGCATTAATGTTGTGCTTTTTTCTGGTTTAATATTTTTAGGCATTAATCAATTTGAAACTTTTCTCGCATGGATCATGCCTGATCTACCCGATTGGCTGCAATGGTTGAAACAACCTCTGTGGGTGCTCTTTACCATCAGTAGTTTGGTTCTGGTCTTTTATACGTTCAGCATCATTGCCAATATTGTAAGTTCACCATTTAATGGCCCACTTGCTGCTGCTGTGGAACGAGCAATCAACCCTGATAACGCAGCAGTTCAAAAAAATGAGAAGACTAAGCTCAGCATAATACGTGACATTGCCGTCAGTATTAACAATGAATTCGGAAAAATACTCTATATGCTGCTTTGTTTCGTGCCAGCATTAATGTTGTTCTTCATTCCCGTAATTAATATCGCGGCACCCTTCGTCTGGTTTTTACTGGGCGCATGGTTACTGGCTCTTGAATACACTGACTATCCGATGGCTAATCACGGTATTAATTTCAAGGATACCAAGAAAAAATTACGCGAAAAAAGACTCACTTCGATGGGATTTGGTACGATTGTAATGACCGCAACTATTATTCCGGGTCTTAACCTGTTTGTCATTCCCGCAGCGGTCGCAGGCGCTACGATTATGCGGGTCGAAAATTTTGCGGATGCTTGAGAAAAAGCGATAAACGTAGCAGGTGTTCTGACAATGCGCCTCAAGTAGCCCAACAAACACGAACATTTAAAGATCACTTCAAAAGTCCATGTTGCCACTTGAGAACGCTAAACCAAGCAGAAATAATTTGCTTAATCTAAAAGTCCTTTTGCCTCACTGATATCCACTGACTCTTTCGCTTTATCTAAATCAACAGATTCGGCTACGCCTTTTAGATCAACGGACTCTGCTGCACCGTCCAAGTCAACACCATCACCACTCACCGCACTCTTCAGCTTTTCCGTATCCACAGATTCCGTCGCTTTCTCCGTATCAACAGAATCAGCTATTTTACCTAAACTCATTTCCGCAAAAACTGAAGAACTCATTGTAAACATCAATGCAAATAATATAATACTCAGTTTCATAAAATACTCCCTTAATAAAGTCAAGATTAACAACTACCTATCATAACAGCACACTTCGGAATGCGCACGAAATAACTTGCTCATTCAGCCTCTTTAAATAATGTTGAGTAACGGTTCGGATTAGTCGGCATTGTAGAAAAAATTGCCTCCTAGCGCACCGCCAAAGCCACCAAGCGCCCTTGTTCTTCACTATAGTCCACCGCTATCGTTCGCTGTAATCCCGCTAAGGTCAGCAAAAGTTCCGAGCTGGCGGTAAACTCAATAGGGGAACCCGTCTCGGCATCAAGCAAAGTAAACGTACCCGCGCTGATCGCCGTCACTTCACCAACATGTACATTCGTCCCAGCACTCTCACAAGCATAAACGGGCGAAAGAAAAAGCAGCAGTAATATTATTGAAAAAACAATCCCTCTGAACATAGCTTTATAACCCTCCATCACTTTATCGAATATTTAGTATAACCGATAACAAAATACTGCTCTAAAAGCGCCTGAGCCTAGTTTTTTATGCAACGATTAGGGTTAATCTAACAGTAATCAAGCATTAAAATTTGTTTTTATGTTGTGTTCGGGGGTAAAATACGGAGTTATATTGAATTGTAGCAATCTAAACACAACAACTTACAATCTTAACGTTAAGTATCTTTGAAGACTATACGCTCATCTTTAGCTATAACCACCCCAAAGATAAGCATTAAACACAATATCCAATTTCAAATCAGGGAGAATAATTAATGGCGACTAATAGCTATCTTTTCACATCAGAATCCGTATCGGAGGGTCATCCAGATAAGGTAGCGGATCAAATTTCAGATAGTATTCTCGACGCCATTTTTGAACAGGATCCTAAAGCACGTGTTGCCTGCGAAACGATGGTCAATACCGGCATGGTGGTCATTTCTGGAGAAATCACCACTTCGGCCTGGGTCGATATGCAAACTGTCGTCCGACAAACAATCAAAGACATTGGTTACAACCACTCTGACATGGGTTTTGACTGGGAATCCTGCGCGGTGATCACGTCTATCGATAAACAATCAGTTGACATTGCCCAAGGCGTTGATGAATTCGAAGACCACGAGCAAGGTGCGGGGGATCAGGGCTTAATGTTCGGTTATGCCTCAAATGAAACCGAAGTATTCATGCCCGCGCCGATTACTTATGCTCACCGCTTGGTTAAGCGCCAAGCCGAAGTTCGTAAAAATGGCACCCTGTCTTGGTTACGTCCTGACGCAAAAAGCCAAGTGACCTTTCGGTACGAAAACCATAAGCCAGTCGGCATAGAAGCGGTGGTTCTTTCTACCCAGCATCAGCCCGACATCACAACGGAAGCTCTGCGCGAAGCGGTGATGGAAGAAATCATCAAACCAGTATTGCCTGCTGAATGGTTAAATGCGGATACACAATATCATATTAACCCAACAGGTCGATTCGTTATCGGTGGCCCAGTCGGTGATTGTGGCCTCACCGGTCGTAAAATCATTGTTGATACTTACGGCGGGATGGCTAGACATGGTGGCGGGGCCTTTTCGGGCAAAGACCCGTCCAAGGTCGATCGTTCAGCCGCGTATGCCGGCCGTTACGTCGCCAAAAATATAGTCGCAGCAGGCTTAGCCGAACGCTGTGAAATTCAAATTTCTTACGCTATTGGTGTCGCTGAACCCACTTCGATCTCCGTAGACACTTTTGGCACCGGCAAAGTCGCTGATACTCGCATTATAGAGTTGGTACGCGAACATTTCGACTTGCGCCCCAAAGGTTTGATCGCAATGCTAGACCTGCTCCGCCCGATTTATCGGCCCACTGCAGCCTATGGCCACTTTGGTCGCAGCGATATTGATTTACCCTGGGAAAAAACAGATAGAGCAGACGCATTGCGTGATGCTGCCGGTATTTAATATACTATTTCGTTTATAGTTATTCCCTTCTTCCGAGGAGCGCTGCGACAAACTCCCTGAAGTTTGCCAGGCTCGGAAAGAGGCTTCATTAACAACGGCGCTCGGTTAATTTGGAGGACAATCATGTCTGAATTTACCGATTACAAAATAGCCGACATTTCACTGGCCGATTGGGGTCGCAAGGAAATGAACATCGCCGAGACCGAAATGCCGGGGCTTATGGCGCTGCGTAAAAAATACGGTGCAACAAAACCTCTTCAAGGTGCTCGTATCATGGGCAGTCTGCACATGACGATTCAAACCGCCGTACTGATCGAAACCCTGATTGAACTCGGCGCTCAAATACGCTGGGTCTCCTGCAATATCTTTTCAACTCAAGATCACGCCGCTGCCGCTATTGCTGCTGCCAATATTCCGGTTTTTGCATGGAAAGGTGAAACCTTGGAAGAGTACTGGTGGTGTACCGAGCAAGCGTTTAGATGGCCTGACGGTGAAACGGCCAATATGATTCTTGACGATGGCGGTGACTCTACACTGCTGGTACATAAAGGCGTGGAATATGAGAAGACTGGCGTCGTACCTGACCCATCGACGACCGATAACGAAGAGTTTAAATGCATACTCGGCGTACTAGCCAAGATGATGAAAGAAGATCCTCAATTCTGGACCAAACAAGCCAAAAACATTCAAGGTGTCACCGAAGAAACTACAACCGGCGTTCACCGCCTCTACGAAATGGTTGAAAGTGGTGAATTACTGTTCCCCGCGATGAACGTCAATGACTCGGTGACCAAATCAAAATTTGACAATCTTTATGGTTGTCGTGAATCTTTGGTTGACGGCATCAAACGCGCGACTGATGTGATGATCGCCGGGAAAATTGCCATTGTCTGTGGTTATGGTGACGTCGGTAAAGGCTCTGCTCAGTCGTTGAAGGGGCTGGGTGCAACAGTATGGATCACCGAAATTGACCCTATTTGTGCCTTGCAAGCGGCGATGGAAGGCTTCCGCGTCGTAACTATGGAAGACGTGGCCTCTCAAGGTGATATTTTTGTCACCACCACAGGGAATAAAGACATCATTACCCATGACCATATGGTGCAAATGAAAAACCAAACCATCGTCTGCAACATTGGCCATTTCGATAACGAAATCGATATCAACGGCATGCGCCAATACCAGTGGGAAAACATCAAGCCACAGGTTGACCATATCATCCTGCCTAGCGGCAATCGCATCATTATGTTGGCCGAAGGTCGTCTGGTTAACCTGGGTTGTGGTACCGGCCACCCCAGCTTTGTGATGTCCAATTCTTTTACCAATCAAGTTTTGGCGCAAATTGAGTTTTTTGTTAGACCCGATCAGTATGAAATCGCAGTTCATATTCTGCCAAAACATCTGGATGAAGAAGTTGCACGTCTACATTTGGCGAAAATCGGCGTTAATTTAACCACGCTTTCTCAAGAGCAGGCAGACTACATTGGTGTTCCGGTGGAAGGCCCTTATAAGCCTAATCACTATCGCTATTAAGCACTAGCATTATCCAAGGGCAAAGCAGGAGTGGATGTCATTTATTCCTTCTTTGCCCATTTTTAAGGACATCACTATGAAACCATCCGGCGAATTTAGCCTAGAGTTTTTCCCACCTAAAACAACAGCAGGGGCAGAAAAACTACGTGCGACCACAAAAAGCTTAAGCACTCTAAACCCCAGTTTTTTTTCAGTGACCTTTGGTGCGGGTGGCAGCACTCAAGACGGGACATTGGAAACTGTAGTAGAACTACAAAAATCAGGACAGCAAGCCGCACCCCATTTATCGTGCATCGGTTCTACAAAAGAGAACATTCGCCAGATACTGCAAACTTACCAACAAGAAGGGATCAAACGTATCGTCGCTCTAAGAGGCGACATGCCCTCTGGTATGCAAGAAATAGGCGAGTTTCGTTACGCCAATGAGCTCGTTGCATTTATTCGTAGTGAAACGGGAGATCACTTTCATATTGAAGTGGCGGCCTACCCTGAAACGCACCCTCAAGCAAGTAGCGCACAAATCGATCTGACCCATTTCAAACAAAAAGTGACAGCGGGTGCCAACAGCGCGATCACCCAATATTTTTATAATATTGACAGTTATCTTTACTTCGTAGAAGAGTGCAAAAAGTCCAACATCAGCATCCCTATTATTCCGGGCATTATGCCAATTACCAATTATATCCAACTCGCTAGATTCTCTGATACCTGCGGCGCTGAAATTCCAAGGTGGATCAGACAGCGACTCATCGGTTACGGCGACGATACTGAGTCATTACGCGCATTCGGACTCGACGTGGTAACGCGTCTCTGCCAAAACTTGCTTGAACAAGGCGCACCCGGCCTGCATTTTTATACGATGAACCGAACCCAGCCCACTACAGAAATTTGGAATCATTTAGGTTTAACTTAAACTAAGGGGGGTCTGAGAGTCCCCTTCGTAGCAAGAGCGGCGAATACGACCACTGACTACACTTGCCCTCCAATTTCTCCTGTAAAATACCTTAACTTTAAAAAAGCTTGAGTTATGCACCATGAATCAACTGATTTTTTAGATTTAAACAACCATTCCACACACAAAGCAATGTGACCGAGACCAATCAATCATCCATCCATAGCATCTCTTTTTCCCATTTGGTATGCAGAGTATTTTAAGGTTACTATGCCGGAATGAGAATCAGTCGAGTTTACTTACCCCTGCCATTACAGCCACAAACAGACCATCATATTAATGGTCAAACAGCACATTATTTATCGCGTGTTTTACGCTTAAAAAAAGGCCATCTATTCCATGCTTTCAATGGTGAAGGTGGGGAGTATCTCTGCGAAGTCACTGACGTTGATAAAAAATCGTTACAATTTAAAATATTACGTTTTTTGAATATTGATAAAGAATCTCCTTTAATTATCACCCTGCTCCAGGCAATATCCAAAGGAGATCGCATGACTTATGCTATTCAAAAAGCAGTAGAACTGGGCGTTACAAAAATTCACCCTGTCATTACCACACACTGCGAAATTTCACTCAAAGGCGAACAAGCTAAAAAAAAACTAAGCCATTGGCAAACTTTAGCCAACAGCGCGTGTGAACAATGCGGACGTAATCGCATCGTCAGCATTAAACCCATTACTGTACTCAAAAAGGTATTGCCCACATTAAATAGTCAATGTAAGTTGCTACTGGATGCGCAAAGTAGTACGAGCATCAGCAAGCTTACCGAGCAGCCTGATGGCGTATCTTTGTTAATTGGCCCAGAAGGAGGCTTACATGCCGACGAAATTAAATATGCACTCACATACGGCTTTCATACCATACGCATAGGCCCAAGAATACTGCGTACAGAAACGGCAACCGCCGCCGCGTTAACCAGCATTCAAATGTTATGGGGCGATTTCAGATCATAGTTCTCATTATTATTTTTTGACTAATTCTCTATCATGCGTCACTATAAAACTATGGATACTAATAATGAAAACATGCGTACTCAACCGGTAAAACGCTTTGATCAAGTACATATCGTATTGTTTGTTTTGCTGGCCGTCGTAGTAACTGCTGCGCTCTCGTATTGGGTTTTTAACGCCTATTTATTCCCCACCCAGTTCACCCCGGTTACACTGAATAAAAAAGAGCAACGCGTATTGGATAATAAGCTGGAGCGCCTTGAATCGTTTGCTATGCGCAAAAAACAGGATATTCGGCAAAACTTCAATGAGTCAAGCGAACCTCTTGAACCTGAAGCTTATAGTGAGAAAGGGGCATCAAGAGAAATTTCGTTAACGGAAAATGAAATAAATGCTTTATTGGCAAAAAACACCAATCTAGCAGATAAATTAGCCATCGATTTATCAGAAGACTTGATTAGTGCAAAATTATTAATGCCTGTTGATGAGGATTTCCCTGTATTGGGCGGAAAAACGCTTAAAGTGCGCGGCGGCATTGAACTTGCTTATCGTGAAAAACGCCCGATAGTGATGTTAAGAGGCCTCAGTGTCATGGGCGTACCTGTACCTAATGCATGGTTAGGCGGATTAAAAAATATTGATCTGGTGCGAGAATTCGGTGGCGAACAAGGCTTTTGGAAATCTTTTGCTGATGGCATCGAAACGGTTCAGATTGCGGACGGCGAATTAAAGTTGAAATTAAAAGAATAAACTTCAGGTTACCGTAAAAAACAAAAAAATAGCAGCTTGCAATATTGAACTTTTCGCAGGTAAAAGCATTTTTATTATTATGACCGGGTTATCTTGTCGATAACATCGAGTCAATATGCAAGCTACACAATCAGTTATTTCATTCTCATTTATTATTGTTATCCGGCTAACTAAAATGTAAACCGTTATAACCGGAGATATAGCAGGATTGATGCCAGAAAAAAGAAACCTTATCAAAACATTCACTTATAGAAAATATCGATATCTCATTCTGGAATTCTAGCCAAACTGTAAAAAATTCTGACACATTTCATTCTGGACTCTAGAGAATATGAGTCTCTAGCTTTATCCTAGAAAAGCAGTGAAATTATTCTGAGTCAGCTTTTTATAAAACGATAGGGTCAATCTAAAGATCAGCCTGCCGCTATATACCCGTAGCGATTAAGATTTAGGTGTGATTGCACACCCTCTTAATTCCCTGGCTACGTTGAAATTCCTCGCAATAGCCCACTATTACTCGTCATTTCGCCTTGCCAGGAAATGAATAGGACGCACACTCAACACCTAAATCTCAAGCGCTACGGGTATATCTATAGGCGTACAATTACAAAGTTTCTCATTCCATGGCTGCGTTGAAAATGCCCCGAATAGCCCGACAATGATTGACCCATCATCCTGACAACACAATGAATAGGATGCACACTGAATTAAATCAAGCATCACATGCAGAAGAACTCGAACTGCACTACCAGCCCAAAATTGATATGTAGAATCGACGTATTAAAAATGTAGAAGCACTCTTGCGCTGGACTCATCCTGAACGAGGATTTATTTCTCCGGAACGAGTCATTTCGATGGCCGAACAAACAGGCCTTATTCACCCGTTAACCGTTTGGGTTCTCAATAAAGCATTGCAACAAGTAGCCCAATGGAGCCAACAAAATATTTCACTTTGTAATGTGAAATAATTTTTGAAGCTACCTTTAAGATCACTTTGTAGCACTTCTCAAATAATGATAAAATAATCGGCTTCATTTACTAGGCTAAAAAACATGTCACAGCTAGAACAACTCCTTAAAGAACGTATCCTTATTCTAGATGGCGCTATGGGTACGATGATTCAGAAATACAAACTGGAGGAAAAAGAGTATAGAGGCACGCGGTTTGCTGACTGGCCTTCAGATCTTAAAGGTAATAACGACCTGCTCGTGCTCACCCAACCTGATATCATCAAAGCAATCCATATTGAATACCTGGAAGCCGGTGCTGATATTATCGAAAGCAATACCTTTGGTGCCAATGCCGCAACCCTGCACGACTACGGTCTGGCGTCGTTGAATTACGAGCTTAATGTTGCCGGCGCCAAAATGGCTAGAGAAGCCTGTGATGCCATTGCCACACCTGAGCAACCCCGATTTGTTGCCGGAGTGCTGGGGCCGACCAGCCAGACTTGTTCTATTTCACCTGACGTAAATGATCCTGCCGCACGAAAAATCACCTTTGACCAATTGGTAACAGATTATAGCGAAGCCACTCGCGGACTGATTGACGGGGGTTCGGACACGATTTTAATCGAAACCATCTTCGACACCCTCAATGCCAAGGCTGCGATTTTTGCGGTGAAAAGCGTTTTTGAAGAACGTGCAATGGAATTGCCCATTATGATATCCGGGACGATTACGGATCAATCGGGCCGAACGCTGACCGGCCAGGTCACTGAAGCTTTTTACAACTCACTCGCTCATGCCAACCCGATTTCAATTGGCTTAAACTGTGCCTTAGGCGCTGAAGAATTACGTCAATACGTTGAAGAACTCTCACGTGTGGCGAACTGTTATGTCAGCGCTCATCCTAATGCGGGTTTACCCAATCCATTGGCAGAGACAGGCTATGATGATACCCCAGAAAATATGGCCGGTTTTATAAAAGAATGGGCGGAAAGTGGTTTGCTTAATATTGTTGGGGGTTGCTGCGGAACCTCGCCTGGTTTCATTAAAGCCATTGCCGAAGTCGTCAAAGATGCTGCGCCACGCCAGATTCCAAACAACCCAACTGCCAGCCGACTCTCTGGCCTGGAACCGTTCAACACCAACAAAGAATCCTTATTTGTTAATGTGGGAGAACGCGCGAATGTTACCGGATCCGCTAAATTTAAACGACTGATCCTCGCCGGACAATTCGACGAAGCGCTGGAGGTTTGCAAAGAACAAGTCGAAAACGGTGCTCAAATTATCGATATTAACATGGATGAAGCAATGCTAGATGGCAAAGCATCCATGATTCACTATTTAAACCTGTTGGCCTCTGAACCTGACATTTGCAAAGTGCCAATCATGGTCGATTCGTCAAAATGGGAAATCATTGAAGCAGGCTTAAAGTGTATCCAAGGTAAAGGCATCGTTAATTCCATTTCACTTAAAGAAGGCAAAGAACAGTTCATTACCTACGCTAAACTCATTAAAAAATATGGCGCGGCAACCGTGGTAATGGCCTTTGATGAACAGGGTCAGGCAGACACTCTGGAACGAAAAATCGAAATATGTAAAAATTCTTACACTATATTAGTTAACGAAGTGGCCTTCCCTCCGGAAGATATTATCTTTGACCCTAATATTTTTGCGGTCGCAACCGGCATTGATGAACACAACAATTACGCTGTCGATTTCATAGAAGCGACCCGCTGGATCAAACAAAACCTTCCCCATGCCATGGTCAGTGGGGGGGTCTCCAATGTCTCGTTTTCATTCCGCGGGAATAACCCGGTTCGTGAAGCCATCCATGCCGTATTTTTGTATCACTGCATCAAAGCCGGCATGGACATGGGCATCGTTAATGCCGCACAACTTGCCGTTTACGATGACTTGTCTGAAGAACTACGTGAACGTGTTGAAGATGTCGTTCTTAATCGACGCAATGATGCGACGGATCGTCTGCTTGAGATTGCCGATAAATACAGAGGCGATGGAGTTCAAGCAAAAAAAGAAGACCTGGAATGGCGCAGTTGGCCGGTCGCCAAACGGATCGCTCACGCCATGGTAAAAGGCGTAGATGGTTTTATTGTAGAAGATACCGAAGAAGCACGCCTCGCTTTTGACCGCCCTATTCAAGTGATTGAAGGTCCGCTGATGGATGGCATGAATACGGTAGGCGATCTTTTTGGTGATGGCAAAATGTTTTTACCTCAGGTTGTCAAATCCGCGCGTGTCATGAAAAAAGCAGTCGCACATCTACTCCCCTTTATAGAAGCTGAAAAATCGGCAGGAGAATCAAGAAGCAACGGTAAAATTTTAATGGCAACGGTGAAAGGCGACGTGCATGACATTGGCAAGAACATAGTTGGTGTTGTCTTGCAATGTAACAATTTTGAAGTAATCGACATCGGTGTCATGGTACCAACCTCAACCATCCTGGACGAAGCAAAAAAACACAACGTTGATATCATTGGCTTATCGGGTTTGATTACCCCTTCGCTAGAAGAAATGATTCACATTGCTAAAGAAATGCAACGTTTAAAACTCAACACCCCGGTAATGCTAGGTGGTGCTACCACCTCAAAAGCTCATACTGCCGTAAAAATCGCACCCGGATATGATCACCCCGTTGTCTGGGTAAAAGATGCTTCACGCGCTGTTGGCGTCGCGCAAAGTTTGATTTCAGACCAGTTACGTAGCAATTTTATTGCTGATCTCAATAAAGACTATAAAGAAGTTCGAGCACGTCACGCCAGCCGACAAGCGGCACATAAATGGCTCAGTTTAGCCGCAGCTCAAGCCAACAAGACAACGCTGGATTGGCAAGGCTATCAATCCACAACGCCCAGCTTTCTGGGCACAAAGGTCTTTGATGATTACCCACTGGCTGAACTAGTAGATTACATTGACTGGACGCCCTTTTTCCACAGTTGGGAACTTAAAGGATCTTACCCTAAAATCTTACAGGATGCTGAAAAAGGAGAAGAGGCGACAAAACTCTTTGCCGATGCACAAACCATGTTAAAACAAATTATCGAAGAACAATGGCTGGGCGCAAAAGCGGTGATCGGGTTGTTTCCTGCCAATAGTGTGGGCGATGATATTACCGTATTCAAAGATGAATCACGTAGCGAGTCACGATTAAACTTCCACAACCTGCGTCAGCAACAAGAAAAAGCCTCAGGAAAGCCCAATCGTTGCTTGAGTGACTTTATCGCGCCCAAAGAAAGCGGTATCAATGACTACATCGGTGCTTTTGCTCTCACTACAGGAATAGGCATTGATGAACGGGTGACTGAATATGAAAAAAATCATGATGATTACAGTGCCATCATGCTCAAGGCGCTGGCCGACCGTTTAGCCGAGGCTTTTGCTGAGCGTTTACATGAACGGGTACGCAAAGAGTTCTGGGGGCACCAGGCCAATGAAAACTTAAGTAAAAATCAATTAACCAAAGAGGAATACCAAGGTATACGACCCGCCGCTGGCTATCCCGCCTGCCCTGACCATACCGAAAAAGACCTGATCTGGGATTTGTTACAGGTCGAACAAAATACCGGCATCTGTTTAACCGAAAGCAAAGCCATGGTACCCACCGCAGCGGTAAGCGGATTGTATTACAGCCATCCAGAATCAAATTACTTTGCTGTTGGCAAGATTAACAAAGACCAGGTCATAGACTACGCAAAACGTAAAGGCATAAGCCTCAAAGATACGGAATACTGGCTGGCACCTAACTTAGGATACACGCCAAATTAACAAAAAGACAAGGGTCTCCGCTCCCGCATAACAGCTCTTGGGTTTATTCAATTTTTGGAGTGTCTCCTAAGAAATAAGGGCGTCATCACTTCCCTATTTGGTATTTCATCTGTGTTTGTTCAATCGTCATTTTCAGTTCATATATACCCGTGGCGTTATGAATTT
Source organism: Gammaproteobacteria bacterium (assembly GCA_013151745.1). GTDB lineage: Bacteria > Pseudomonadota > Gammaproteobacteria > JAADHS01 > JAADHS01 > JAADHS01. The sequence goes on along the minus strand of JAADHS010000069.1, from coordinate 34,142 downwards.
AGGTGTTAACGCGTGCAAATGTACTTTAGATTCGGTTTTTCTAATTGGAATAAAACGCAGGCCTAGTGGGCTAAGTCGAGTTTTTTTGATTAAAGAAAAGCCAAAAATGAGGTGCAGATACGCGTGAAAGGACTAAATCCATAACGCTATAGGTATATACCCGCGGCATTATGAAGGAATACAAAAAATTTCGTAACCGGATGCCCGGTAAAATATTGACACATCAGCGATCAACATCATCTCCCTATTAGCATTCAAGTTTAAGCCTCTCATGGTCGATATCGAAAAGTAGTAGCGCGAATATAAGCATTTCGCCTCAATCCAGATTTGTTTCGTAAAGGGATATACGGAAGTATTAACACCGTGATAAAACAACAAATTAATTTGTTTCAGCCTATATTTCGTAAGGAACGAAAATTGCTTTCGTTCCATGCTTTATTACAGGCTTGTGGCGCAGTTATATTGTTGTTATTGGGTTTGTATGGCTGGGGCTGGCAGCAAACTCAATATTTACAATCCGATTTTATCTCATTACAAAAGCAATCCGAAAGACAAATCACCCAACTGAGCGCTATCGGCATTAAACCGCTTGATGGTAAACCCAAGGTTTCACTTCAGAAAAAATTAGCGCAGCTTGAGCAACAATTGCTGACCGAACGTAAAACGGTGACACAATTGACCCAGGCGCGAAACAGTTATAGCCGAGGCGTTTCTGGTTATCTGGAGAGTTTTTCTCGTCAATTACCTAAAGGGGTCTGGCTAACCGGCTTTTCGGTTCAAGCAGGCGGCCAAAACCTGATCATTAGAGGCGGCGCCCTCAAACCCGCGTTAGTCCCCCTGTTTTTAGAACAGCTATCGGCTGAGGCTACGCTCTCTGGCACCCATTTTGGTTTGTTACAAATTGAACGTCAAAAGTCGAATGAAAAGTATATCCATTTTACCGTATACACCGGTACAGACGCGCCTGAAGAGGCGAAACAATGAAAGAAAAAATAAGCCAGGCTTTGCAGAAGGGAAGCGAATACTTTGAATCCTATTCATTACGTGAGCGTGCTTTGGCCTCCATCACAATTCTCACTATACTCTTTATAAGCTGGGATACCTGGTTAATGACACCTGAAGTCATGAAGCAAGAACAGGTACTCACTGACATGCAAAATCTCAATCAAAAAATAGAGGGCATTGCAACACAATTGACTGCGGCAGACACTCAGCCAGCGCACCATCAATTAATACAAAAAAAACAACGTATTGATGAAATAGAGCGTATTCTAAAACAGCTCAGACAGCAACAAAACAGCTTGACCGGGGAATTTATTGCACCCCAAAAAATGGTTTCGGTACTACGAGACCTGTTGGAAACACAAAGTAGCCTGGTCTTAACACAACTCCGCAGCCTGGGTACCCATCCTTTATTTCCTGACAATACAGTTGCGATTGAAAAAGAAATTAAAAATGAAGTCGCGCCAGAAAAAACCTACAACATTTACAAACATGGCGTACAAATTATTTTTGAAGGTGACTTTTTTAGTACATTGCATTATCTACAAGCTCTCGAAGACATGCCTTGGCGTTTTTATTGGGATACGGTGAATTATCAAGTCCTGGAATTTCCACAGGCCAGAGTGACTATTACCATACACACATTAAGTTTAGATGAGAGGTGGATCGGTGTATAAAACCTTATTCATTATCTGTATGTTAGCGATAAACACCAGTGCTATTGCACCCGCTCAGGCCGAACTGGAGGACCCAACACGCCCTCCTATTGGCAACAGCAACAAAGCCACTGCCACAATAGCTCCGGTGCAACAAAACAAAACCTCAGCATGGGTACTCCGCTCAACCCTGGTTTCCTCACAACGGCGCACCGCTGTCATCAATGATTATGTCGTCATACCGGGTGATGACATCAATGGTGCCACGGTCGTTGATATTCAACAGGGACAAGTTCAGTTGCGAGTAAAAGGTAAAAATATAACACTGTCTCTAGCTCCAAAAGAGGTCAAAACCGTCATTTGGCAGCACTCACCTCAAATTTCCAAAACCGCTGAAGAGTAAGCTTGATATGATGATAAACTCACTATTCTATCGACGATTTTGTATAATAATCAGCATGCTGATGGTTGGCGCCTGTCAAACGGTTCCGCCGCGAGGCAGCAGTGTCGCGCTTGAAATTAAAGACAGCCTGGCAGAAAGTATAGAGCAAAATACCGTCATCGCTGCACAACAAACATCGCCCTCCTCCAACATTGCGACGGCTCCAAAAAAAACAAAGCTCAATCCCGCTGACTTGAGTCCACCCGAACACCGTTTTGACATTGATGTCAGTAACATTCCTGCTCAGGTTTTTTTTATGAGTCTGGTGAAAGATACTCCCTACAACATGATCACCCATCCCACAGTAGAGGGCAGCATCAGTTTAACACTGAAAAACGTGACCATAGATGACGTCATGGAAACCGTGCGCAATGTTTATAATTACGACTATAAACGCATTAACAATGGTTTTGAAGTCATGCCCGCCCAGTTACGATCACAGATTTTTAAAATAGATTACCTTAACGTTATTCGTAAGGGCCGGTCACAAATACAAATCAGCTCCGGTCAGATTAGAAACAACCGGCCTTCTGGTTCTTCTAATCCCTCTAATAATTTGAATTCACCTAATTTTAACAATAACGGTAATGGCAACAGACCGACAAACTCAAACGGTAGAGGCAGTATCTCGGGCAGTCAAGTCGATACGTCCTCCGTATCTGATTTCTGGAGCGAACTTGCGCTTGCATTAGAAGCGCTCATTGGCAGTAATGAAGGCCGTCAAGTGGTTATTAATGCTCAATCGGGCATGGTGGTTATCCGCGCGATGCCAGCAGAGTTGCGCTCAGTAGCCATCTATTTAGAAAAAACACAAAATATCATTCAACGCCAAGTCATATTGGAAGCTAAAATTCTCGAAGTCGAATTAAGCGATGGCTTTCAAACCGGCATTAACTGGTCTGGCATTGCCAATCAGGGATCCAATTCCATTGTCGCGGGTCAATTTGGTGGCAACACGATTTTCGAAACGGGTTTCAGCAATATACAGGGGCAAAGTAATGCCCTTGATCCCACTGATTTGGGCACCATTCGTTCCGATGTTGCATCAGCTTTTGGTGGGATGTTCGCGCTGGGTCTTAATTTTGGTGATTTCAGCAGTTTTCTGGAATTTTTGGAAACTCAGGGCGATGTGAATGTTTTATCCAGCCCTCGCGTTTCCACCGTTAATAATCAAAAAGCGGTGATCAAAGTCGGTACCGATGAGTTTTTTGTAACCAACGTCAAAAGTCAAAGCAATTTATCCGGCTCAACGGTCAATAGCAACCAGTCCATTGATGTTGAATTTACCCCTTTTTTTTCAGGTGTGGCACTTGATGTGATTCCCCAAATCAGTGAAGATGGCATTATCACCTTACATATCCACCCTTCAGTCAGCGAGGTCAGTGAACGTTTTAAACAAATCAGTCTGACCAGCGCAGGGCAATTGAACGTCCCCCTTGCGGTCAGCACGATTCGTGAATCGGACAGCATTGTGCGTGCTCGCAGTGGCCAAGTCATCGTGATTGGTGGACTCATGCAAAACCGGACTCGCGATCAAGTTTCCTCCGTCCCAGTGTTAGGTAATATTCCACTGATTGGCCCCCTTTTTCAGCATACCAAAAAAGTGACGCGAAAAAGTGAGCTGGTCATTTTGCTACGCCCCTGGGTCGTCGATGAAAATTCAACCTGGCAACAAGATCTCAATCGCACCCGTCAGCGTTTTGATCAGATCAGTCAATCGGCACCAACCCAACCTCATGTTATACCGGAGACATGAGTCATGGCTAAACGTCTTCGCCTGGGTGACTTGCTGGTTAAACATAAACTGATTTCCGAAAAACAGCTTGCCGCCGCCCTTGAAGAACAAAAACAGTCGGGTCGTAAATTAGGCCGAACCCTGATCGAAAACGGTTATGTTAAAGAAGACGATGTGCTCAAACTGTTATCTCGTCAACTTGATATTCCTTATATTGATCTCGATCAATTTCAATTTCAAGCCGATGTTGTAAAACTAATACCGGAAACAGCAGCACGTCGTTACCGAGCCATCGCCCTGAAAAAAACCGGGCAAAGCGTGCTGATAGGAATGGCCGACCCTACCAATATTTTTGACTACGATGATCTTGTCAAAATCATAAAAGACTCTGTTGACGTGGCCGTCGTTAAGGAAAGTGAATTAGCCAATGCCATCGACCGGGTTTACCAAAATGACAGTGAAATTCAAAGTCTCGCCACCGCCGTAGATGAAGACCTGGGAGACACTGTGTTTGATCTGGGTTTGCTCGATCAGTCGGTCAGTTCTTCTGATGCGCCTGTTGTTCGCCTTATTGAAAAAATGTTTGAAGATGCGATGACCGTAGGAGCATCAGATATTCACATCGAGCCCGATGCCTCGGTATTACGTATTCGTCGCCGCATAGACGGTGTATTACATGAGCAGGTGATGGATGAAAAAGCTATTGTGCCGGCACTGGTCTCTCGTTTGAAATTGATGGCCGGTCTGGATATTGCCGAGCGTCGCTTACCCCAAGATGGTCGTTTCAACATTAAACTCAAACAACGTGAAGTGGATGTCCGTTTTTCGACGCTGCCGACCCAGTATGGTGAAGCTGTGGTCATGCGTTTATTAGATCAATCCGGTGACATCCTCAACCTGGAAAATATAGGCCTGCCTCCAGAATTGCGAGTCCGCCTGGAAAAGGCAATCCATCGGCCACACGGATTGATCCTGGTTACAGGTCCTACCGGCAGTGGCAAAACCACCACGCTCTACGCTGCACTCAATACACTGAACTGCCCTGAGAAAAAAATAATCACGGTTGAAGACCCTGTGGAATTTCGCTTACCGCGGATCAATCAGGTTCAGGTCAATTCGAAAATTGGCCTGGATTTTGCGCGGGTCTTGCGAACAACACTGAGGCAGGATCCAGATATTATTCTAGTAGGTGAAATACGAGATAGAGAAACGGCAGAGATTTCCCTGCGCGCAGCGATTACCGGGCATCTGGTTTTATCGACGCTACATACCAATGATGCGATCAGTACTGCCGTACGACTCATCGATATGGGTATAGAAGGATTTTTAGTCGCCTCGGCGGTACAAGCCATTATCGCGCAACGATTACTCCGTCTCATTTGTGAAAAATGCATCACCCTGAAAAAGCCAGACCCGGGTGAACAAGCCTGGGTCAATGCGGTAGTCGAAAAAGAACGTGCTACAACATTGCATTTTTATCACGGTGCCGGTTGCCCTGCGTGCAACCACAGCGGTTACCGCGGTCGCACGGCGGTATACGAAATGTTAGAAATTACCAACGAACTGGCTGATGCCTTGCGCCAACAAGACTATGCGGCCTTCAAACAAGGGGCAAAAGAACAACAACAGTTTGTACCACTACTGAATAACGCGTTAACCCTAGCTGCACATAAAAAAACCTCGCTCAGCGAAGTGATGCGCATCAGTGGCTGGCAAACGTAGCATCAATCGATGCCTCTCTATCAATACAAAGCACGCGGCCACCGTGGTGATGCCATTACGGGCAACATGGAAGCCGTCAGTAGTGATGCGGTCGCCACCCAGTTAATCGAAGGGGGGCTAACGCCGGTTGACATCACCCCGATCAAAGTCAGCAGTAATGAAAGAAAACTGGATGCACTTTTTCCTGAAAAGGTAAACGATACTGATTTGATCCAGTTTTCACGACAAATGCATAGCCTCATTAAAGCTGGCGTGCCAATGTTAAGTGCACTGCATGGTTTGACACAATCAAGCAAAAACAAAACCCTAGTCAAGACCCTACAGGCGGTCACCAACAGTCTTGAAAGCGGTCGGGATTTGGCCACTTCGTTAAGCGAACATCCGATTATATTTAATCCATTTTATGTTTCAATGATACGCATCGGTGAAACCACCGGTCAACTTGAAGACATTTTCACCCAATTGGCCTATTACCTGGAACGCGACCGGCAAACCCGTAAGCAAATAAAATCCGCCTTGCGCTACCCCGGTTTTGTAATAACGGCGATCATTATCGCCATTGTTATTATCAATCTGTTTGTATTACCCACTTTTGCGAGCGTGTTCAGTAAATATGGTGCCGAGTTGCCCTTGGCTACACGTATTTTACTAGGCACCTCAGAATTCACGGTGACCTTCTGGAAGGAACTATTCGTCGGCTCTGTCATTACATTTTTTGGTGTCCGTCGCTACATCAACAGCGATAACGGGCGTTATCATTGGGATAAATACAAACTGAAAATACCACTTGTTGGTAATATCATTTATCGTGCCACCCTCGCCCGCTTTACTCGCTTGTTTGCCATGGCCACCCATGCCAGTGTACCGCTGATTTCAGCGCTCCAAATCGTCGCCAAAATATTGGATAATTGTTACATGGAGGAGCGCATTCTCGGCATGCAAACGGGGATAGAACGCGGTGAGTCCATCACCCGCACGGCAACAACGACCGGCATGTTTGACCCATTGGTATTGCAGATGATGGCGGTGGGTGAAGAAACCGGTAATATTGATGCTCTGATGGCCGAAGTGGCCACCTTTTACGAGGCTGAAGTCGCAGATGATATTGATAAACTCAGTTCGGCAATTGAACCCATTCTCACCGTCATTATCGGCGGCATCGTCCTAGTTTTGGCCTGGGGCATCTTCCTGCCACTATGGAGCCTGGGCGACGTTGCGATTTAATATTCGACATGAGTAATCCGTCACACAATTAAAGTTTTTATTATACCTTCCGATAATAAGTTTATAAAATAGTATGGTGCTATTGAATCTGTGTGAAAAAATAAAATTGGGAGAAAAACATGGTCAAACAACAAGGTTTCACATTGATCGAACTGGTTATGGTGATCGTTATACTGGGTATTTTGGCAGCGACCGCATTACCTAAATTTGCGGATTTATCCGGAAACGCCGAAAATGCGGCTGTGGCGGGTGCTCGTGGTGCGGTCAATTCTGCTATGGCGATCAGCCATGCTCAGTGGCTCATTAATAACACGACGGCTACTATCGAAGGCGTTGCTGTTACTTGGGTCAATGGTTATCCCGATCATATCACTATTGATCCTTTGGCCGGTTTGAGTTCCCCTGATTTTACAATCCAGGATGATAATACGACTACCCCTCCACAAGTGATTATTTCAAGGGGTGCAGCCTGCTTTATTTACGCCGAATCGGCAGCCGCCAATACCGCCCCGATAGTCTCGGCAGTGAGAACATACAATGCTACAGGGCCCACATGTACTTAAGTCCAGCTTAGCGATGATGACGAACTAGGTCTGGCACACACCAACAAAAAAGCCCAAATTCAGTTTGTTACACATATGCAATAGCGCTCAAATATTAAAAAACCGGATAGCCACCTGCACCTATCCGGTTTTTTAAAATGACTGCGCACCATCTCATCAATAATTATATTCTAACCTCCATTTCGTCGTGAAATCTTCACGCTGCTCTTTTTCTTGCTACTTTCTGCATTTTACATCGCGAATCGTGTGCTCCTTGCCACGGCGATTATAAGTGTAGGTCACCGAACCGAATAAAACATCGGTTTTTCAGTTTTTGTTATTCGAACGGCTTTTGTCCTTGCATAACACTATATTAATACTATAGTGTTAGTATCGTTGATTATAAGCTGGATATAGATAATATAATGTCACTATTAACGGTATCAAAAGCACAGAAAAAGCTGGCTGAAAATCTTCGTGCACGCCGGTTGAGTACAGGGCTGACGCAAGAAGGGTTGGCCAATCGTTCGGGTGTGAGCCTGCCAAGTTTACGCAAATTTGAACAAAAAGGAGGGATATCTTTGGAATCCTTTCTTAAACTATTGATGGTTTTAGATATTTTGGAGCAGGTCGTGTTGGCTACTGAATTCGAGCAAGCGGAATTTTTATCCATTGATGAGGTGCTGGAGTCCAGTAAAAAAACAACTCGGAAGAAGGGCTGGCGTAAATGAGTTATTCGCCGGTAATGGAAGTAAAAGTGGGCTTGAATTTTGGAGTGGATATACTACCGGTTGGCCGTCTGGCTATTCGGAACGGACAGATTTACTTTGAATACCATCTCTCTTTTATCGAGCGTGATTTAGAAATCTCTCCTCTACGTTTGTCCTTACAGCCGGGTGTTCGGACTTTTGAGCGGTTTTTATTCGAGGGGCTTCCTGGCGTGTTTAATGACAGTTTACCTGATGGTTGGGGACGTCTGCTGCTGGATCGCACATTGCGTATGCAAGAAATTTTACCCGAACAGCTTAGCTCACTTGATAGACTATTATATGTGGGAAATACGGGCATGGGCGCGCTCGTTTATGAGCCTGATTACAATACAGGTGGATCCCATGCCAAAATTGACCTTGATGTGCTGGCCTCTCATGCACAAGCCATCTTAAAAGGTGATGCGGGAGAGGTATTGCAAGAACTATTGGCGCTTAACGGTTCCTCAGCCGGAGCAAGACCCAAGGCCATGATAGGTGTGGATAGCGCACGCCAGCACATTATCCACGGTTTCAAATATTTACATGAATCTTATGAGTCCTGGCTGGTAAAATTTCCTAATATGCAAGATGGGAGCGATGCCGGGGCGATTGAATATATCTATGCTCAAATGGCGCGCGAGGCCGGTATTGCACTAACCCCGTCTCATCTTTTTCCCGCGCAACATGGCGCCGGTTATTTTGCGACACAGCGCTTTGACCGTGAGGGCAGTCGTCGTCTACATTGCCATACGGCGTGTGGGCTACTTCATTCTGATTTTCGTACCCCTTCGTTGGATTATGAAGATTTGATTGCCTTGAGCGAAATTCTGACCCGTGATGTGCGTGAGGTTGAGAAGATGTTTCAACTGGCGGTGTTTAATGTTTTGGCACACAATCGCGATGATCATGCGAAAAATTTTACCTTTCTCATGGATGAAAAGGGAGAGTGGAAACTGGCTCCGGCCTACGACCTGACGTTTTCCTCCGGACCGCGAGGCGAACAAAGCACGATGGTGATGGGTGAGGGAAAAAATCCCGGAAAAGCACATTTGATCAAGCTTGGCCAAGTGGCAAAGCTGAAATTACAGCGGATTACCCAGATCATTGAGCAAACGCAACACGCTTTGAGTGCTTGGGAACGTCTTGCGAAGGAATTTGGCGTGAGTAAAACCAATATCGAGCTGATCGCTAAACGGTTAAGCGTGACAGCGTGAATTGCAACCCTAGACAACGCAGTTGGCCACGCATATAGAGCGTAAGGTTGCTACCGGCATCCTCGGCTCTGGCTTCCTGCTTCGCCTGCACTTTTAAGGTTTACAACGATAGGAGTAACTTTGTAACCGCTCAGAGACCCCCGGAAACTTTTCAGCTCAAGGTAAAAAATATGAGTTTACAAGTATAAATGATCATTTTTTAACGAAGAAATGGGAAATTTATGGGAGCTTCTGAACGGTTACTTAACTTTAGCCATAACAGGTCGATATTTAAAGGCAAGGAATCATACTCTTAAATTATAGACTCACTTCATTGTCATGGATAAATATCCAATAGTCCAATTTTATTGGCAGTCAATTTCATCTTTTATAACAAATTACGACATTCCGTCCCTAGACGACTTTGTGCGCCTATCCCTTTTATGAAAAATCCAATCGCACTCAATCCACAGCATCGGGGTATTACATTTCTCTTTTTATTGCTGCTTTTTATACTGATTTCTTTCGACAGTAAACAGGCACAGGCGGCAATTAATTTTGTACAAACAGTGGGGCAAGGCGCCTCTGCATCCAGCACCTCTTTTAATACGACCTCTGTTCTGAGTGTCTCTTCCAATGTTAGCGCTGGCAACAGCCTGATTATAACGATGGTGTTAGATCAGGGAAGCGGGTTGGGTGTGACTTGCAGTGACAGTCAGGGAAATAGTTATACGATTGACCTTGACAGAAATGATACCGTGATGCGTTCGGTCACCTGCTCAGCACATAATGTCACCGCGCTGACCACCGCGGATACGTTCACGATCACTCACCCCTGGATTTGGGGTCGAGTCATCAGTGTACATGAGTTCTCTGGCCTGAGTGCGAGTACAACGCTAGATGGCAGTAGCGCCGCTGGCGGAAGCGTTGTTTCTACAAACTCAGGTAGTACAAATACCAACCTGGCAGATGAACTGCTTTTTGGCAGCATCAGTGTAGAAGGCCCCATTGCCGACGGGTTCACATCTGGCACCGGTTACACGCCCTTGTTACCTCGCACTGGAAATGCATCGGCCCCTTCGGGATATCCTTTAAGGACATTAAATACCCAATATCAAATTGTATCTTCGACGGGAACCTATTCCAGCACAGCCACATTAGCAACACCCCGTTGGTGGATTTCATCCATTACCACTTACAGAGCGGCGGTAGCCACTATCACCCTCTCTGGCACTTGCCAGCAAGTAGATCAAGTAACCAACTGCTCTGACACAGGGACAGTGCGCGTAGCCATTAATGGTACGTTGCAAGCACAAACACAACCGATAGTCAGCGGAAGCTGGACGATTTCCGGTATAACGGCCCCAGCAAGCGGCGATGTGATTACTGTGTTCATCGATGGTGCATTAAATGCCAGAGAAGCCGTGGCGGTAAGCAAATACGATGGCACCGGTAACATCACGGGAGTCGAGCTGATTGAAAACCACTTAACCATCGGCAGCGATGACAACCAGACCCTGACCAATGCTGATCTCAGCCAATACGATAATTCCGTCAGCGGCGACGGAGATATTTTTCATGAGGTCAACACTTTGAATGATTTGACGGTCGATATAACGGGATCATTGACCGTAGAGAGACTCTATATCAAAAGCGGCAATACCTACCAACCCTCCGGCAATGTTTCCACGCGTGATCTGGAAATCAACGGCACACTTATTGCGGATAGTAACAATATCAATTTGAGCGGCTCCTGGGACAACAATGCCATTTTCACTGCAGGGACCTCCAGTGTGAATTTCACTGCGGGGTCTGGCACTGAAACGGTCGATTCAAGTGGTGCCACCACCGCCGACTTTTATAATATCAATTTCAATAATACCGGCGGAACGGCAATTTACCAACTTGAATCCATTTTAAACGTGAGCAATGATCTCACTATAAGCGATGGCATTCTCGATACAAAAAATGGATCCAATTACGCCATTAACGTCGCTAACGATTTTTTACAGTCAGGCGGGCAAATTCAGGCCCGTTCATCAACTCTCACCGTGGGTCGCCATTTTATGGCAGATGGCAGCGATTCCAATACGGGCTATAACAACGCTTCTCTGGTGATGAATGGGGTCGGTTCTCTCACCTATAACAACCTCTCTTCGCCTTGGAATAATGGCTTTAATAATTTAACAGCCGGGCAAGGCGGCAATACCACAACCCAGGCCAATATCGAATTTAGCGTATTAAATGTGCTCACTGTCGGTTCCGGAACCTTGACGGGGAGCGGCAATGCACCGGATATTTATCTAAGAGGTGCCCCGAACCCCTTGTCGTTCGATATCAACTCAATCGTAGATATCGATACTTTGTATTTTCATGGTAATGTTACGCAAAATATCCCGCCTCTGAGCAATGGCTACGATAGCCATATCAGCCTCAGTCGCAACAATAGCAATGTCACCCAAAGCGGCCCGATCACCCTTAATACGGGTAATAATCTCATTCTCGACGGGGATAGCTTTTCCAACCGAGCCGTCACTTACAATACCGGTGGCTTTGATCTGAATGTAGGAGGTTATATTCGGCTTGGTACTGGCGCTGACACCGGATCCAAAATTTTCAATATAACCAATAGCAACGTCACCATCGGTACTCATCTCGATATTCGTTCTGGTACAACAACGTTAATTTCAACCAATTCCAGCGTCTTTTTAAATGGTACAGCGGCACAAACAGTGCTGAGTAGCGGCGAAAGTTTCAATAATTTAATCGTCACCAACGCCTCAACAGCGGGCGTGCGTTTTCTCGACGCCCTGACCACTACCAATTTCACTAATACCACGGCTGGATCAACGCTAACTTTCGATACAGGTTCGCCTCATACTGTCTTGGGTACTCTGAACCTCAATGGTACAAACAGCAGTGAAATTATTTTACAAAGTGACGTGGCAGGAACCCGTTTTACCCTGGATGTCACCAGTGGTATGCAAACCGTCTCCTATGTTAACGTCACCGATGCTGAAGCTTCAAGCAACAATATCATTGCCAATAACTCAACCAGCGTCTCAAATAATGATGACGTCGACCCGTCACCCCACTGGATTTTTTCCACACCCATTAGCTTGTCAGGCACCTGTAAACAACAAAATGAAACGAGCAATTGTGCCGATGGTCGTACGATCGCTGTAGCAATTAATGGTACGTTGCAAGGACAAACAACCACCACGTCAGCCGGTTCCTGGAGTATTTCTAATGTGGCTCCGCTCTCAGGTGATATCATCACCGTCTTCATTGATGGGGCCATGGATATCAATGAAGCAGTCGCGGTGACCAAATATGATGGTACAGGCAACATGACCGGAATCGAGCTTATTGAAGAGCACCTGACCATCGGCAGTGATGATAATCAAACCCTCAGTAATGCTGACCTCAGCCAATACGACAATTCCGTTAGCGGCGACGAAGATGTTTTTTATGATGTCAATGCCGCGAATAATTTAACGGTTGATATCACCGGAGCACTGCTGGAAGAAACGCTATACATTAAAGAAAATAACACCTACCGTCCGGACTCGGGGAATGCCGGTGAAGTTACGACCCGACATGTCAAGATTCTCGGTACCATTACCGCAGATGACAATACTCTGACCGTCAACGGTGATTGGGACAATACCAACGGGACATTCAATGCGGGTACCAGTACTGTTGATTTCGCCGGCAGTGGTACCATCAGCGTTGATATCACTAATTGGTGGGCCTCTGAAAAACGCTTTTACAATGTCAACGCTGCCGCCAGTGGTAATACGACGACGATCCTGGCAACCCGAGGTATGGTGGCCACAAATATCATGACATTGGGAACGGGTACCGTGGCAGGCGGCGTCGTCATACTCGGCAAAAATGGCGGTACACCGCTGGTCACCTCGGGGGCGACATTATCTAATTCTCAATTCAAATATAACCCATGGAGTAACCCGGTCAACATTACCAGCACCAGTTACCCGAATTTATGGCTTGCATCGGGCAGTGTCGATAATAATTTCATACTACTGGGGGATATCAGTTGCAATACGTTGTTATTAATGGGCAATGGTGCAGGCAGGACATCAATTCTGGATACCGCCAATCAGTCACTGACTTGCAATCAGTTACAAATTGGCAGTACTTCAAATAATCAATACGGAAAACTACTGCTTAATAATTCCGTGGCAACCATTAACGGTGATGTTAATATTTACGCCTCCGATTCAGGGGGGACGAATGAAATTGATGCCGGGAGTGGCAACATCAATGTGCGTGGCAACTGGATCAACAACGACATGTTCACCGCAGCGATATCGACCGTCACCTTTGATGGCAATGTTAACCAATCTATCACCTCTTCAGGCTACAGCTTCAATAACCTGGTTATAAGCAACACCGGCTCAGCATTACAAAATAATGTTTTTCTTAATGAAACATTGAATATTAACGGTGATCTGACAATCACCACAGGAACTCTGGATACCACGTCGGCCAATAACTACGCGCTCTCGGTATCAGGAAATTATGAGCAATCATCAACAACCAGCCAAATGAAAGCGAATGGCTCAACGATCACGGTGGGCGGTGATTTTACAGCCGATGGCACGATGGACAGTACCAGTTTCAGCAATGCTTCGTTGATCTTGACCGGTACAGGAAGTCTGGTTTACACCAACACGGCAGCATGGTTAATTACCAATGGGTTCAAAAACCTTACGGCGGGGCAAAACGGAAACACAACCACAGTAAATAGTAATATAGCCATCGCCAATTTACTCACTATCGGATCAGGCACTTTTGGTGTCAACAAAAGAAAAATCTATCTGTTTGCTTTGGACTCCCTGGCTTTTGATATTAATTCCAATGTCACCAATGTGGATTTACGTTTTTTTGGTATAGGAAATCAAAATATACCCACACTCACTAATGGTTACGAAGCTAATATTGAAATAGCAAATAATGGACTGACGGTAAACCAAACCGGAAATATCACCATCAATAATGGAAAATATTTATACATTGGCGATAATCCTAATCGGGATATGACCTATAACACCGCCGGTTTTGACTTAAGCATCTCAGGAAACCTTATTGTTGGCGCAGGAAATGATACGGCTTTAAAACGTTTGGATGGCAGCAATAGCACCATAACCATCAGCACAAATCTGAATATTCAAGCTCAAGGCTCAGGTACCATCCAGGCTAATTTCATTTCGACAGACTCAACCCTTATTTTAGACGGCTCTACAGCACAAAGTATCACCATGAGCGGCAATGCTTTTAATGATTTAACTCTCAGCAATGCATCAAGTGCGGGGATCACCTTCAACGATGGGTTTACGGTCAACACATTCAGCAATCTCACGCCAAACTCAACGCTGAACTTTAAAGGGGGCGCTACCTACACTATTAATGGCATCCTGGATTTCAATGGCCAAACTACCGCCAGCAAAATTAAATTACGCTCTACCGACACCAGTCAATATATTTTCGATGTCACCGCCGGCATACAAAATGTAGACTACGTCGATGTGGAATACGCTGCGGCCAGCAGTAATAATATTTATGCACATAACGCAACGGATGGTGTGGGCAACGATGATGGCACCGGTGATCCGCAATGGTGGTTTACCAGTAGTATTGATATTTCCGGTTTTGCTTTTGCCGATGACAATGAAATCATGCCCCTAATAAATCAACCCATACGCCTGGTCATCGATGGTAATAACGAACAAAACCTCACCGCGACCACCGATGCCAATGGGGCCTACGCCATCACAGCGGGACTGTCACCAGGACAAACCTTATTGTCTTATCTGGATACCAATGGTGCCACAGTGGGTAATACCGTTACTGTAGGGGATGGCAATCCTCTGAGTGGATTCAACATTTATCAGAACCATTTAGTCATACGCAATGACAATGGCGGCACAACAAGTAATGCTGACCTCAGCACAGCCCAGTACAGTGATGGGAATGATATGCTTTTCAGCGTGGATGGCAGTGATAACCTTCTTGCCGATGGTGCCGCAACAGAGCTTTTCATCCCCAGCGTACATACTTATACACCAGGCGGTGGTGTCGTCACTACTCATGTGGATATCAACGGTAGCCTGATAGGCGAAGCCAATACGATTAGCGTTAGCGGCAACTGGGATAGCAATGGTGGCACGTTTACCTCTACTGGAGAAGTGATATTTCAGGGTGCAGGCGGTATTATTCGCAATGCCGGACAAACATTTAATCATGTAGACATAGGCAGTGGATTGGTGGGCCATTGGAATTTTGATGAAACCAGTGGCACCAGTGCAGCGGATGGCTCTGGCTTTGGCAATATCGGAACGCATATCAATTCACCAGCGATTTCCAACAATATACCTTCAGTAAATTTTATTAATGATCGTAGTTTGAGTTTTGACGGGATAGATGATTATATTGATGCAGGCACTCATTTTTCACTTAAACCTGTTGACCAAGTTACCGTTTCTTTATGGGCTTATATAGACTCATCATCCCAATGGGAGAGCATTGTCGCAAATGCCTGGGACAATGGTTCTTCTGAATCTGGATATGATTTGTTCTTTTCAAACAATACAAATGGTATCGCGTTTAGAGTGGCAACGTCATCGAATAATTTATTTGCAACGACTTCAGTAACGACATTGCAATTAGGTCAATGGTATCATTTAGCAGGCACATACGATGGAAGCAGCATCAAACTTTATGTAAATGGTACACTCAACTCTTCAGTATTAAAATCTGGGAATATCAATTATAGCCCTTTACCATCAGGGCTATATATTGGAAAATTTCAAGACTCGAATGAAAGTAATGAATTTGATGGCAACATTGATGATGTTCGCATCTACAATCGCGCCCTGTCTGCCGCCGAAGTCTCTGCCTTGGCCAGCGGTACTCGCGCCGGTAACGCCTATGGTACCTATACCCTGCAAGACCCTATGGACATCGATGGCAATCTGGACATCAACACCGGCACCCTGGATACCCACAGCGTCGGCAACTATACTCTCAATGTCGCCGGAAACTGGACAAATAAGGCCACGTTCACGGCTAACAGCGGCACAGTCACTCTCGACGGCAGCAATCAAACCCTCCGCGGTGACAATACGTTTTACAATCTGGATAAAACCGTCTCCTCGTCAGACATTTTGACCTTTGGTGCCGGTGAGACACAAACCATTAACAATAACATCACGTTAAGCGGCGCACCGTTGGATCTTTTGAGCTTACGCTCTACCGCCAGCCCCCTACAATGGAAATTAAACATTGGCAGTGGTGCCAGCAAAGCCATTGACTACGTTGACGTTCAAGACTCTGATGCCTCCGGTTCTGATAACAGCCAAAAAACGATCAGTCCCACCAATAGCATCGACAGCGACAACAATATCGATTGGTTTGCCTATCCTAAAGCCTACTATCAACTGGATGAAACCGTTTGGGGCAGCGTCATAGACAGCAGTGGTTTTAATCAACACGGCAACATCATTGGTAGCGTCTCCCCCAGCGATACCAATCCAGCAGTCACAGGCAATCCGGGCAGTTGTGGCTATGCCGACATCGATGCCAATACCACTCTACTCAGCTTTGATGCCATTGATACCGGAGTCAATATCGAAAGCGACATCGGTAACACCGGTACGATTAACTTTTGGTACAAAAGCAACAGTAACTGGCAAGGCGGCGCAGACCGACAATTGCTCGATGCTTCAACCGCCGCCGGGAAGGTTTTCTACCTAACGTTAAAGAGTACCGGGCAACTGTTTTTCGGTATCATCGACAGTGTTAACACTAACCTGGATCTTGCCGGAAACATACAAAACTTTACGGCAAATACCTGGGTACATATCGCGATCAGCTGGGATTTACCCAATAATCAGCTGCAGATTTTCATCAACGGGAGTTTAGACAAAACAGATTCTTCATATTCAAGTAACGGTATCATCAGTAATCTGAACAGTCTCTATATCGGTGACAACCGCAGCAGTTATCAAAACGGAAATATGACACCAAACTCTGCCAACGGCGCCATTGATGAATTGCGTATTTATGATGAAATTTTATCAACGTCAAAAATACAAAGCGACAAAGCGGCGACCCACCCCTGTAACCCCGCCTTACCTGCACCGATCGCCGAATGGCGTTTAAACGAACTCAGTTGGGATGGTACGGTGAATGAAGTCGTAGATAGCGGGGTCAATGCTTTATTACATGGTGTTCGTCAAGGAGGGGCAACACCCACTACAGCGAAATCCTGTAATGGTGCGACGCTGAATGGAAGCAGTGATTTTCTTGAAGTTGCAGATAATAATTTACTGGATATCAATGATAAATTGACCGTAATGGGCTGGTTTAAAGCAGACAGTTTACCCGGTAGTGGGCAATTGAAAGGTATTATTGTTAAAAACTTAAACTACGAACTTTACCTCGATGAAAACGGCAATATTTATTGGTGGTGGAATAATGCCAGTGACACCAGTCGCTCATTAACCAGCAGTGGGGTAACGATTACGCCAGGAAACTGGTATCACGTCGCCCTTGTTTATGATAATAGTGGCTCACAAAAAATCTATATAGACGGTATCGAGCGCAATAGCGATACCCTTGCTGAAAATTTAAAAACAACGGCAAGCACACTGAAAATAGGCGCTACTACAGGCTCCACCGGTCGTTACTTTGACGGCCAGATTGACGAAGTTCGTATTTATAACGCCGCCTTGAGTGCCTCACAAATTAACGTCGCGATGAATCAAACCTATACCTGCACAGCGGATATCATCGCTTACTATAACCTGGATGAAGCCAATTGGGGTGTCGTTGCCGACAACAGTGGCAATAATAACGATGGCAGTGTCATCAGTGGCGTCATCCCTCGCAACAACACGCCGGTCATCGCCGGGAACATCGGTACTTGTGGTTATGCTGACATACCCGCTAATACCAGCGCCACTATTTTCGATGCCATCGATACCACTGTTGATATCAATGATGACGTTGGCAATACCGGCACCATTAGTTTTTGGTACAAAAGCAATACCCAATGGAACGACGCCAGCGGTGCTGACCGGCAACTTTTGGACGCGTCCAGAACAAACAAATATTTCTATCTGAGTCTGGATAAATTTGGCATATTGCATCTGGGGTTGGAAGACAGCAGTGATTTTGATATTCGTCTCGCGGGCAATTCACAGAATTTTGCCGCCAACACCTGGGTACATCTTACCATCACCTGGGACTTGAGCAATGATGTACTACAAATTTACATCAATGGCTCGCTCGATGTTTCTCAACAGTACATCACTAGCGGTACCCTGGGGCAACTGGATACCCTTTATCTCGGAGATAATCGCAGCAATTATTTTACGACTTATATGACTGAAAATTCGGCCAACGGCGCCCTGGATGAAGTGCGTATTTACAATAGCGTACTCAGTGCCAACGACATCATAAATGACCGCGACAATACTCACCCCTGCCCACAATATCTTGATCACTTCGTCGTCACTCATGATGGCCAGGGAATCCATTGCGCGGGAGAAGATGTTAGTGTCAGCGCCAAATTTATCGACGGCAGCACGTATACCAGTTACATTGGTAGTATCACTTTAGATACGCAAAGTGGGAATGGCACCTGGACACTCACATCCGGTTCAGGCAGCTTTAACGATGCCCTCCCTGACGATGGTATCGCCACCTATACTTACGATATCTCAGACAACGGTGTCGCAACCTTTAGCCTCAGCTACCTGAGTGGTACGGCCAGTATTGATATAGATAGCTACGATGGTTTCATCCGTGATGATGACAGTGAAAGCAATCTGGTCTTTTCCGCCAGTGGTTTTACCGTTACCGCTACGGCGTTAAATAACCCGCCCAACTTGCCTATCGACCTGAGTATCGCTAATCAAATCGCGGCGACCAACTTGAACCTGTACCTGGCCGCCTATGGCGCGACCGCAAATGACAGCACTTGCGGCATTATTGAAGGTTACACTGGTGTAAAAAATCTGAATTTTTGGTCGAATTACAGTAATCCGACCAGCGGCACCGTTACAGTTACCATAGAGGGCAGTAATATCGCCACTAACGAAAGTGCCAGTACGGCGCAAAATGTGACGTTCACACAAGGTCAGGCTGAAATCACAGTTAATTACACCGACGTGGGGGCAATTTCAATTGAGATGAAAGATGCCACTAACAGCGACCCCAATTTACCTGGAGGTATCAAAGGTGCCAGTAGCACTTTCGTCGTCAAACCCGCCGGATTTATTTTAAGCGATATCGTACGAACCAGCGACAGCCTCGCCAACCCGGCAGCCAGCGGAGCAAGTGGTGAAAAGTTCATGGCCGCAGGAGAACCATTTTCAGTGGCCGTCAGCGCAGTAAACAGCGATGGTGACACCACACCCAATTATGGCCAGGAAACCAGCCCGGAAGCCATAACATTAACACCCGCACTGATCGCCCCCAGTGGCGGCGCAACAGGTACATTTAGCGAGTATGCTTCAGGCACCGGCTTTGATGGCTTTGTCTCCGGCGTCGACACGGGAAGCTATAAATGGACAGAAGTCGGCATCATCAGCCTCACCCCCAGCGTTGCCGATGGCGATTATCTGGGCACAGGTGACATCATCGGCACCACCAGCAACAATATCGGGCGTTTCTACCCAAGCTACTTTATAACGACCAAAACCGATGGCAGTTTCGCCAATATTTGCATCAGCAGTACCCCGCTCAGTACCCCGTTTACCTATCTCGGGCAAAGTTTTTCCTATATGTCCCAACCAACGATAACAACAACTGCGAAAAACTCAACAGGTACCACAACGGTTAATTATAGCAATGCATTTGCCAAACTCACAACCGGCGGTGTTTCGCTAAATTATCCTAGCGCTGATAATACACAAGTAGACGAAAATGGCAGCACAGCTCTGACTTTAAGCTCGTTAGAGGGGAGCCTGACTCGCCTTGATCATGGTGACGGTTCACTCACCTTTACGCTGGGCGCTGGCAGCCCTGATAGTTTCGTTTATGATCGCAGTGCGGGGCAAGTCGCACCCTTTATGGCGGATTTGAGCATTCAACTGACAGCGGTGACCGATGGCGAAGCAAGCGCCAACGATTTAGCATCGCCCAAGGACATCAAACCCGCGGGTAACCTACAACGTTTTGGCCGAGGCTATGCTCAGGACGCCTATGGTACCCTGGCTCAGATTGGCGACAGTTTAACACTGAACATGGGCGCACAATATTTCGCAGGGAATGGCGACTGGCTAGACAATACGGATGACTCTTGTAGCACCTTCAGCTACAGCACACCCACCTCAACAGAAATCACCGTCAGCGCCTCACCGAGCAGCGCCGTTCCCATCAGCAATGGCATCGGTAACCTGACATTAAGCATTACCGGTGATAGCGGTAACATTGGAGGCAGCAGTCAAGTGACAACCAACTGGGAGACTTGGTTACGTTTCGACCTAGATGGTGGCGGTCTGTATAATGACAGCCCCTCTGCAACAGCAACTTTCGGTATTTTTCGAGGCGATGATCGTTACCTCGACTGGCGTGAAACACCTTGAGGTCATATACCCGGTTCCCCCTTGGTATGCGCCATCTAATGAATGAAAATTGAATAACGTAGCGGGAAAAGTCAGAGACCAAACTACAAACTATAAGGGCACGCTCAGCAGAGCTGCTAATTCTTTTTTATTCTGAATGACATCTTGCAGTGAAAACTGGTCTAAAACATCGACAAAGGCTTTTTGGGCAGCTTGCAAACCTGTTTTCAATGCACAGACCGAGGCAATAGGGCACGTATTTTTTTCCATATTGAAACACTCCAGTAAATCAAAATTAAGTTCCGTATGTCGCACAACATCACCTATATTAATTTCCTCAGGGTTTCGTGCCAGAATAAGACCGCCGCCTCGTCCACGCGTTGTCAAAATAAAACGATGTGTGCCTAGGTTATGTACCACTTTAACTAAATGGTTTCGTGAAATAGCATAACTGTCTGCTATTTCAGTAATAGTTACAGGGGTATCGGGTCGTAAGCCAAGATAGACCAAGACCCGTAATGAATAATCGGTATAGACCGTAAGCTGCATAAATTCTTCATCCCTAAAGAATATACTCGGGGTCGTAAAGTAGAGCCCCGGTGAAAATCACAAAGGCGCGAATTAAAATAATTCCTTTCGCTTGTGCACGGTGTTCATTGCGTGCAATACCGTCCGCATCCTCTTTTTTTAAAATTTTCAATGCGGTTATAATCTGAAAAAGATAAAGAACATAGAGTACCAGTACAACAAAAAAGTGCATCCATACACCAAAGGTCAGTATGTCTTCTCTTTCAATCAAACGAGTATACCAGTCTCTTGTCAACAAAAGATAGACCGGTATCATAAGATCAAAGGCGATCACCCCTCCCATAATGCCAATATGAACCCGTCTGTTTTTTGATAAAAAGTAGGCACCGATCATGACAACTAATGTTATGACCGCAACCAGGATAGTAATTTCACCCGCATCCATATTTTTATACCTTTAGGAGTAGAACACAATAGCTTATTACATTTCCCGCCGACCATTTAAAGCATGAGTTAATGTACCACCATCTACGTACTCAAGCTCACCACCCATGGGCACACCCTGAGCCAAACGTGTTGTCTTGACTCCGAGTCCTCTCGCCATTTCCGCAATGTAATGCGCTGTCGCTTCACCTTCTACCGTTGCATTGGTAGCAAGAATGACTTCTTTAACTTCGGACTGATCCAAACGATCTGCTAATAACGGCAAACCCAGTTGCTCAACCCCAATACCATCCAAGGGTGAAAGATGCCCCATTAAAACAAAATAAAGACCGTTGTAACTGGCTGTATACTCCACTGCTGCCACGTCTGAAGGTGTTTCGACGATACATAATAGAGTTCGATCACGCTGCGTATTCGCACAAAGTTGACAAAACTCATCTTCTGTCAAGGTACGACAACAGCGACAATTCCCAACTTCGTCGCTGGCTCGGTTCAATGCACCGGCTAAAGTTCGAGCGCCATCACGATCCCGTTCCAGCAAATGGAAAGCAATGCGTTGTGCGCTCTTAGGCCCCACGCCTGGCAAGCATTTTAATGCAACGACAAGTTGTTCTATTAAAGGACTCTGCGCCATAAATAAATACGACTACGGACTAGAACGGCATTTTGAATCCAGGCGGCAGAGGCATCCCTGCTGTCATATTAGACATCCGTTCCTGGCTGATTTTTTCAACATGGTGTACGGCATCATTGACTGCTGCTGCAAGCAAGTCTTCTAACATTTCTTTATCTTCTTGCATTAAGCTGTCATCAATAGAAACCCGTTTAACATCATGGCGACCGGTCATCACTACGGTAACCAAGCCGGCACCGGCTTGCCCGGTCACTTCCATGTTCGCCAGCTCTTCTTGCGCCTTTTGCATATTTTCTTGCATTTTTTGTGCTTGTTTCATCAAGCCACCTAGTGGATTCATGTTCTCTACCTTTTCTCTATAAAGGGTCTGTCAAAAAACAGACCATCTTATTCGTTATCGCGAGGCTGTACCGAATTAGGTAACACCTGCGCATTAAATGTTTCCTTTAACGCTCTAATATTATCATCCTGAGCAATGGCTTGTTCAGCTTGTTTTAGACGATGCTGTTGCTCTTTTTTTAACTGCTCCGCTGGCGTTTTTTCATTAAGCGCAGCCGTTTCTCCGGTTTCTATATGCAAGTTAATATTATGGCCATAATAAGCAACCAAGGCGCTGTTCAAGCGTTGCTCAATACCGGCGCTCAACATCGAAGCATGACTCGGTGCCACCAGCAAATGCAACTTTTCATCAACAAAATTTTTAACGACACAATTGGCAGCCAATTGTTTTGCCATACCATCAAGACCCAGGCTTTTTACAATCTCCGACCATTTGTCAGATTGCCCGCCCTGCTCCGCTGCAACCGGTTTATCAGGGATGCGTGTTTGCTGTGACCCATTCGTTATTGTTGTGGATTTACGAGCAGATGCAATCTGTTGTTTTGAGGCTTGCACTCTGCTTTTATTAGCCTGAGCGCTTGCTTTCCCTCTGCCTTGCTGTTCTGGTATTACCGGACAAAAGGTGATCATTCTTAACATGATCATTTCCAATCCCGTACGTGGGTCAGGGGATAAGGGCAAATCACGCCGACCATTCAAAGCAATTTGATAATAAAGCTGTAAATCTTCGGCACTGATCTCATCGGCAATAGCCTTGGCCAAGTCATCTGTTTCATCATTTTTAGCACCCTGCCCTAACATTTGATGAACAGCAACTTGATGAAAAAAAGACAACAATTCAGCTAACAGATGATCAAAATCCGGGCTGTGCTCAGCAACCTGGGCAATAGCATCCAGAATGCTACCGGGCTCTTTCGCAACCAAGGCACGAGCCAAAGTCACGATATAATCACGGTCAATAGTGCCCAACATAGCACCGGTCTGTTGTTCTCGTAAGTGACCATTACCATACGAAATCGCCTGATCCATTAAGCTTAATGCATCACGCAGACTACCATCAGCAGATTTTGCAATCAGTTTAACTGCGGCCTCATCAAACTGAACTTGCTCTTCATTTAAAATAAATTGAAGGTGTTGAGCGATTAAATCCAGGGGCAGTCGCTTGAGATTAAACTGTAAACAACGAGAGAGTACCGTAACAGGTAATTTTTGAGGATCTGTGGTCGCCAGCAAAAATTTTACATGAGGCGGTGGCTCCTCCAGTGTTTTAAGCAAGGCATTAAAACTATGGGTGGAAAGCATATGAACTTCATCTATTAAATAGACTTTGTAGCGACCTCGCGTTGGCGCATATTGAACATTATCCAGCAAATCACGCGTATCTTCGACCTTGGTTCGGGACGCCGCATCCACTTCGATGAGATCAATAAAACGCCCTTGATCAAGCTCGCAACAGCTTGAACACTGTCCACAGGGCTGAGAGCCCACACCCTGTTCACAGTTTAACGATTTAGCTAATATTCTAGCGATCGTTGTTTTACCAACACCCCGTGTCCCTGTGAATAAATACGCATGGTGCAAGCGGTCATGATCCAACGCATTAATCAATGCTTGCAGCACGTGCTCTTGCCCGACCATTTCGGAAAAATTTCGGGGTCGCCACTTTCTTGCTAGGACTTGATAGCTCATAAACCTGCGCTGACGCTATAATGAATTATGGAATTATGAGATATATTAACAGAGAGTCAGATTTTTTTCCTGGCATTTCCGTCAATGGTGGCGGCTCACACCCGCCCAACTCCAACACCCGAATCAACTGCTGCCGCTGCTCCCTTCCAGGCCTGACGGGGTTCACAATCTATCGTTGCCAGAAGACCGGTATAAGCCACCATAATTATTGCGTGTACTCTAAAGTCGCATTGCACGTTTAGAACCTACTATTCTATCATGTTCCCTATTGATGTGTCATCATGTTACGTTGTTCTGAGGGCAACCCTGAGAGACTATAACTATCCAATAAGCAAAAGATGAATACGATGTTAGAAAAACCCTGTGCCGAGTCATGCGAGCGCAACAGCCAACCTATTTTTGAAATAATTTCCCCTTTGTTCGCACACGCACAGGCGGTACTGGAAATCGGATCGGGAACCGGTCAGCATGCGGTTTATTTTGCTGAACGCATGCCCCATCTCATCTGGCATACCAGCGATAAGCCGGAGTACCACCCCGGGATACAACGGTGGATCAAAGAAAGTAGACTGAAGAATGTGCGTCCACCGCACTCTTTCGATGTTAGTCACGATGCCTGCCCCAAACTCCAGGTCAACGCTATTTTTTCAGCGAATACCGCACATATTATGAATGAAAATGATGTCGGAAACATGATCGAACATGCGGGCAAACAACTACCAAAGGGCGGTTTGTTTTTATTATATGGCCCTTTTAGAATCGACGGTCAATTCAGCAGTCAAAATGACGCCTTATTTGACCAACAGCTTAGACATCGTAATGTAGGCAGTAATATTCGCGACATCGAAACTTTGGATCGCCTTGCCAAACAGGCGAAAATGCTTCCCAAACAGCGTTATACCATGCCAAGAAACAACCACCTGATTTGTTGGCAACGACAATAACCCTGGAAACATCACAAAAACGACCTCAACTCAAAGGCGGTATGCTCTCTAGACCCCATATTTCCTCATTATATTCACGCATCGTTCTATCCGTAGAAAATTGACCACTTGATGCGGTATTCATGATACTCATTTTCAGCCATCGTTCTTGATCACGATAGACGGCAGCGACTCGTTGCTGCGCATCAATAAATTCACGAAAATCTGCGGCGACCAACCAAGGGTCTCCAGAGCTTCGAATAGCCTGGATGATCGGATCAAAGATACCCGATTCAAATTGATTAAAATGACCACTTTCCAACAGCTGCATCACGCGTTGAAAATCATCATCACCGCTAATAATACGATTGGGGTCATAAGAGTCCCGTATATTATCAACCCCTTCTGCGGTTAAGCCAAACAAAAAGAAATTATCTTCCCCGACTTCTTCACGAATTTCAATATTAGCACCATCCAATGTGCCAATCGTAATCGCACCATTCATCATAAATTTCATGTTTCCCGTGCCAGAGGCTTCTTTACCTGCCGTTGAAATTTGTTCTGATAAATCGGTTCCGGGACAAATCACTTCCATTGCTGTCACCCGATAATTCGGTAAAAAAACCAGTTTCAACAACGCACCAACAGAGGGATCGTTATTCACAACAGCAGCCACATTATTAGTCAATTTAATAATCAGTTTCGCCATTGCATAACCTGGCGCGGCTTTGCCGCCTATCAACACACAGCGAGCCGTCCAGTTTTGAGTATCGCCTCTTTTTATCCGGTCATACAAATGAATAACATGCAACACGTTCAACAACTGTCGTTTGTATTCATGGATACGTTTTACTTGAACATCAAACATGGCATCAGGAGAAAATTGAACACCGCACTCCTCGGCCACTAATGCTGCCAAGCGTTTTTTGTTATTCAATTTCACTTCCGCCCATTGTGCCCTGAAACCAGCATCATTAACCAGTGGCGTCAGTTTTTTTAATTGTGCCAGGTCTGTAATCCAGGCAGAGCCAATAGCGTTATTTAGCAACCGAGTTAAATCGGGATTACACCAAACCATCCAGCGCCGCTGTGTCACGCCGTTTGTTTTATTATTAAATTTTTCAGGCCACAGCTCATAAAAATCATGAAACAGACCTTCTCGCAACAAACGAGAATGCAGTGCGGCGACCCCATTAATGGAAAAACTACCGACAATAGCTAAATAAGCCATGCGAACCTGTGGCTCATCTCCTTCTTCAATGATTGACATGCGGCGTTGACGCTCGCCATCACCAGGCCAGCGCTGCGCGACCAAGCCTAAAAAACG
Organism: Gammaproteobacteria bacterium; assembly: GCA_013151745.1. Taxonomy (GTDB): domain Bacteria; phylum Pseudomonadota; class Gammaproteobacteria; order JAADHS01; family JAADHS01; genus JAADHS01. The sequence continues at coordinate 7,396 of JAADHS010000069.1, read as the reverse complement.
TGCATTAATTTCATAAATAATTTCAAGCAAACGAGGTAATAATCGTTTGAATAAGTTAACAGACCATTTTTCTAATGCTTCGGGTAATAAAGTATGGTTCGTGTAAGCCATCGTTTTGCATGTAATCTCCCACGCCTCACCCCATTCAAAACGATGTTCATCGAGTAACTGTCGCATTAGTTCTGCAATGGCTACCGTAGGATGGGTATCATTGAGCTGGAAACAATTTTTTTCAGCAAAAGTTGAAAAATTTTCACCATGATCACGAATCCAGCGTCGCATTACATCGTACATACTGGCCGCAGCTAAAAAGTACTGCTGCCTTAACCTCAGCTCCTTACCATTCTCACTCGAATCGTTGGGATACAACACCATCGTGATATGTTCAGCAGAATTTTTGGCCGCGACGGATTCAGGATAACTACCGGCATTAAATTCCCCTAAATCAAATTCATCTGTTGCTGCGGCCTGCCACAAACGCAAGGTATTTACTGTGCCATTTTTATAACCGGGAATAGGCACATCAAATGGAATAGCAAGCACATCTTGGGTTTGTACCCAGCGTGCTCTGGATATTTCATTTTCATCTTTATAGTGCTCACAATGCCCCCCAAAATGCACTCTTTGGGTAAACTCGGGACGCTCAATCTCCCAAGGGTTGCCATCACGCAACCAATGGTCGGGTTCTTCAATTTGCCAACCTTGCTCAATTTTTTGCCGAAACATACCATACTCATAACGAATGCCATAGCCAACGACAGGCAATTGTAAAGTCGCACAACTGTCGAGAAAACAGGCGGCAAGTCGACCCAATCCCCCGTTGCCTAACCCGGCATCATGCTCAGCTTCAGCAATTTCTTCTAGCTGTAAACCATAAGTAAGTAGTGCTTTTTGTGCCGTATCCTCTACACCTAGGTTCAACATCGCGTTACCCAGCGCCCGACCCATTAAAAATTCCAGACTCAGGTAGTGTGTGCGTTTACAATCTTTGGTTTCATGGGCATAACGTGTATTTTTCCAGCGCTCTGTCAGCCGGTCTCGTAAAGTCAACGCTAATGCCGCATAGGGATAGTGAATGGATGTACACCGTTTATCACGCCCAAGAGTATGATTATAGTGTCGTTTATGATTATAGTGTCGTTGAAAATCCTCTTCTAAGTCTTTTTGGTGCAAACCCAGAGGGGTTAGATTTTCTGTTAAATCCAGCGTAGGCGTACCATTTTTAAACCGTTTAAGCTTTACATTCATATTCAGGAGCCTGATCTTTTTTCCAAAATGAAGCCGAATTATACAGCAAAGTCACGGCTAAAAAGCGCAATTTAAGTGTCCATAATGGCAATACAGCAAAACCCATTTTTTATTATTTTGAAAAAATATATAAACCTCATCTATTTTGAACACCATTTCAATGAAAATGTTATCTACTTAAAAACACTTGATAAATTTATTAATCCGTTTATAGTGTCTCCATCTTAAGACATACGTACAAGTAACTACAATCTATACAACTTAGAATAATAATATTTTTACTGAACGCCTGTCATTCCATCTATATGGGTAAGGTTAGAAAATGAGAGAGCAACAAGCGCTTTTAGCACGAGAAGCTATACCACAAAACCTGGGGCTGCTCATACAGGTCATTGAACAATCCGCCGACCCCAGCATCATCGTTCACGCCGCCTCACACAACATTCTGCATTTTAATAATGCAGCAGCATCGTTATTTGAAATTAGCCCCTGCGAAGCCATTAACCGCTCTTTACAACAATTCCTTGCCGTCGAACTACGCAGCTTGAATGGTCGCTCATCCGTACCGCCCGAAAAAGAACGGCGCACAGGCCAAGGTCATAGACTCCTCGCAGGAACCAAAGCAAATGGAGAATCGTGCCCTCTTTATGCTTCTTTAGTACCATTTAAATATGCAAATAAAGAGGCGTATCTGATTACGCTGCATCGCGCCTTACAACTCAACAAAACGGGACATCTCGTCCCCTCCCCCTCGTATGCTTGCGCTGTTCCTGAGCTGAGCAGTATCGAACCGGCGCCTCATAATATTCACCATGACATGCTCACGGGACTAACTAACCGCACGCTTTTTTTTGATCGGCTCCAACAAGCTTGTTTACGTACTGAGCGTCACGGTATGCTGGCTTTACTCTATTTGAATATTGATGAACTTAAAATCATCAGTGAGGCCTTAGGACATGATTTAGGCAATAAATTATTAACCCGTTTTGCGAACAGACTCTCAACCTGCGTTCGCAAAGAAGATACCGTCGCCCGTTTTAGCGGTGATGAATTCACCATTTTATTGGAAAATATCTCAGATGAGCACCAGGCAAATAAGGTTGCTGCCTATATTTCCAAAAAATCTCAAGCCCCCTTTGAGATTAATGATCGAACTTTTTTTGTTTCAACCAATATAGGCATTGCCATTGCTAAAAATAATCAAAATTCACCTGACGACCTAATCAAGCAAGCTAACATTGCCATGCGCAAAGCAAAAGAAACGGGACACCGCGCCTACCATCACTATACACCGGCACTAAATAAAGCGGCACTGCAACGTATGAACTTAGGAAGCGACTTACATCTCGCGACAAAACGTCAAGAATTTCATATTCATTATCAGCCTCAAATTCATAGTCAAACAGGTCAAATCAGCGGCGCTGAGGCCTTGTTACGATGGAGACATCCAAGCAAAGGTTTGATTCCTCCTTCTAAATTTGTTCCTATGCTGGAAGCTAATGGTCTCATTACCCATGTGGGTAACTGGCTCATAGACAAGGTCATTGCACAAAAATCGAGATGGTCAGAAACCTACCCTGCGTCAACACAAAACTCCGTATCAATCAATATCTCAACTATCCAGTTGTCGCGAGGCGACCTTGTTCGGACATTAAGTGACGCACTTAAAAAATATGGTGTCAGCCCAGAAGAAATTACACTAGAAATGACAGAATCTGTCATTTTGAAAGACAGTGATCAAATTAAACGATTGTTAACACGACTTCGCAATTTAGGCGTTTGTATTGCGCTAGATGATTTTGGCACTGGATATTCATCACTGAGTTATTTAAAAAAATTTCCCATCAGCCAAATCAAGATTGACCAATCTTTTATAAGAAATATACTCCATAAACCCGACGACAACGCGATTGCGACAGCAATGATACAACTGGGTCATAGCTTGAAACTGGATGTTGTTGCTGAGGGCGTCGACTGCCTGGAAAAAGTCAAGTACTTGATGGATTGCGGCTGCGACCTGTTACAAGGTTTTTATTTTAGCAAAGCGGTTCCTGCTTCACGCATTGACTGGGCTTCAAATCAATTAACAGCAGCAAAAAAACACCCTATTTTGTACAACTAAGCACGTGAAAATCGGATTTTATAACACACCCTCTTCGGCATCACTATGAAATAAGCCCAACGCCACAAGTCTATCCTTTAGCAGCAAGCACCGGTATAATCGCCTACTATGCTCAGCGGAAACTTAATAAAAATGGATGTGGAACTGCGTCCTGCCACAGCGGTTCAATATACAATGCGAATAGGCACTGAACGACAACTATTGAACCCCTATATTGGCTCAACCATCCATTTGAATTTTACAGGCGCGATTCATTGTATGAGTTGTGGTAGAAAAACCAATAAGAGTTTCCAACAAGGCTATTGTTTTCCATGTATGAGGTCTTTAGCTCAATGTGACACTTGTATCGTTCGCCCAGAAACCTGTCATTTTGAGCAAGGAACCTGCAGAGATGAATCCTGGGGGCGACAACATTGTTATCAACCACACCTTGTTTATTTAGCAAATAGCTCCGGTCTCAAAGTCGGCATTACCCGCCACACCCAAGTGCCAACGCGCTGGATAGATCAAGGCGCCATCCAGGCCATCCCCTTATTGACTGTAGCCAATCGACTACAGTCAGGTTTAGTCGAAGTCATTTTGAAAAAACAAGTCTCGGATCGTACCGACTGGCGAAAAATGTTAAAAAATACCTCTGAACCCCTCGACCTTGTAGCTGAGCGTAAAAAACTACTTTCGCTTTGCGACGCTGAAATAGATCAACTGAAAACTCAAATCGGCAGCGAAGCAATACAATACAATGAAAACTTCGACATCACTGAAATTCGCTATCCCGTATTAAGTTATCCCACTAAGGTGACCTCACTTAATTTTGATAAAACGCCTCAAATCAGCGGCCTATTGCAAGGCATCAAAGGGCAATATTTGATTTTCGATACCGGCGTACTCAATATTAGAAAATTTGGCGGATATCATATCGAGTTTACAGCCTAGCACACCGTCAAGGCTATTTTGACGGTGTACCGAAAAAACAAAAGTTAGGCTTTAACCATAATACGATAAAGTTCAAACACAGCACCGGGCAACAAATCAACACAAGTCGTATACTCTTCGTCACTTAATTCATGATCTTCATCACTATGTAACAAGGCTAAAGTTGCAATGGGAGCAAGCAAATCTTCCGACTCTTTTGCCACACTACCCCATTTTTCCTGATAATTAGCTATCCCCAACATAAAACCAAAACACCAACCATCGTAAACTTCATAAACTTCGCCCTCTTCCTCTTCTTCTATCACCAAAGGTTCAAAAGGATGTTGTTCACGCAAACCTAATTCGGTTTCATAATATAAACGCAGAAAAAGATCAGACATTCGTGCTTTAAATTCATCAGAACATTCAGGCTCTCCCCATATATCGCTCAACCATACTGCCGTATCGATCCCACCTCCGCCGACAATAAGAGAAGAAAGATAACCATGCGCCTCGTCTATCTGTAAACGATCATTTGCATCACTATCGAGAAGAAAAACATCAAGCTCCGCCAGCTCCTCATCGGAAAGCGGTTTGTCAAATTGAGCAGACATGGTAGTAGACCTTGAATGAAAAGTTTTAAGACTTGAAAAACCGCAATTATAACGCCTAAAGAAAACAATAGCTATTTAAGTACCCCGCCATATTTATTTTAACATTTATGGGTCTTTCTCGTTTCGCTGCGCTTTAGATTTACGCGAAAAGTCTTTCAGAAATTTAGTAAAAATAATTATGGCGGAGCACTTATAGTAAACTCCATTGTCAAGACAGATATATATAAATATAATCTGGCATTGTTTTAGTTAAACCACTCAAAAATACGGTATAAATAAATTCATAATTTGGAGTAATTAATGGCTCAAAACAAGACAAAAACTACGTTTAATACAAATTTGTTTACATTTTTGGCTGACTCTCCAACCCCCTTCCATGCAGTACAGACTTCAATTCATGCACTAGAAAAAAATGGTTTTGTAGCACTCATCGAAGACGAAAGCTGGCAACTTAGTAGGGGGAAGAAATATTACGTGACACGTAATGAATCTTCAATCATTGCATTCACTCTGGGTAAAAATTTTAAAAACAGACCTTCAATTAATATGATAGGCGCACATACTGATAGCCCTTGCTTAAAAATAAAACCTAATCCTGAACGAACTAAAACGGGTTATTTTCAATTAGGGGTGGAAGTTTATGGCGGTGCATTGTTAAACCCTTGGTTTGACAGGGATCTATCCTTAGCAGGTCGGGTCAGTTATGAAAACAGCAATGGAGAATTGAAATCAGCATTAATTGATTTTAAAGAGCCCATCGCGATTATTCCAAGTTTAGCAATACATCTGGATAAAGATGCAAATAAAAATAGAACGATCAATAAACAAAATCATTTACCTCCCATATTGGGTTTATTATCTAAGGATAAAACAATTAAGTTTGTTGATTTATTACAAAAACAAATCAACAGCCAATATCAGGAAGTCAGCGTTAAACAAATTTTAGATCACGAACTATTTTTTTATGACACGCAAAAACCAGCCTATGTCGGATTAAATCAAGAGTTTATTGCTAGCGCTCGCCTGGATAATTTACTAAGTTGTTATACGGGTTTAACCGCATTGCTGGATTCGGATGACACACATACTAATTTACTGATGTGCAGTGATCACGAAGAGGTCGGCAGCGCATCAAGTAGCGGAGCACACGGCCCCTTCTTAAAATCTGTTCTAGAACGTTTATGCGGAGCTGGAGAATCGTTGACACAATGTATGCATCGTTCTTTTATGATTTCCGCCGATAATGCACACGGCATTCACCCCAATTATCCAGATAAACACGATGACAATCATGGGCCAATTTTTAATAGCGGCCCGGTGATTAAACTCAATGCAAATCAACGTTACGCAACAAATAGCGAAACCAGTGCATTATTTAAACTTTTTTGTAAAAAGGCAAACGTCCCATTTCAATCCTTCGTTGTGCGTAGTGATATGGGCTGTGGCAGTACGATCGGCCCCATTACAGCAGCAGAACTCGGCGTTAAAACCGTAGACATTGGATTACCCACCTTTGCCATGCATTCAATTCGTGAACTTGCCGGGGCAGACGATGCATTTAATTTATACCAAGTATTTATTAATTATTTTAAACATGGTGTATAAACAATGCGTTTTTTAGAATAATCAAAAATGTGAAATAATTTTAGCCATTACATACTGAACTTAAGCCAGCTACGTTTGTCTTTAAATATGAATTATTGTTATTCACTATAGAAAAACTTAAGCTAAGGGACTGTAAAGAAATAACTTAACATTCTACTGGTCTATCATTCCGTCGCCGGTGTTGCTCAAAGGATCACATACAACGAGTATGAGCGCCTTGGCGACGAAACGCTAGCCAGCGCAGAGTGCTAAGTTATTTATTTACAGGCCCTAAATACAAGAAAATAATACAATCTTATGTCTGCACAACACGCTATTACCCAATTACAAACTGATCTCAACGCCTCCATCATTGGACAGGAGGCGTTAGTCACCCGCTTGCTGATTGCCTTGCTCGCCGATGGTCATCTATTAGTCGAAGGCGCTCCGGGGCTCGCCAAAACGACGGCCATCAAAAGTTTGGCTTCAGGCTTAGAGGGCGAATTTCATCGTATTCAGTTTACGCCCGATTTATTACCCGCTGATGTCACCGGAACCGAAATATACCGACCTCAAGAGGGGTCATTTGAATTTCAAAAAGGGCCGCTGTTTCATCACTTTGTCTTGGCTGATGAAATCAATCGCGCACCGGCAAAAGTACAATCGGCATTGCTCGAAGCGATGGGGGAACGACAAGTCACCGTGGGTAAAAGTACCTATGCCCTACCGCCTCTTTTTTTAGTGATGGCAACACAAAACCCGATAGAGCAAGAAGGCACGTACCCGCTACCCGAAGCCCAACTAGATCGGTTTTTGATGTTAGTGCGGATTGACTACCCTGACAAAGTCGCGGAAAAGAAAATCCTCGAACTGGTACGCCAACAAGCCATTGCTGCCGGAAATTCACAACCGGCTC
>JAADHS010000178.1 GCA_013151745.1 Gammaproteobacteria bacterium | reverse complement strand
CAATATAAAAGGCTATACGAAATATTGGCGGCAGCTGAGATGTTAGGCAGGGATCAGTATTGGTTTTCATGGTTGTTTGGTTTGGGGCCAGGTGCTGAGTATTATGGCCCAATTGGAATGCGTATAGGGGAAGGTAATTTGTATGAAATGAAGCATTATATGCATAACATGCCTTTTTTTGTAATTTATCAATATGGGCTGTTTGGGCTAACTGCATATTTACTTTTTTTTGTAATGGTAATTAAGTCTGCATTATCTCTTATAAAAAATTCATCTTTGAAAGGACATAAAATTCTAGCAATATTTACAATATCAATGCTGGTGGGGCAATTCTTGTGTGCGTTATTTGATCCACTGCTGCTAGCGTTCCCTATCGCTCCTATAATGGGGTTTGTGTTTGGTATCACTTACAGATTAAATAAAAATGTCAGAAATGAAAGATATCTCAATAATTGTAGTCAGTTACAATACACAAAATCTAACGCTTGATTGTGTTGGACAATTAAAAGGTTTCCTGGGTGAGATTTTTGTTGTGGATAATGCCTCCATCGATGGTAGTGCCTCAGCTCTTAGAGAATGGTCGATAAAGTCTTCGCGTCGACATGTGATTCTAAATCAAGAAAACCTCGGTTTCGCCAAGGCAAATAATCAGGCTTGTCTGATGCAAAGTATGTATTGCTGTTAAATAGTGATGCGGTAGCAACAGAGGGTGATATAAAGTCTCTGGTTGATTGGATGGATAGCCATCCCGACGTTGGAGCCTGTGGGCCAAAACTTGTTTACCCCGATGGCACCCCTCAACCCTCTCCAAGCCCTGTGCCCACAGCATGGATGTATGTGGTTCGTTTTTTAGGTCTAAAATATTTGTTACCTGGAAGAAAATTAAAGCGACTCGTCGCTAAAGTATTGTCTCCCATGTTAGGGAGTACCCTAACGTCTCACATGAACCCCGGCGAAGGTCAACAAGAGGAGATCGGGTTTTTATCGGGTGCTGCGCTATTGCTCAGAAAGGAAGTCATCGATCAGGTGGGTGGTTTGGATGAAGGCTATTTTATGTATCTTGAAGATGCAGATTGGTGTATTCGAATAAAAAATACGGGCTGGAAGCTTGGTTTTGTGCCTGAGGTGGAGATTCTTCATTATGCGGGAGCCAGTTTTAAGGGGGACTCGGTTAGAAAATCATTCCGGGCAGCAAATCCAGAAAGCTTTAAGAGTATAATGCGCTATTTGTATACCTATTATGGTATGGGTAGTCGCACGGTTGTTCGAGTCGCGGTTACTGTGTCGTTGTTGGTGCAATCATTAGTGGCGTGTTTTCGCATATTCGGAGGAAACAGGGGATCAATTATCCCGTTCATTTCCGGGAATTTCGGTAATATATCCATCGTATGGCGAGTACGGCCATAAGGACTTAATGATGCTGGCTAGTGTTGGTTTTACTCTTATTGCCGTTTGTCTGGCGTTTCTTTATTACATCTACGATGGATATGGAAGGCTGTTGTCAATCCTGGCGAGCCAAAAGTGTGGGCCAAGCCGTAAGGCAGTTGAAAATGCTGGAGAGTTGAATGATGATATCTCTTTATGGCCCTCTGTATCAGTGATCCTTCCAGTATTCAATGAGGAGCCGAGAGTTGTAACCAAGCTGCGCAATATTCTTGCGCAGGATTATCCTCGTGATAAGCTTGAAATTGTCGTTGTCAGTGATGGGTCAACTGATAAAACAGACGATTTGGTCGCGGAATTTGCTGAGCAGGGCGTGCGTCTCTTCAAGACGCCTGGTCGCTATGGGAAAAGTTTGGCTCAGAATGAAGCGTTAGGAGTTGCGAGTGGTGATATCCTGGTGCTTACTGATGCGGCCGTTGAAATGGATGAGGCATGTATTAGAGAACTCGTTCGACCATTTTCAGATCAGGAAGTTGGTTGTGTTACGGGCGCCTTACAGTTTCGCAACATGGGTGATTCTGATGTGGCGCAAGATCAGGGCTACTATTGGCAGTATGAACTTAAACTGCGTGAACTGGAAAGCCGGCTTGGGTGGCTGGCTGTTGCTGCGGGGCCATTGATGGCGGTGCGCCGAGATCTGTGGGTTCCGCTTCAGAGTTGGTATGGTGATGACTGTGTAATCCCGCTTGATGTTATTCTTCAGGGGAAACGTGTTGTACATAGCGCTTCCGCCGTTGGATGGGATGAGAGTTTTAACACTCTGAAACAAGAGTTTCGTGCCCGCGTGAGGATGACCGTTCGGAATTTGCACGGCACTTTTGCCAGAAGATCTCTGCTAAATTTTCTGCGTTACCCACATTATGCATTCGCCTTGTGGTCACATAAAATCATCAGGTGGTGCTCTCCGGTTTTTTTGTGTGGCATTGGGTTTGGTGTGTTGTTATTGTGGCTTGGGGGAGGTGGTATGACCTTGATATCATTTTTTATGATATCAATGCTGCTAGGTACGGTTGGGGTGATTTCGGTATTACTGGGTAAAAAGGTTGCTATGTTGGGGACACTGGGTAATTTTCTTGTGGTAAATGTGGCTTTTGCGTTAGGCCTGTATCGAGCAGTAAAGGGGCGAAGGATTGACATCTACCAAAATAAGTAACGAAGCAGGCAGGGAGCGTGATATCAGTGAACCTGAGACCAATACGCCGGGGAGTGAGATTGATCGTGTACGCAAGGTGTACGAGGGCAGGGATGGGAGTGGCGCGAAGCAACGTTACGCATGGTTTCAACCAGATGTAATTCAGCGTCAACATCACCTGGATCGTGCCCTGGCAATTTTTCTGAAAGAGGCATATGGAGAGAATCTATCGAATATGTCTGCATTGGATGTGGGCTGTGGGACTGGTGGTTTCCTTCGGAGCCTGGTTGACTATGGGGTTGACCCTCGTCGGTTAATTGGCACTGAGTTCTTGCCTGATAGGTTAGAGCAAGCGCAGGCTATGTCAGTTAGTGGTATTCGGTGGGTGCACGGAGACCTCGAAAGTATTACGGGGCAGGATAAATTTGATCTTGTTTCAGCATTTACGGTTTTTTCTTCAGTTCTTGACGATGCTCACAGGAAGAAATTAGCGGGCGATATGTGGGATAAAGTTCTCCCGGGTGGCTGGGTGCTTATTTTCGATTTTGCGATCAACAACCCTCGAAATCAGAATGTGCGTAAAGTTACAGTGGAAGAGTTAAATGGTTATTGGCCAAGTGAGAGATGGGTTACCAAACGTTTGATTCTAGCACCTCCAGTAGCCAGACGTTTAACGAAGATTTCATATGCTGCCAGTGAATTTCTGTCCCTCATTCCGTTGCTGCGATCTCATTTCATTTATATGGTTCAAAAACCAGTGTGATTATTTATGCTGAGGATATTGTTCAATGATTATAAGCTACACTTGTGAATTCTAGTAATACCTTTTTACCCTTTGCGCTCCCGGATATAAGGGACGAGGAAATTGATGCGGTAGTGGAGACCATGCGCTCCGGTTGGCTAACTACAGGGAAAAACTGCCAAAAATTTGAGCAGCATTTTTCAGAGTTTGTTGGTGGTGGCAGTGCTCTGGCTGTCAATTGGCTGTCAATTCTGCAACGGCTGGGCTGCATCTTTCTCTTGATGCGATTGGGGTGAGGCAAGGCGACAAAGTTATTACTACTCCTTACACATTTACGGCGACAGCCGAAGTTATTCGTTACTTGGGTGCCGATCCAATTTTTGTCGATATCGATGCCAATACATTTAATATTGATACCACGCTTATCCCTGACCCGGGAAATATCGAGGGATGTATTAAAGCAATTCTACCAGTCCACTTTGCAGGGCAGGCATGCGAAATGGATCAAATACTGGCCATTTCTAAAAAATATGGCTGGCGGGTAGTAGAAGATGCCGCTCATGCACTTCCCGCCACCTATAAAGGGCGCATGGTTGGTAGCTTGGGTGATATCACTGTGTATAGTTTTTATGTGACTAAAACCATTGCGACTGGCGAAGGCGGGATGGTCGTTACGAGTGAGGAGAATTTTCTCCAGAAAATTAAGACAATGCGTTTACACGGTATTAGCAGGGATGTTTTTGACAGATATACATCAGATAAGCCATCGTGGTACTACGAGGTTGTTGCGCCAGGCTATAAATATAATATGACCGATATCGCAGCAGCTATCGGTATTCAACAGTTGAAAAAGGCGTGGAATTTCCAGAAACGACGGCAGTGGATTGCAGAGCGGTACAACGAAGCGTTTTTGGATTTGCCATTACGAATACCATATGTGACACGGCCGGAGGATACTCATGCCTGGCATTTATATGTTATTCAACTTGAGCTGGAGTCACTTGATATCTCACGAGATCGCTTTATTGAATTGATGATGGAAGTGGGCATAGGGACGAGTGTCCACTTTATTCCACTGCATATCCAGCCCTATTGGCGTGATCAATATGGATTTGAACCTGAGGATTTTCCGGTGGCGTATGATGTTTACAGGCGTGCGGTCAGTTTGCCTATTTATCCGAAGATGACGGATGATGAAGTAGAACGTGTCATTCGAACAGTTCGGGGCATCCTCGGAGGCTAGGCAATGGCTGCAAAACGTCTGTTTGATCTGTTTTTTGTGACCCTTGGCTTGATATTATTATCACCGATAATGGTTTTTATTGTAGTGTGGGTGCGTTTAAGTAGCCCAGGTCCCGCACTCTTTAAGCAAGAGAGGATCGGGAGAGGTGGAAGACCTTTCTTTGTACTGAAATTCAGGACGATGATCCAGGATGCAGAATCGAATGGTGGAAAAATAACGATTGGTGCCGATCCGCGAATCACTAAATCTGGAAAATTTCTGAGGAAGTACAAACTTGATGAATTACCTCAGTTGCTAAATGTACTCAAAGGTGAAATGAGTCTGGTTGGGCCAAGACCAGAAGTGCCTGAGTACGTGGCAATTTATCCAGAAGATGTAAGAAAAAAAGTGCTCTCTGTTCCGCCGGGGATCACAGACTTTGCTGCCATTGAATATAGAGATGAAAATGCATTGCTAGCACGAGCTTCTGACCCTGAACGTGAATATGTGGAAAAGGTACTTCCTGAAAAATTAGATTATTATTTAGAATATGTGGAAAAGCGGAGTATATGGTTGGATTTTACACTGATTATACGGACGTTATGGGCAATTATGGATTAGTTTTCTGTGTATGTGTGAAAAGTTTAGTTATTGTTAGTGTGTTGTATGAACAGGGTACTTTTCAAAAAGGTTTGCCCTTGTCTCTCGTCAATTGAGATAAATGCCATGTATAAAAAATTAAATAATTTTTCGCGGAATACAAAACGATCATTACTTGTAGCTATAGATATTATTGCTCTTCCCGTCGCATTATGGACAGGCTACGCTTTGCGACTTGGAGAGTGGTGGCCACAGGGCATGGGAAGTGCGTGGTGGTTATTTGTTGCAGCGCCCCTTGTTGCAGTGCCGATATTTATTCGCATGGGGTTGTATCGTGCTGTTCTGCGCTATGTCGGTAGCAAAGCTTTAATAACTATTGTTAAGGCGGTCACTATTACAACATTGATATTGTTGGCGCTTGTAGTTATGTCTGAGACTCGCGGTGTGCCAAGGTCGGTATTTTTCAGTTTTTGGCTTATCAGTTTGTTGTTCATTGCAGGCAGTCGGCTTGTTCTGAGAAGTTACATTCATTCTTATACGAAGAGGCGAAAAAATAAACAGCCCGTGGCTGTTTATGGTGCAGGTTCTGTGGGGGCTGAATTGGCAAAGGCAATGCAGTCTGG
>JAADHS010000237.1 GCA_013151745.1 Gammaproteobacteria bacterium | reverse complement strand
TTGGCTGTAGCACTTATCCTAAATGTAAATTCATTGAGCCATTGGAAAAACCTGCGGATACGGAGGTGAAATGTCCAACGTGTAATGTTGGTACAATGCTGCAAAGGCGCTCTCGTTCAGGTAAGGTTTTTTATTCCTGTTCGAAATACCCGGACTGTAAGTATGCAGTCTGGAATGAACCCTTGGCTGAACCTTGCCCCAACTGTCGCTGGCCCATGATCACGTTAAAAACAACAAAGCGTCGTGGCACAGAAAAAGCGTGCCCTGAAAAAGAATGCGGATTCACCGAGGAATATGACGCTGATGAAAAGAAAGAAAAAGAGTAACGGCTCAGAGAGCAGTTAAAATGAGCAATCAAGGTAGCGCGGCTACCTTGATTGCTTGGTTCTAAGTGTGGCTCATGAAGAATAAATCCTCATTTTATTCTTGAATGGCCTCTTTTGGAATCAGGATGTAAAAACCATCGCTGGATTCTACCAGGATACGACCATGCCAATTGATGTCGGTGGCATTAGTAAAGGTTGTGTTGACATTATTGACCACCAGCTCATTAATATCATGAGCTGAACCATCACGCCAAATTACAGCTTTGCCACCAGAACTTCCGACTATATCCCCGCCATCGGCAATGGCACGGGCTGCACTGACCTTTGAGTCATTCAGGTGAGGAAGCTGGGTCAAACTACCGGATTTCCAGGAAACCGCATATTGACTGTGACCCTTGTTAGCATAGCCTACGGTAATCGGGGTTCGGTTATTGTTGATATCAAGAGCACGAGAGGCGCCACCCAAGTCGGTATATGGGCGGATAACACGGGCAGACTTGCCCCATGAAAAAGCCTTATCAACGCCAGCAACCGGATAATAGCCTATAGCTGTTCCAAAATCATTCGCCTCTAAAGCATAGGTTTCCTGATTGTTATCGCCAATGACGTAAGTTACAGGCCCATATTGATAGTTTCCTGTATCACAATAACTGCACCAAAGAAATCCATGATCTTGATTGTCGGCACTGGCCACTCCCGAGCCGGCAATATAGGATGTCATTCGGTTATCCTGACCGACGCCATACGCGGCACTGCTTAAAAATTCATTATCTATTGTAGATAATAGAACCGGGTTATTATAGGGCCATCGGACCGCATTATTATCCTGTTGGCCTATCATCACATGATTGGCGGTAATCGCATGTGCAACGCTTTCACTTCCTGAAAAATCTGAATCACTGAAATAGATGTTACCGGGTGATCGATCATTCACGGTCATCCACACTGCATGAGCCTCTCCTGCCTGATTCACGGCCTGTCCAGAAACTTTGTCGTAATTGCTCAGTCCACCGAGTTGGGTTAACTGTTCATTGATATTAAACCCGCCGCCTCCGTAGGCATGACGAAGCTCAATGGCCACATAAGACAGGGTTTCAACTTTGTGATTACAGCTTAGACCATAAGACAAAGTGTATTGCTGATGGGGGCAAGCTTCAGCGGGTGTTAATGCATTCGAATCCTGTACAAGCGGTTCTCTGGTATCACAATCAAGCCGAACCCCATTTTGCGTGCAGGTTCTAGTATTAGTCTGTGTATTGGTTCGAGTATTCGTATTAGTTTGCGTATTGGTATTGGTTCGAGTATTCGTATTGGTCTGTGTGTTGGTGTTGGTTTGAGTGTTCGTATTGGTTTGTGTGTTGGTGTTGGTGCGAGTATTGGTCTGTGTGTTGGTATTTCCATAGACATAGCCATTTCCATACCCCTTGCCATACTTTTTACCCGATTTTTTGCCAGATCTTTTGCTATAGTCTTTGCTATAGTCATAGGTGTGTGATTGTGTGCTGGTATATCCATAGGCTGCCGCTGCATAAAGATTAGTGGGACCCGCAAAAGGTAACACCATGACTGAAGCGAACACGCACACATTCTTGAAATTCTTACAGGTATTCATATTTCCTCTCCGTTAAAAGCATTTTAAATAAACTGGAACACGAGTTATCGGTCGAGGAAATGTAAACATTAGTAAAAATAATGAACAATAAATTTTAATATTTAAATGTTTGTATTTGTTAGTTTTTTAAAAAAATGTTAAGTGAATTAGTCAACATTATGTTTTGAAAAGCCGGCTGTACTATTCAAGTGAGGTAGGAAGTAAACAAATAAAAGCAGGTGAATAAAATAAAGGCAAAACGACTGTAGCTCGACAGCCTGGCCGTTTTTCTAAAAAGTGAATTCAGCGAATTGCCAAAAGTGGCAGGCAGGTATCAGGTACATAATATGGATCAGCTACGTTTTCTAGGTTCAGCGTAGCCAGGGAATAAAGAGGGCGCGCAATCACACCTAAATTGTCATCGCTGCGGGTATAGCTACCGTTGATTTAAAAAATGGCGTTGAGTGTGAAAGACACTTGTCGCCAGTTTTTGTCCTCCTGTTGACATCATTCTTTTGAGCAAAAAATCAAAAAGAATGGGATTATATTGTCTGATTTGAGATAACAATTTTGCTTGCTCCGGTAACAATAAATCATAACCCACCATCGCGTCCAGAGAAAATAAGGGCATCACACCGGGCAGTGGATAGTCACTGGCATAGAGTAATCGGTCATGCCACTGTGGGTTTTTAAGTATCGTTTCCATCGTTTCACGGGAACGGTTGATTTGAGTTAATGCCGAGATATCCCCAAACAAAGTATTTTGATAGGGCGCTTCATTCATCATCCTGCTGAATAACGTGATATTGGCGACTTCGGTTGCACTTTTACCCGCATCCAGATCCAAACTGGAGCCCAGACTGGCACAGTGCGCAACAATGACTTTCACGCCCCGCTCAAGAGGACGACGTAATAATAAAGGGTTGCCCAGAGCCTGGAGGTCAGCCGCATCAACAGCATGCTCAGAACCAGCATGTGATAATAAAGGGATCTGGTGTTTAATTAATGCATCGTAAAAGGCATCACATGCAGGAGAAGATGGATCGATGCGCATGGCTTGAGGTAACCATTTTATTGCCTTCGCACCCTGCTTTACTGCCTTGTCCAAGGCTTCAATTGCATCCGTTCGTAAAGGGTGAATGGAGGCGATCCATTCAAACTGCCTGCTATTTTGACTCGCTATTTTTCTAGCATAATCATTAGGCGTGTAAAACGTGCTAAGCTCGGTTTGGCGACGCCCCTGTTCATCATAATGATAGTCGAAAGCCAGTAACATGGCTTTATAGCCCACAGGGAAATCGTCGAGTAAAGTTGCCACCCTTCTGACATAAGCTGCGTCAACATTATTGTCACCACGTACACAGGCTGCATTTAAATAAAACTGAAATTGAATGTACTGTAACGGATGATAGATCGATCGCATTTTTGGGTTCAACCAAATGCCGCTGTCATTATCACCCACACCAATCAAATGGCAATGACAGTCCCAAACTTGAGTCGCATCAATGCCCTCCCAAGCCTGTTGTACCCAGTCATGATGTTTTAAAGAATCAGGCAAAGCCTCAGTACGACAGGGGTTAAAAACGCCTTCGTCAGGCCAAACCTTATACCCTGCCATCCCCAGCAAGCTGACTGCACCCACACTCAAAAAATGTCGTCGTTTCATGGTTATATACTTTTGAATACCTCCTGGCCTTGACAACATAAGACGCAAACGTAATAACGCCCTTGTTTAGCATCACCTCAGTGCTGAGGTAGATTTCGTTTAACGCTGACCTTGTTGAAGTTCGATCAATTTCACATATTTCAGAAAACTGTTATAACAACCAATTAAAATATGCACCAAACCTGGCAAACCATCTCTAAAACCTTGTCGCAAAAAATAAAATTTAACGAAGCGAATGGATGGGCTTAAAATGAGGCGGGCAAGAGCCACCTTGGCGCCACGTTGTAGCATGGCTTCGGCTTGCAAGCTGGTATAACGATTTTGTTTTTCCATGTATTGCTCCAGACTTTCTTGTGATTCATGCAGTAAATCACCTTCTAGTCGACCTATTTTTTTATTGTTTTGGCGGCGGCTTGTTTTCAATACAACATGTTCATGTATTGTATCTTGCGTCCAGTGAGCATGCGTTCGGTGAAACAAACGCAGATTATAATCAGGATAACCTTCGCCAAAACGAAGCCAACGACCCATAAAGCGATTGCAACGTGGCATTTCGTAGGCCTCATACCGAGGTGCCTGCAATGTTTCTAATATGCTTTTTTTCAGTTGTTCGCTAATGCGTTCATCGGCATCCACACACAACAGCCAATCATGCTGCGCCTGCTCAACGGCAAACTGTTTTTGGGCACCATAGCCTAACCAGTCCTGATGTGAAAATTTCGTGCCGTATTTTCGGGCCAAAGCTTTTGTATTGTCGGTGCTACCCGAGTCTACCACCACAATTTCATCAGCAAAGCCAACACTTTGCAGGCAGGGTTCAAGCTGGGTCGCGGCATTATATGTAATAATAACGACAGATAAAGGTCTATTCACTGAGCGATATCCAATCCCTTGTTTTAGAGCAGGTAGGGAATAAACATTTTTGTTTTTTTGCGGTATGACGTATAACTGTCACCAAAAAACTGGATATTTTCACGTTCTTCACATTTAGCCGTCAAGAACAAAAAGAGCGTTGCAAAAACAGCCATTGCTGTGCCAAGAATCGAGTAATGTTTAAAATAGGCACCCCATGCTAACAACAAAAGGGCGCTATACATCGGGTGTCGAATGTATTTGTAAATACCGTTGGTGACTAAACGCGTGGTATTTTCAAATGCGAAGTTTTCGGCACAATCAACCCTGTGTTTCAACAACCCACCTAATTTTCGTAATAAATGAAACCCTTGAGCAGCGAACAGGATAGACAACAGGAGTAATACCCAGGAAAACAATTGTTGGATAGAAAATGGATCTTTCACCCAATAAGAGAGATTGATCAACACCAGTACCAAAATCGATTCAAAGGCAAAAAAACGGTAAAAGCCATGGCTTTTTGTATTTAACAATGCTCGTCTGGATACGGTAATAAAAAAGACAGAACCTATAATAAAAAGGATCACTTGATTAAAAGTAGAGAGTTCTATGTCCATAGTTATTGTCCTGATGCGCTATGGAAAAATGCGGGATATATACCCGTAGCGATTAAGATTTAGGTGTGATTGCACGCCCTATTCATTCCATGGCGGCGTTGAAATTCCTCGCAATAGCCAGCTACACCTCGTCATTTCGCCTTGCCAGTAAATGAATAGGACGCACACTCAACACCTAAATCTCAAACGCTACGGGTATATTTTTCATGAAACCCTTGTCATTAATCCAAAACCAGCACCATATTCTCATTTTATGGTATAAAAATGATTATTATACAGGAGTCAGTTAGATGTTAACCTTATCGCCGCATAAAAAATCAGGATCAGGAACTTTTAGAGCAATATATACCTGTGGCGATTGAGATTGAGGTATAAATGTACGTCTTCTTCATGCCATGGCGGTGTTAAAACTCCTCGCAATAGCCCGCTATACCTCGTCATTTCGCCTTTAACAACGATTGTTTGTTATCAATCCAACAAAATCGTTGTACCATCCCACTGTACAGCGCTACTCTGTGGCAATAACTTGTCACGATGTAATATTGTCTTAGGTTTCATCATATCGATAAAGCTTTGTAAGGCTGGATTGAAATCAGCCTGGCTGATAGCATGGGTAAAAATAAATTTCTTTTTGTGAGTTTGTTTTTGTACAAAACCTAACCACAGTGGCTTATCGCCAGGTTGCAGCGCCCGGTTTGCTGACCAAAGCCTCAGCACATATTTTTCATTTTCAGTGAGCTTATAAAACATCAGCGCTTCATGACGCCCATTGTGCACCATCGGCAATACGGGTAGTTTCGAAAAATCAGGCTCAGGGGTTAACCACATCAATGCTGTTTGAGTTGATAATGGCGCTGCGGGAGACCATCCCGACTTTGTTAACTCTTCCCCTATATGGGTGAGCTGTCCCGCCCATTGAATGGTCATAGCTTGTGATTTTTTTCCCTGAATATCAACTCGGTATGCAGCTAAACTTTGCCAACCGGTAGAGCGCCAGGTGCTCTCTGCCATTATCATAGCAGTTGCTTTTGGAGTGTAGAGTGCTAACAACGAAGAATGTTGCCTAGGTATTTCCCATAACGCCAGAAGACCTAATACTATAAGACAAACGCGACCCAGATAACGCAGCGACTGAGTGCGTTTTTGTTGATGATAGATCATAGCCAGCAGAGCTACTCCAGCAGTGCTGATAGCCAGGGCGGCAATAACATCAGATAGCCACTGAGCACCAAGGTACAGTCGTGACAACGCAATAATCGCTATCGTTAACACAACAAAAGAATAAGGAATCCAGCGACGGTAAGAGGGTAATTCTTGAGCAAGTAAAACAGCAAGAAACCCGTAGATTACAATATAAAAGTTATTCTGACTGGAGACAGCAATAAACTCAGCATTGGGATAAAGACGAGCTGGATAAATCCAAATAGTTGCATGCTTAATAATGAGATCCACGACGAAGGAAAAAAATAATGCGGCAATCCAGCAGCCTATCGCCAATTTGTTTTTTTTGAGCAGCACAAATAGAAAAACACTGATGCTGCAAGCCATCAAGAACGCGGTTGAGCCAAGCAAAGAAACGCTAACAAAAAAATCATCGCCCACTGGCGTGCGAATGATTTGCATCAACTGATAGAAAATACCATCAACATTATAATTTATTTCTGAACTCATACCATGAAGCAAGACAATAGCAAGCAACCAAACACTGAGCGTGCTGAATAAAATGACGGTAAATCCGCTGAGCCTCGGTGTTTCTGGTTGCTGCGGATCCAAGAAAATTTTGCTTGTATAAGCTAAAACAGGATGGTGATGACGCCATTGAAGGCCAGGTTTAATCAACATAGACAGGCGAGGCTGTATCCAGAGCACACTGTGACGAATAAGCCAAAAAATTAGCCATAGGCCAATAATAAGCAGCAAAATAAGGATGCCCAGACGAGTTGCAACTTGAGCGGCAAGACTCAGCGAGGCACCGACAGCCACACCCGGTAAGATATAAGCGGGAGCCCAGGCAATGGCAGATAGAACATTAACCCAGGCAAAGTGTCTCGGCGACATCCCCATGATGCCGGCAACAGTGGGAATAACCGCTCTGATTGGCCCCACAAATCGCCCTAAAACGACGCTTTTACCCCCATGTTTAAGAAAAAAACGTTCTCCTTTCAACAAAATGTTGGGATGTGAACGAAACGGCCAGGCTTTGTGGATGCGTTCTTTAAAATGGTAACCGATCCAGAAGCTGATGCTATCTCCTGCTATGGCACCCGCAATAGCACAGGCCAGCGTAATCCACAAATCGAGTGCGCCAAGCGCGATCAATGTTCCTGCACCCAGCATCAATAGCGCTCCCGGAACCAGAACGCCAACAATAAGCAGAGATTCACATAAAGCAACGAGAAAAATAATAAAGCCAGCCCAGTCAGGATTGAGTGTAAGCCACTCAAGAATGGGGTCGAGCCAATCGGGTGTCATAGAGTTGTGGTGGCCTGCAGTAAATAAAAATGGATCGTGACTGAATTATAACGGTAACTGAGATAACTGTGTGATATGGATTGATTTTTACTTACAACCTCCAGCCCCAGTAGCGAAGAAACTGTTCGAAGTTCCACAGATCGGAATCCTCTCTGGCCCAGGGCTTTAAGCTGGTATAAAAAACCGTCCCCGTTTGCTCCTTGGGTCCATATTCTTTATCTACACCAATATGCCAGTCTAATGCCCACCAACTCATGAGGAAAAACTCCCAAGGTTTGAATGCCTCTTTAACATAGCCTTTATGAAATCCTGACTCATGATAAAAAGAGGTGCTTGTTCCATCCTCCAGAGGGAGTTGTTTGAGTCTATTTATAGGCTTAAAGTTAATTGTTTGTACGCGATATACCTCCTTAAGTGAATGAACATATTCTACGGAAATATCCATAACACGATGCGTATCGGAACGCAGATAAATAACGGGTCTGGCATCGTGAGATTCCGTCACAGGAAAATGTAAAATACCAGGAAGCATTTCGCCAAAAACGGACTGCTCATGAGTCCAGTTGTCGGGCAAAGCGGATGTAGGCAAGTAATTTGTTGCTGTTATAGCGAAGTAGCAACCACAAGTATGTACCGTTGTAATTAAAACAGGCTGTGATAACGCATTTAAAGTCACAATAACCATTAACCCCACATTTTTACCTGAAGTGAGATGGAAGGGGATCAAACTAAAAGGAACACGAGAGAAATGGAAACGATAAATTAAATTTCGATAAATTTGGGTTTCAGTGCGAAATTCTTGCTCTAAAGTATAAAATACTGGATTATCAGGGTTGATTAAAATATGGGGTTTTTGCTCCTCTCTTCTAGTCGCAACAACATCGCCAATACGGTTATGCGCATGTTCACCGGGCGTAATGATCACCGGAGCAAAGTGATGCAGAGCGGAGCCCCCTTGGCCAGGGACATAAGCAACGGGCACATCAAGAATGGACGTTAATTTTTTTTGAGTACTACACCCAACTAATGCGATAAACAAAAGAAGCCATAAGTAGCTTATCTGACATAAACGAATCAACATACGGGTTGTCTCAGCCTCCTCATTGAGTCCCTTTGGCTTCATTTTTCTATTTTATGCTTGTTTGCGATGTAAAAATAGCTTTTTACAAAAAAGGCGGGTCTATACTCGTGGCGTTTGAGATTTAGGTGTGATTGCACGTCCTCTTCATTCCATGGCGGCGTTAAAATTCCTCGCAATAGCCAGCTACACCTCGTCATTTTGCCTTACCATGAAATGAATTGAACGCACACTAATACCTAAATCTCAAACGCTACGGGTATATACCCATAATGATTAAAGTTTAGGTGTTAGTGCGTGAAAACACCTATAACATAATGCCATGGGTATATAATGGACGCTCGTTCAACACCGTTTGTTGGGCGACGATCGTTTCCAGATTGCAGGTCAAATTTAGAGAGGTGTGAAAATCAGTATATTAAGCGAAATCAAACCCTCCGATTTACCTAGCCCTCCACAAGCCGCAATATTGATTATGCAAGCCTGCACACGCGATTCAACGGACTCTAAAGAACTTGGCAAACTGGCCAGCAATGACCCCATGCTTACGGCGGAATTATTGCGGATCGTCAATACCGCATTTTTTGGCAACGTTGCTCAACAAATCACATCAATATCCCGCACCGTGACGGTGCTGGGTCAACGTACACTGCGAAATATCACTTTATGTGTCGCGGTACGCGACTCTGTCAAGGTAGGTTCGATCCCCGGTTTTGATGTCAACCAATTTTGGGAAGACAGCATCCGCCGTGCGGTTTCTGCGCGAGCGGTAGCACAATACCTTGACGTTGATCACGAAGCCTGTTTTACCGCCGGCTTATTACAGGATTTTGGTTTATTGGCTTTATACCATGCGCATCCTGACAAAGCAGAACACTCGTCGCAACTACGCGAACAAGACCCTGAACATCGACGACAAACTGAACAAAAATTGTTTGGTATGACACACGACGAAGCTGGAGCCATGTTAGCCGAAACCTGGGCACTACCCGAGATCATCGCCAACGCCATTAGCGAACACCATCGCATTGAAACAAGCGAACCCTCGATCACCACCATACTACGTTGTGCCGACTGGATTAATTCAATCTTCACCGCTAAAGATAAAAGTATCACACTTCAAAAAACAAGCGATATAGTGCTGGAAGCGCTGACAATGACTTCATCACAATTTGACGTACTGTTAGAAATGATTCCCAAAGAGGTCGCAACTGCAGCTCAAGTACTGGGGCTTGATATTAATCAGCAAGAAGAGTTTATTAAAATATTAAAGCAAGTCAACACCCAGTTAGCTCAAGCCAATTTGAGTTACCAGGAATTAACATGGCAACTGGAAAGCAGCCAAAAAGAGCGTGATCGTTTACAGACCGAACTGAACAAAGAACTCGGCCTGGCGAGAGAAATCCAAAACAGCTTATTACCCAGCAAGATGCCAGACACCTTTCCGATTATTGGTGTCAACCTTGCTGCTAAACAGCTATCGGGAGATTTTTATGACTACTTTCGATTAAAAGATGGACGCATCTACTTCAATTTGGGGGATGTCTCTGGAAAAGGTACGCATGCCGCCTTGCTGATGGCAAAAACGACCAGCCTTTTTCGTTGCCTGGGCAAACGAGTTCATGAACCCGGAAAACTATTAGCCTACGTCAACGAAGAAATTTACGAAACCTCTGCTCGCGGCATGTTTGTTACCATGGTGGCAGGTATTTATGACCCTGAATCAGATACAATCAGCCTGGCTAATGCGGGCCACCTGCCTGCCATTATTATCGACCAGGATAAACAACTTTCTAAAATTGATGCTCAAAGTCCACCGCTTGGTATTTTGAGAGAGAATGTATTTCCGGAAACACAGTTTAAGCTGAATGGCGGAAGTTTATATCTATATTCTGATGGTGTTACCGAAGGGCGGCTAGAAGACGGTAAAGAGCTGGGTATGAAAGGTTTACTTGCACTTTTTCTTTCTTTGGCAGAAAAATCACCAAGAGATCGAATTGAAGCCATAACAAATCGCCTTACAACACATGCTGATGTGCTCCGCGACGATGTCACACTGGTTTTAGTCGAAAAAAATCGGGTTTTCGACTAAACCATGAATAAAGTAACCACTATTCGCTTTCAAGCGATACCCAAAAAACTGTGCGGACTACGGGAAAAGGCTCGGGAAGCGATTCAACAATTGGGTTTTAATAACGACACTGAAGATTTTTTGGTCATCGCAATAAACGAAGCCTGCATGAATGTCATTCAACATGCCTATTGCGATAAGCAGGGCTGTGAAATTGTTCTTGAAATTTTCAACTCCCGGACTGAGGCCACTTTTCGTTTGACTGACTTTGCGCCACTGATTGATCCGGATCAGATTCAATCCCGGAACCTCAATGAAATCAAACCCGGCGGACTGGGCGTGCATATTATCAATGAGGTCATGGATCAGGTAGAATACCGTCATAACCCACAAGGCACAGGCAATATTTTAATAATGATAAAAAACAAACCAGCGCAGGAAAGCCACCATGAAATGCGAGATTAGTACACGCGGTATTTATACCGTTATCGCCCTTCAAGGAGAAGTCGATCTTCATTATTCACCACAAGCCAGAGAACCTATTCTGACTTGCTTGAAAAAAAAACAAAACGTGTTAGTTGACTTGTCCGCGGTAACTTACATAGATAGTTCTGGCGTCGCCAGCCTGGTTGAAGGCTATCAAGAGGCGAAAAGTAGTGGTGTAAAATTTGGTTTGGTCGGTGTTAGCAAAGCAGCATTACAAGTGTTACAACTCGCCCGACTAGACAAAGTATTTTCTATTTATGACTCAGTAGAAAACTTGCTTGCCAATTAAAATTATTTTTTAGAATCCAAAACACATGGAAGAGCACAATCAAAAAACCGTCATTAAGGTCAAAGAGCTGGTCACACACTACGGTTCACGTAAAATACTTGACGGAGTGAACTTAGACGTTAAAAAAAATGAAATTATGGTCATTATGGGAGGCAGCGGATCAGGAAAAAGTACCTTATTACGACATGTATTGGGTTTAAATAGCGCCACCTCCGGGTCGATCGAAATACTCGGTACGGAAATCACCACAGCAAACCAAAAAAAACTCTATCAGTTACGCCGCAATATGGGTGTTGCTTTTCAAGGGGGCGCGCTATTTGGCTCAATGACGGTCGGCGAAAACGTTGAGCTCCCCCTAAGAGAGCATACTAATCTTGATGAAAAAACCATGCGTATCATGGTCCGGATGAAACTGGAAGTAATGAATCTGGCGGGGGTTGAGGCGCTGATGCCCTCCGAACTCTCCGGCGGCATGGTCAAGCGCGCCGCTTTAGCACGTGCGGTCATTATGGATCCAACGTTACTTTTTTTTGACGAACCCTCAGCAGGACTCGACCCGGTTGTTTCCGCCGAGCTTGATGAATTAATCATTTTGTTACGCAACGCAATGAATATGACGATTGTTGTTGTTACGCACGAGCTGGAAAGTGCGTTTAAAATTGCTGATCGTATCACCATTCTGGATGAGGGGAAAATCATCATCACGGATACCGTTGAAAATATTCGCAACAGCAATTTGACACAGGTGCAAGATATGCTCAATCGTAGGCCGCGGCAAAAAGAACTCGATACCGAAGCCTACCTGGATCGACTTACCGGCGATCGTCTCCAATAAAAATGGCATCGACAAACAATATTAGTAATAATATATTTTGGCGTAAAAATTGAAGGGAGCTATGCGTAATTTTGTAGAAAAAACAGGAAGAGAGACTATTTATTATGTCGAACATGCCGGCATGATGACAATATTTTTATGCTCATGCCTCATTCGTATTTTTACACGTCCGTTTCAACTCCGTGCCATTATCAAACAATTGCACTTTATTGGCGCAAAATCCGTTTTTATTATTATTGTTGCAGGCAGTTTTACCGGCATGGTACTGGGTTTGCAGGGTTATTATGTATTACAACGTTTCGGATCTCTTGATATGATCGGTTCAGCCGTGGCATTAAGCCTCATCCGTGAATTAGGACCGGTATTGGCTGCGCTTATGGTCGTGGGGCGCGCCGGTTCTGCTATCTGCGCTGAAATTGGTATTATGCGTACTACAGAACAAATTGATGCTTTAGAATGTATGGGGATACATCCCTACAAATATCTCATGGTGCCCAAATTTATCGCCGCAATTATATCGCTGCCGCTGCTAACGTGTCTTTTTGATGTCATGGGCATCCTGGGTGGATATTTTGCTGCCGTAGTCTTATTTGGTGTCAATGAAGGCTCTTATTTTCAAGGCATGTATAGCAGTGTTGTCTGGGCGGATATCGAAATGGGTTTGATCAAGTCTTTCGTTTTTGGTCTTATTATTGTCTGGGTTGCGACAGCAAAGGGGTTTTTTCTGCATCTGGATCGCTCAGGTGCTTTTGGCGCAGAAGGGGTCAGCCGCATTACAACTAAGGCAGTGGTGCTGTCTTCAGTGGCTATTCTGGGCAGCGACTACCTGATCAGCGCCATTTTGCTTTAACGTGATTTTTTCAACGAATAACAAAAAAAGTGATGAGGCGACCCTGGAATGAAGAAAAAAAACATAGAATTCGTAGTTGGCTTATTCCTCATTGCAAGCATCCTGTCATTTGCCTGGCTCTCAATAAAACTAGGTGATATTGAACTATTTAGCAAAAGCACCTACTCTGTCAGTGCGAGATTCACCTCTATCTCTGGACTCAAAGAAGGTGCGGTGGTGGAACTTGCTGGTGTTCGCATTGGTAAAGTCACCCACATTGCGCTTGACCGAGAGGAATATGAGGCCATTATTCACATGGAAATCGACAGCGATATTGCATTGCAAGAAGATACCATGGCCGCAATCCGTACAGCGGGGGTGATTGGCGATAAATTTGTCAATATCACACCCGGAGGGGCTGACGAACTCATTACCAACAATGGAGAAATAGAAGAAACAGAATCCGCTATTTCACTAGAAGAATTGGTCAGCAAATACATTTTCGAGAGTGAATAGTCGTTAAACCATGAATTTTAATAGATACCCACCTCTGATCTCATTGTTCGGCTTGTTGCTTTGCACCTCTTTATTTTCAGCCGTGATTCAAGCTGAAAATAATCCCGTTGATGAACCAACGCTTGTCGAAAATGACGACGACATGTTCGATGACGACTTCGATGATGATTTTTCTGATGATTTCGATGACGACTTCGACGATGCTCCACCGCCACTGGTCATCCATGATCCATTAGAACCCCTGAATCGTGGCATGTTCTGGTTTAATGACAAATTATACTTCTATGCCCTCAAGCCCGTAGCAAAAACGTATCGCTATATTCCCGAGCCTATCCGTATTTCCCTCTCTAATTTTCTCTCCAATCTGACAACACCCATTCGTTTCGTCAATGCCCTGATGCAAGGCAAGGTTAATGATGCCGGCAATGAAATGGGACGGTTTTTCATCAACACTATCGTGGGTGTCGGCGGACTATTTGACCCCGCTCGTAAGTATGTGGGGCTGCGGAAAAAAGAGGAAGATTTCGGTCAAACCTTAGGCGTACTGGGCATTAAACCCGGACCCTACCTGGTGATCCCGTTTGTTGGACCATCAAACACCCGTGATGGTGTGGGCTATGTCGTTGATACATTGACTGACCCCATTGGCATCGTCTGGCAAGGACGAGATTATTGGGCCGTCAAGGTCACGGATACGGTTAATCAAATTTCTTTAGACAAAGACACCTATGAAGCCATCACCGGAGATGCGCTAGACCCTTACCTGTTTGTCCGTGATGCTTATATGCAAAACCGGGCAGGAAAAGTGAACAAATAGACTTATCAGAAGGAAGTAATATGATATTAAAAATTTTACGTACTGGCTTTTTGCTCTTATTTTTAGCAGGGAGTTCGCCCATCATCGCAGAAGAAGACCCTAAAACGCAGCTTAAATCGACCATTGATGCTATTTTAGACACCTTACGTAATAAAAAATTAGCGACTGACGAGCGACAAAAAAAAATTACCGACCTCATTAACGATCGCTTTGATTTCGCAAAAATGTCACAGCAAACACTCGCAATAAACTGGAAAAAGGCATCCAAGGAACAAAAAAACAAATTTATCGAACTCTTCGCCAAATCATTACAATCCTCCTATATGGGTCGATTAGAAGCGTATACTAATGAAACAGTAGAATTCACCAAAGAAAAAATTAAAAATAAAAAAGCAAAAATTAACACGTTGATTATCACCAAAACCATTGAGATCCCGATCAACTACAAGTTACACAACAAAAACAATAAGTGGTTAATCTATGATGTTGTTATTGAAGAAGTCAGCCTGATCAGAAGTTACCGCTCCTCATACCAAAATATCGTAAAAAAAGAAGGTATTGAAGGTCTGTTAACCAAAATGGAAAAAAAATTAGCTGGGGCATCATGACTTTCAGGGTACAATATCTTGATTTTTCGCTAACAGCAGCGGAAATCGCTCCCCCCAACGGACAAAAAAAATGAGCATTAACCGTAACGACGACGTACAGTCCACCTCCTCTGAAAAATTGCAAGAGGTGACCCAAAACACTCAAAAAGAGGAGCACAATAAAACACAAGCGAAACCTCGGCGCAATACCAGCCGCAGGAAAAGGCCGGGAACGAAAAAACCGGATTGGGATATTTCACAATTTATGGTACCTGAGGCAGAAAATAAAACACGGTTTCATGATTTAGGACTCTCTGACGCATTGATGCATGCTATTCATGATCTTGGATTTGAATATTGCTCGCCCATTCAAGCAAAAATATTACCGCAAACATTAAAAGGCCTGGATGCGATAGGCAAAGCTCAAACGGGCACAGGAAAAACCGCTGCTTTTCTGATCACCCTCATTAACGACATACTGAACCACCCGATTACGCAAAAACGGTACCTGGCCGAACCTCGAGCCTTAATCGTGGCACCTACCCGAGAATTGGTAATGCAAATTGCAACTGACGCTCGTAACCTCTGTAAACATACCCCCCTTCATGTTGTGACTCTGGTAGGCGGCATGGATTATGGAAAACAGCGCAAGTCCATGCTATCCAAGCTCACTGATATTGTTGTTGCAACACCAGGTAGGCTAATCGACTGTATGACGCGTAATGACATCCATCTGGATATGGTGGAATCTCTGGTATTAGATGAAGCGGATCGCATGCTTGATATGGGATTTATTCCACAAGTCAGACGCATTGTACGCACCACCCCTAATTATGAAACACGGCAAACCCAACTTTTCAGTGCAACCTTTGATTCCAGTATTTTGAACCTGGCATCACAATGGACCTATGAGGCCATACACGTTGAAATAGAACCAGAAAATATTGCAGCAGATACGGTAGAGCAAAAAGTATATCTGGTTTCTAACGAAGAAAAATTTACCGTGTTTAAAAACATATTGAAAGATCCTGAAGCTAAAAAAGTGATTGTCTTTACAAATCGCCGCGACCAAACACAAACACTCTATGAAAAACTACGCAAAGCGGGGTTTAATGTGAGTAATTTGTCAGGCGAAATAGCGCAGAATAAACGCAGCCGGACGCTCGCTGAATTCAAAAATGGCAAAATTAAAATCCTGGTCGCAACGGACGTTATGGGAAGAGGAATTCATATCGATGCTATCACTCATGTGATCAACTATAACTTGCCTGATAATCCTGAAGACTATGTACATCGTATTGGCCGCACCGGGCGAGCAGGCGTGCTGGGAACCGCGATCAGTCTGGCTTGTGAACACGAAGCCTTCCAGCTACCTGCAATTGAAGAGCTGCTTGGACAAAAATTAAAATGCGAGTTGCCGCCTGAA
>JAADHS010000166.1:1068-4093 GCA_013151745.1 Gammaproteobacteria bacterium | reverse complement strand
CATTAAATTGGGATATAACAGGCCGGAAGTTAACATTTTTGTCAAAAAAAGAGGCATGATGCACCAATTTGATCCCTTGTCTTATCGCTGCCTCCTCAAACAGAAAGGCCAGTTCACGACTATAATCGTCACGTGCATATAAGGTAACTATTTTTTTGTAACCCAAGGTCGTTGCAACATTCGCCATTTGATCCGCCAGAATCTGATTGGCTGGTAGCATGCGAAAAACATAGTTAAAGTTATGTGCGGTCAATCCTTTTACCGTGGCAAAAGGTGGCAAAAATAAAATATGACTTTTTTCATAAACAACAGAAGCAGGAATAGCCACTTTAGAGGATCGATGGCCTAAAACCGCTGATACTTGGGGATTAACCGCAATACGGCGAATGGTTGGTTTTATCGAGTCAAAATCTAAGCCATCCTGCTCAATCAATAATTTGATGTTTCGTCCCAATAAACCACCCTGGCGTTGCCTTATCTCTTCAACCGCTAACAGAACACCACTAATATAGTTACTATTATCAAAATCCTGGAAAACAGCGATAACAATATCGCCTTTGTTCTTCTTGGCATATTCTAGCCTACGCTCGGCAATGCTTTCGTAATCAGCATTGCAACCAGCCAGCAATAACAGGAAAATAATTAGCCAACCATAAAACGGCATGCTCATGACTAAGGCGTTATCCTATCAATGGTACTGGACTGAACCGCCTGCGCTTTATTATTTATCGCACTCTCCGTACTAAAAGTTTGCCCCCCTAGAATAATGGGAAGACCATTCTTGCCGGCACCAATCACAACAATTTTAGCGTTTTGTGACTCTGCTAGCTCTTTGGTGGCTTCAATACCCTTGAATGCCAGCATCTCTTTAGTGAGTGACTGGTTAATGATGCTCTGATATCGGTTGATACCTTCCGCTTCAATTCTTATACGCTCAGCTTCTTCAGTCGCGATTTTGAGCCGAAATTCATAAGATTTTAGATGCTCTTGCTGCGAGAGTTTAGTTTCAATGGCCGTCACAATGGTTTCGGGTAACTCAAGACTACGGATAATAACATCTTCCACCTCAACATAGTTCCGTCCCACCTCATCTAATGCCAGCAGAATGGCGTTGGTCAGCAAACCTTCTTCATTGGTGTAGATTTGTTCCGCACCGTAATTGCCAAGCTGCTTACGCATCACTGACTCGATCTGTGGCAAAATAACACGTTGCAAATAATCCGGGCCGATACTCTGGTGTAGTATACCCAATAAATCGTATTCAGGACGGTAACGAATCGCCATTGATAGATGGATGCGCAACCCCTTGACCGACAATACATCGAATTCATGAAAAGCCACTTGATTTCTGGTTTCATAGATATACATGGTGTCCAGCGGACTGATAATATAAAAGCCTTCCGAGTAGATTTTATCAATCTCGGTTCCCGTGAATCGTCGAAACAAGACACCGGCTTCACCAGAATCGATAGTGATCAAGATGCGCTGCCAGAAAAAAACAACGATTAATGCAACTAACAGCAGGAAGACAATCAGAAAGGGTTTTTTCTTGCGAAACCAATGTATCACTACCGCAATGACGCCTCTATTTTGCTGGTTATTTTTTTGTTCCAGAAGTCACTCATTCGAGGTTTTTACTCCAGGATATGCCTGCCAAATTTAAGCATGACAGATATCTATATATTGACACAAGCAGGGAGAAACGTTGATGTTGTACTTCGTCAACGGATAATCAACAACACTGAGATTAACTGATAATTTTTAGCTAGTTAAGTACCACTGGCTTTAGCCAGTGGTACTTATTTTTGGATTGGAGAATCACTTATGCAGCGGCCGGTGTCCCGCTCGTTGCTTGTTCTTTATCCTTTCCGCGAAATTTTTTCACTACGTAATAAGTACCAACACCAATCAAAACACCACCAATGATAGCAACGCCGACAGGATGAGCCAATACAAAGGCTTTCGTGGTTATTCCCATAGAAGCTAAGGAACCATGCGAAGTAGTAGCAATTTGAGTTTCAACAGCCATGATTTCTCCTTTAATTAATTTGAGAGCGAAACTTGATGATTATCAGCGTTTAATATATGTGAGTCAAGTAAAGAAATGTTAGCAATATAACTACAATTCTAATAACGATGATAAATCAGGCTATCACTATCTAAAAAAACACCACTCGATGATCAAATTAATAAGATGGTTTAAATCGAATTAGATACCACTTTGTCCCATCGAACCCCAGACAGATACAAGGTAATTCAGGATACTCAGTGACAACGCCGTCAAGGCAAAAATAGACCTCACACTCAATACCTAAATGTCAATCATTTCGGGTATAGATTCGGTAAGTGTAAGTTTAAACTGATTTCATTTTTTGGTAATAAAATTACTGATAGTCAATAAATATTGTATTAATACCACATTGTTTGGCAGCTTTAGCTAAAGCTTTATCGGCAGTGGCTAAGGTTCTTTGTGCACGTAATGCAATGGCTAAGTGCAAGCCATCTAAACTGCGCAATGCTGCACTAGTCTGTTGGATCAGGCGTTGCGCCATTTGATAATCTGCCCGCGATACAGCCAGTATTTCATAATATCCACTTGAAATATGCCTAGTAAAGCAATCAATAATTTTAGTGGCATCAGCTTTAGTCATCGCTTTCACTCTGACTTGTTTGGTCATAGCAGAAATCAATTCCGTTTCTGTTAACCAGCTAATCGCTGCCCCATCAAGTTCGGTCAGTAAGGCGGTGAACCTAACTCTGGCGAATAATAAGCTGACAGAATACTGGTATCGATATAGGCATTCAATAGCGTGCCTCCTGACGATCCTTAAGCAAGACCTCGGTCACTGCACGGGCCACTTTAATTGAGGCTCTAAAATCGGATAAATCTGGCAACGACTTAGTCGTTGTTTCATTTGCAGCCATGACCAAACGAACGGCCCGGCGGATAAGTGGAGGTTCGACGAATAATTCCTGAAGCGTAGCGGAAGGAGATTATACGTCGGTTCTCTACTTCATGCGCTGG
>JAADHS010000166.1:0-1045 GCA_013151745.1 Gammaproteobacteria bacterium | reverse complement strand
TAGCGAAATCTAGCCAGCGGATGGTAATCCGCCGGGCCGTTAGGTCTCGCCGCGTAGCGAGCGGTAGCGAGTGGAGCGGTGAGACCTAACAGAAGGTTTACCGTGGCGAGTAATCACAACCTCCTCACCTTGTTCAACAATATCCAATAATTTACTGATGCGAGCCCGTGCTTCGCGAACATTAATCTCCATGACCGACACCTCAATAATTGTGTACACTTAAGTGTACATAAAAACTCTACACCGTCAAGCCCTATCAAAACACCAAACAAAAGAGTTTACATTGAAATTTTAAATTCATCAGAACTCATTTCGCCTCCTAAATGACTCATTTACCGCCCCAGGGAATCCACTTCCTGCGGGTTATTTCTTAGTTACCAGCAATGAAAATAAGCAGATATTGTCTGGAGATCATCAAACACTCATCAGTCATTTAACGAAAATTTGACATCATCAAAACAGACCGGATGGCTTTTTAGTCATTGGGTGACATTAAATTATCAATATTTTTTTAGTGTAGATGTCATAGTAATTTGTTATTTATCATTTTAGCTACTTTGACAATGGCAAACTAAGGATAAGTAGGCTTTTTGTTTGAAATCCTATCGACAACAGAACATCCACAAATCTACCTTCGTCGTTTTAACTAGCGTTAAAACGACCCACAAATCCAGGAATAGTGATGACTAAAGAGCACGATACAAACGCCAATGATGCGAAAGATCAACCAACCCAGGGTGATACCACTGAAAATTTCATGGATAAAATGGTCAGAAGAAAGCGAACATTTAATGCCGATTCGGCAACAGGTGAAACAGGCACTACCGCCACAAGCCGGACAACAATGCCTCGCGAACAAGCTGAACAACTTGACAAAATAACCACCAAGCTGAATCAAACAGAAGCAGAGCTGACAACAAAAACGGATACCATCAATCACAGCGAAGCCAATAATATTGTCAAAAACCATGTCATTGCGGGATTGACTTTGGGGCTAATACCTTTGCCCCTGCTCGATATTGCCGCCTTGAGCAGTACCCAGCTC
>JAADHS010000037.1 GCA_013151745.1 Gammaproteobacteria bacterium | reverse complement strand
GCCGGAAGTGGTTTCTGAGCCAGAAACGGACTCTGAATGGGTGCAACCCGTAGATCGACAAACCGAACCGGAGCGTGAGCTTCAGGATATAAAACGGCCGAAAAATACTTTTCAGCCAGAACTCGCGTTGCCGCCAGATCAAGATATCTTGAGTCTTAAGGATGCGACTTTGCAATTTCCAGAAAAAAATATAATGATAAACATGGAGGACACAAAAACGCCGGATCAAATGGAGCAACACATCGTTGAAACGGAAGAAGTTCATGATAATAGACAGCTTGAATTGCATGAAGATGAGTTATTTGCTGAATCTGCTAATCTTGAGCCGGAAGAAGTGCCGCCTCTGTCTTTGGAGGCCGAATCTGATTCTGTTCTAAATTTGAGATTACCTGAGTTAACCCTCGATATTCACGTTTACGATGCTTCTCAAAGTGAGCGGTTTGTGTATATTAATATGCAAAAATATCGCGAAGGTGATTTAATAGAGGAGGGCTTTTTTGTGGAAAGTATCGACTCGAAAGGTGTGATTTTAGACCTTGATGGTGAGCGGTTTAGATTGCCTATTGATCAGTGAGTCAATAATAAGGGAGTATTAAGAGCAATGTTAGCGTTCGATATAGAATGGTATGGTCGCAGAAAGTCGCTTGTTATAATTTTGGCTATAATCCTGGTCTTTATTACTCTGCAGATACAGGCGCAGGAGCCTGAACACTCCATGCGTATCACGACAGAGACCCAGTCGCAGCAGCCTGAACAACCTGCTCCCAGAACATCTCTGGCAGAGGATGGTATCCATGACCCTTTAAACCCGGCAATTGAGAGTTTACAAGACCCTAAATCGTCTATGGAAACACTTCCGAAAGATAGGCGAGATGAAGTGGACTGGGTGAAAGCTTTACAGCAAGGTTATATTGAGCCTCGTAAAAGTGTGAGTGGTGATGAGTTTGATGGCAAATCGATAATGCTGGAAATGGATCTGGATATTATTATGACAAACACACAAGAGATGCCGCATGTTCGATTCCCACATCTAGCACATACCCAGTGGCTTTCTTGTGGTAACTGTCACCCCGCAATTTTTATTCCAGAAGAGCACGCGAATTCTATTTCAATGGAGAAAATTTTGAAAGGAGAGTTTTGTGGACGTTGTCATGATAAAGTCTCATTCAGTTTGTTTGTTTGTGAACGCTGTCATAGTATTCCTCACAAAGGATCAGGGCCTGCCTGGTGGTCGGAATGAAGTTACCCTAATTAGGAATGAAACACAATAATTTATACACCTGGCATCACAACTTCGGCTCCTCTTTAGAACGTTCTTCGGCAAGTTTGCTCCTGTGTTGCCCTAATATCTACATCCCTGTAGGCATCAATCAAGAAATACGCACTTTAGCCCACTAAAGCTGCTTTTTTTCTCAAAGCTTCCGCATCCATGCTTACGCCTCTTACCTACATCCTTATAGGCAATCAGAACGTTCAAGTATAAACTAAATTTGTGTGCCACTTGCATGAGTTATCGTGTTTCTTCCTTAGGTACCCAGAACCGTTTCACCGCTTTTAAAGTACGAATACACCTGTTTTTTGGAATTCACGTAGAGATACCAGGATCAATTCGGAAAATAGTCCGTTAGTGTCTTAATTCTATTCTGCTCTAAAAATTTCTGAGCCTAGTTTTTATGCAACGATAGGGTTTACCGCTTGTAGTGAGGTATGAAGGGAAGAGATAAAGCGGCATTCCCTGCCATAGATCAATAGACTAAGCAGGGAATGTCGTGAAAAATTAAAGCTTAAGCGACCATATCCTTTAAGGCTTTTAGTGGAAGAATTTTTACAACATTACGAGCAGGTTTTGCTTTAAATACCGTTTCTTCTTTAGTAAATGGGTTTATGCCTTTACGAGCGCGAGTGGCGGGTTTGCGAATTACCTTCACTTTCAGTAGACCCGGTAGCGTGAATGCTTGGGCGCCCCCTTTTCTGACATGCCCTTCAATCGCTGTTTTTAATTCTTCAAATACGGAAGCAACCTGTTTTCTGGTCAGTTCAGTATTTTCGGCGATGGTGGTGAACAGTATCGTCTTGGTATATGGCTCCTTGATTGCTTTCACGCGGCGTATGGGGGCTGCTGTTTTAGTGGCCGCGGCCTTTTTTTTGGTGCTTGCTTTTTTCTTTACTGCCATCGTCTACTCCTAGTATATGGGCTGCAACAATGATGATATAAATTAGCGCGCGTTGTTTGTCAAGCAAACAGCATAAAAAAAGCAATAAAGTCTATAAATAACCTGTTTTTCGAGTTTCTGAGCCATTTTTATGCCGTGAAGGTATTCTAGATCAATCGTGATGTGAAGGTGTTTATTACGCACCAAATTTAAGATTTCTAGTATCATTAATCGTTACGAATATAGACGGGTTGAAAATAAAGGAGACGGTATGACGCACAACAAAGTAATAGTCAGCGTTACAGCAGTGTCGGTGCTTGCGTTCGTTATTTTTTCCCTAGAACTACAGGCTAAAGAGATTAGTTTGGATGAGTATTTACGGCAGGTGCAGACCCATCATCCTTTCTTTACTCAGCAAGCCTTCAATGGCGAGATTGAACGGCAGCAGCAGCGCCGCTTTTCGGGGGATGAAGATTGGCAGTTGAAGGCCTCTCCTAGTTTCCGGCATGAGCAGCGCAGTAGCGGAGGCAGTGTTTTTGTAGCGGAAGAAGAGAATAACCTGGTGTTGAATGCGGGGTTGGAGCGAACCTATTGGGTCAATGGCAGTCGATTGTCCATCGACTATAACTATTATCGCAGTGATCAGCGCTTTGCCCCATCGATTGGATCCTTTGCTTTATATGGCAATGGTTTGAGCGTAGCTTATACTGTGCCATTGATGAAAAATAAGGGCGGAGTATTAAGTCGTTTGGACTATGAGCTGCAAAATTACAATATTGATTCCAGTGAGGTGACGAGCGATGAAAATCAGGAACAATTTTTAGAGCAGCAAGGTTTATTATTTATCGATTGGGTTTTTATTAGCGAGCAGCAAAAAATTGCACAAAACCGCCTCGCTTTGGCAAAAGAAGAGTACGCACGTACCGTAAAAAAGCGTCGCAGTCACCTAGTCGCAGAAGTGGATGTGTTACGGACGCAGGATGCGGTGATCAATGCTCGGCAAAATCTCAGCACCATCAAAATCCAATGGCAGGCATTGCAAGTGGAATTAGCAACCCAGAGTGGTATGTCCGCCGGTCATGAAATGGTGCCGCAGTTTGATCTCTATAGGCTGGAACAAGCGCCCGACATTGATCAAGTTTGGCTCGATTTGCAACGCAATGCTCGACAGCTCCAGGCGGTTGATTTACAAATAAGCCGGATGGAGCGGTTAACGGAGGGTTTGAAAAACGAACTGAAGCCTGAGTTAGACCTGGTGCTGGGTGGCGGATTAAGCAGTGAGTCCAATCGTTTTACGAATGCGGCTCAATTCGATCAGCCTCAATATATGATCGGAGTTAATTTTCGTTATCCACTTGGGCAGCGTAGCGCTAAGGCTGAGGTCAGTAAAGCACAATTACAACAACAGCAATTACGGGCTGAACGTCATAGTTTGAGTTGGCAACTGGAAGCGCAATTACGCAACTTATTGGTGCAACTCAATGAATTACAGGGCGTCATTAATTTAAATCAAGAGCAAATCAAAGTCGCACGCTTGAGAACAACTGAAGAATTAAACCGCTACAATCAGGGGCGCAGTGAATTGAGTTTTGTTATTCAAAGTCGGGACAACGAACAAAATGCGCAATTGGCCTATGCCGCTAATGCGGCGACTTATCAAAAATTATGGTTACGTTACAAGTCATTGACGGATGTTTTATTTGCTAGTGTTGGGCAAACTGAGGTAATTTCTAAAAAAAAGAGGCCAGATTGAGTCGGTATTTTGTAATGCCAAATACAGATAAAAAAATAGATAAGCTCTAGAGAATTTTATGCTTTAGTGCAAGCGAAATGGTATATTCTTTGACGTAAATCACCTTCAAGGAGAGATTTAAGAGGGCATGCGTTTTTTCAGATTTTTCGCCGAACGCCATTTGTTGGCCTATGTCATTACTTTACTCATTATTCTACTGGGAATAAGTAGTCTTTTAAATATTAAACGGGACGCTTTTCCCAGCGTGGAATTTGGTGAAATGCTGGTCACCACGACTTATCCCGGTGCCTCTCCTGAAGATGTGGAATTGATGGTCACCAACAAGATCGAAAAAGAGATCAAAAAGGTGACAGGTATTAAGCGTTACATGTCCTGGTCCATGGAAAATATCTCCAGGATTCATATCGTTATTAACCCCGATGTGGAAGATGATGAAAAGGTCATCCGTGACATCCGGGAAGCCGTTTCACGAGTCACAAATCTCCCCGAAGAGGTGATTGAATCTCCTTTGGTCTCTGAATTGAGTACTTCAAGTTTTCCGGTCATCGAAGTAGGTTTGGCGGGGGCGTTGCCTTATAGTGAATTACGCGAAATCGCACGTCGCTTTGAGAAAAAACTGGAAAATGTTGAAGGTGTTTCCCGCGTCGAGCGTTATGGTTACCGCGCACGTGAAATAAAAATCGAGTTTGATCCCCGTAAATTAGAAAAATTAGATATTTCCTTAGGTGAAGTTGTTCGTGCCATAGAGCAACGTAATATCCGCGCGACTGGTGGTTCGTTTGAGTCTTACACCAGCGAAAAAAATATCGTAACCTTGGCGCAATTTCATCATCCCAATGAGGTTGGCGATGTCATTGTCCGTACCACTTTTGATGGCCCTTCGGTCAAAATCAGCGATTTAGCAGTGGTAAAAGACGACTTTGAAGAAGAAAAAGTATTGTCACGGGTCAATGGTAAAAAAGCGATTTCCTTTGTCGCTTTCAAGTCGGAGAATGCGGATATTGTACGTACGGTGGAGGCCATTCGCGAAATGGTGGCTCATGAACAGCAGTTTATGCCTGCTGAGGTGGCGGTCATGATCTCTAACGATGAATCAAAATATGTGAAAGAGCGCCTTTCCATCGTTGCTAACAATGGTCTCATTGGTCTTGCTCTTGTGATGGCTGTGTTGGCTGTTTTTCTTAGCTGGCGCATGGCCTTTTGGGTGGCTCTGGGTATCCCGGTGGCACTGCTTGGAACCCTTTTTATGCTACCCATGTTCGGTAGCTTTCTCGATAGTATCACCATGACCGCTATGGTCTTGGTACTGGGGATTATCGTTGATGATGCCATTATCATTGCCGAGAGCATCCATCAACGTTACGAAAAAGGAATGACCCCGGTGGACGCGGCAGTAGCCGGAGTCAGCGACGTGTTCAAACCCGTGTTAACAACGATTCTTACCACTTTTATCGTTTTTGTGCCGATGTTTTTTATGCCTGGCATGTTGGGCAAGTTTGTTTATGTTATTCCGCTGGTTGTTACTTTAGCTTTAATGGTTTCTCTCATAGAGTCTACTTTGGCCTTGCCCGCGCATTTGGCTGCGGGTATGAAACCTGGTAAAGGTGCCGGCCTTCGCCAACGCGCATTTGCCAAGCTACGTAGTGGTTATAGTAGGCTATTGAAATCTTTGCTGGCCTGGCGCTACCTGCTGGTGCTTTTATTTATCGCCAGCTTGGTTGGTGCGCTGACCTATGCGACAAAATATATGGATTTTGTATTGTTTCCTTCATCAACCGCAGAACGATTTATGGTTTTGATTGAAACCCCGGTGGGGACTTCTTTACAGGCCACTTCTGATCGCACTCGCGAGGTAGAAGCCATTATTACCGAGCTGGGCGAGGATGAATTAGCTTCATTTGTGACTCGTATTGGTACCTTTGGCGATATCGGTTCCAGTGAACGGGAAAACAATGCGGCGGTATTTGTCAATTTGACACCCTATGCGGATCGGGTGCGCAGCGTGGATGACATCGTTGAAAGTTTGCGCGAAAAAACGAATACACTCCCAGGTGTCGAACGGGTTTTTTATGTGATCGACAGCGGTGGTCCGCCGGTGGGACGGCCGATTAGCCTGCGTGTAGTGGGTGCCGATGATGCGCTGCGGACTCGCCTCGTGAATGACATTGTCGCCTATCTTGAGACTCTGGAAGGAACCAAAGATATTGATCGTGATGATAAGGTGGGGAAATCTCAAGTTGAAATTAAATTCGATTATGATACTTTGGCACGAATTGGTATTTCAGTCGCAGATGTCGCGCGTAACGTGCGTATCGCCTATGACGGTGAAGTGGTTACTCAAGTGCGCTATGGTGATGAAGATGTTGATTTTCGTGTTATTTTCTCCGAGAAAGTACGCCAGAGTCCCAGTTCTCTTGGTACGCTGACTTTGCCAAACCGCAATGGTTATTTAACCCCTTTGAAAGAAGTCGCTCATTTTGTTTCCGTGCCGGGTCCTGCTAATTTTACCCACTATAAAGGGGACAGAGCGGTGAGTATTACCGGAGATATTGATAAAGAGGTGACAACGCCGCTTAAGGTATCAGCCGCGGTGCTGGAACACTTTGATATAGAACGTGACTATTCAGGCATGTTGCTGGTGATTGGGGGTGAGGCAGAGGAGAGCCAAAAATCACTGGATGAATTGTTCGTTATTATGGCGATCGCCTGTATAGGCATCTATTTGTTGCTGACGTTGTTGTTTAATTCCATTTTTCAACCCTTGATGGTGATGATGGCCATCCCCTTCTCCTTGATCGGGGTTATTGTCGGTTTTTCTATCCACGATGAAGCGTTAGGCTTTCTTGGTATGATCGGTGTTATCGGTCTGGCGGGTGTCGTCGTGAATGATTCGTTGGTCCTGGTGGCTCATATCAATGGGTTGCGTCAGCGAGACCCATTACGTTCTCTCCGTGAAATCGTTGCCGAAGGAACGGCGAACCGTTTGCGGGCGGTACTGTTAACGACCGTCTCCACTGTTGCCGGATTATTACCTCTGGCCTACGGTATTGGCGGTTCTGATCCTTACATGGGGCCTATGGCCTTAGCATTGGGATGGGGGTTGTTATTCGCTACACCTTTGACGTTATTGTTGTTACCTTGCCTCTATTTGATCGGTGAAGATATGCGACGGTTGCTGCCAGTGAGGCAGAAGGCGGCGTCACGTTGTTGATGCGGTTTGCATTTCTTCCTTTATTCTGCAACATTTTATAGCCCTTTTATGTTCAAAAAAATTTCACTGAGCATTATACAATCACGGGGTATGTTGACGTTGTTGTTCGGCTTGTTGCTTGGCATGGCAGGTTTGTTGGTTTATGCGCTGCCAGGTGGTTTTGATCTGGAAGAAAATGTAGCATTGGATTTTTTGTTTAAGCAGCGTCCGCAAAATCCGCCGCCAGACAATGTCATACTGGTTGCTATCGACAAAACAGCAGCACAACAATTGGGTCTGGGTAAAGATCCAGATATCTGGCCACGTGATTTACATGCGCGCCTGATAGACCGCTTGTTCCAAGCAGGTGCTGCGGTGATTGTTTTCGATGTGTTTTTTCAGGAGCCAAGGGAACGCGATGCGCATTTGGTGCAAGCAATGCAGCAAGCAGGCAATGTCCTGATTTTCGCGAAGTTACAGCGGGAGGTGCAAATTCTAGAGACAGGGGGTGAATATAACCTGGAGCGTTTGATATTGCCTACGCCCGCCATTCATCAAGCCGCAGCCGCCAGTGCGCCGTTTGTTTTGCCCAAAGTCCCGATCAAGGTCAATCAATTCTGGACCTTTCATCCTGCGGCTGGCTATCAGCCTTCATTACCTACCGTCGCTTTGGAGCTCTATGTGGCTCAGAATTATGAACTCTTGTTTGTTGTTCTTACCGAGATCGCACCACAGCAGGCCGCAAAACTGAGGTCATCACTTGAAAATTTGGCTTTGCGTCAGCGTATTGTGCAGATACGTACTTTGCTTAGACAGCAAACTGCACTGACCAAAATGCTGTTGGCCGCGTTACGTGAACCTGCCTGGCAGAGTCGTAACCCGAAAATTAATCTTGAGATGAAACAACGTCTACAAGCGTTACTGGCCGTCTACCTTGGACCGGAGCGTCGCTACTTGAATTTTTACGGGCCGCCACGCCGTATTACCACGCGACCCTATCATGAGGTGTTGTCTTCGACACCAGCACAGCTTGCCCTCTTCAAAGACAAAGTTGTCTTTGTCGGGTTTTCCGAAAAGCACCAGCCGGAGCAAGAAGATAATTTTTATACGGTTTTTTCACAAGCTAATGGTTTAGATTTGAGCGGAGTAGAAATTGGCGCGACTGCCTTTGCCAATCTTTCGACATCTCTGTTATCCCAGCGGAGCTTGCGCTTGCCTGATGTAGTGACTTATATCGGCATTATTATTAGTTTTGGTTTTTTGCTGGCGGCTCTGAATAACTTGCCTAGTACCCGTGTGTTTGTACTTGTGAGTTTGCTCGTCGCCGGGCTGTATACGCTGCTTTGTCTACAGTTATTTGCTAGTAGGGCACTTTGGCTACCGCTTTTTGTTCCGGTTTTATTGCAAACGCCACTAGCATTGTTCCTGGGGCTTTTATGGCGGCAGCGGCAGCTTAACCGGGAACGTCGTCGAATTCGCCAGGCTTTTGGTTATTATTTACCTGACAAAGTGGTTGAAAATCTGGCGCGCAGCTCCCAATATCTGAAAATTCAAGGGGAGTCGATGTTTGGTGTGTGTCTGGCCAGTGATGCGGCACAATATACTCAACTGGCTGAACTTTTGACGCCTGAAGCTTTGGGTGTCTATATGCATGACTATTATGAGCGTTTGTTTAAGCCTGTGCGTACCCATGGTGGTATTATTTCCGATGTAGTGGGGGATGCGATGCTGGCGATTTGGTCGGCGAGGCAGCCAGATAGTCGCTTACGTCGGCAAGCTTGCGAGGCGGCGTTGGAAGCCTTGTCTGCCGGGCAAATACCGCACTCTTGTACCGACTTACAAACGCGCATTGGCTTGCATGCAGGTGAGATTATGTTGGGTAATATTGGTGCTTTGGATCATTATGAGTATCGTGCTGTGGGTGATATCGTCAATACGGCTTCGCGTATTGAAGGACTCAACAAGCTGCTTGGTACCCATTTGCTGGCTTCTGAAGCTGTACTGATGGGGCTGGATGGTTTTGTCAGTCGTAAACTGGGGACATTTCGTATGGTGGGTAAACAAAAAGCCATCGTGATTTATGAATTGCTGGGTCTGCAGGGCGAAGAAGATCAGTCTCTGGATTTGTTATGTCAGTTTTTTGCAAAGGGTTTAAATGCTTATCAACAGCATGACTGGCAAGCAGCGATAGGCTCTTTTTTACAGACACTGAAAGTGTGTTCTGACGATGGCCCCAGTCGCTATTATCTTGAACGCTGTGAGTTACACGCTCAAAACCGACTGCCCCTGGATAAAAATGGTGTGATCGTATTGCAAAAAAAATAAATTACCCAATGCTACGGATATTGG
Organism: Gammaproteobacteria bacterium; assembly: GCA_013151745.1. GTDB lineage: Bacteria > Pseudomonadota > Gammaproteobacteria > JAADHS01 > JAADHS01 > JAADHS01. Next base: position 7,097 of record JAADHS010000037.1, on the reverse strand, counting down.
ATGTATGAGTTTGTTACTCAATTCTCTTTATCTTTTTTAAAAAGAATACGATGAAACAATACGATGGTTATTATGCCTATTATTAAATAAGATAGCCCAAAAATAGTCATCGACATCAATAATGGCTCTTTGGATTTGACGGTGATGATCTCGGCTGTTTTGATAACACCATAGACGACCCAAGGCTGACGTCCGACTTCAGCTACGACCCATCCTGAAATCACTGCAATGAGCCCAGAAGGTGCCATAATGACCGCTAACTTTAAAAACCACCGGGTTGATTCTAGCTTGTTTTGATACATCAACCACATGCCAATAATTCCCGTTATTAGCATCAATAGCGCCATGGCAATCATGATTCGGAATGAATAAAAAACAAGAGCAACATTAGGTCGTTCTTCCGGAAGAATATCTTTCAAGCCTTTGACTTCCCCATTGGGGTCAAATTTTAGCAACAGACTTAAAGCCTTGGGGATTTCTAAAGTATATAAGTTTTCTTCTTTTTGAGAATCAGGGACAGCAAATACCTTAAAGCTGGCACCGCGTTCCGTTTCCCACTGGCCTTCCATTGCGGCGACTTTCATAGGTTGATTGTTCAATACGTCGTGACCGTGGAGATGACCGATATTAAATTGAAAAATAGTAAAGAAAAACGCCGCCATTAAGCTCAGCGTCATGCTTTTTTTTGTCACTGCATTGGGTCCTTTTTTTAAATAACGATAGGCAGAAAACCCCAATACTAAAAATGCAGAAGCCATTAACCCTGCTGTTAGCATATGAAGATAACGCAGAGGAAAAGAGGGGTTGAAGATAACCGCCCAATGATCCAGCAATATGGCTTCACCTTGTAACCATTCCACACCTGTTGGCGTGTTCATCCAGGAGTTTCGACTGACGACCAGAAAAGCGGTTAGAAAAATTCCAAAATTAAACAGTAACGTTGCCGCGAAACGACCATAAGAGCGTTTTTTTTTGCGGTGAAAAAGCATCACTCCGATACAGCCCCCTTCCAGCAAGATTGCAAACATAAGTTCATATTTGCGAATTGGGACGAGTGCCGCTTGCGTTTTTTCGTAAAAACCACCAAAAACATTATCCAACTGAGCGGACAGAGCAACCCCTGATATAGCAGCAACAACGTAAACTACAGCCAAAATATGCAGCCATAGCGTGTACGTATGTAAAAACACCGGGTTGTGGGTACATAGCCAGCGCCAATAGAGAAAGGATAAAAATGTAGACAGGCCGATGAGCAAGGTAGGAAAAATAATATGAAAACCCGCGGTGAATCCGAACTGTAGACGAGATAGCGTCTCGATATCCATATTATGAGTTATCCAGATAAATTAAAGAACATGGATCAGGTTATAACGTTGTAACTAGATGCATCATCCACTTGAGAATAATGACGATAACAAAGAAAGATGAAAGGGAAGCAACGTATAAAAAGATAGCAATCATGGGCTCATTTTCCTGAAAAATAGACTTAAATACGGGGATGATGAAGCCGATCCCTTCAATGTCGGATACTCAGCTGAGCGGTTTTTCTGAACATTTTTACATTAGTATTTGCATGCAACTGAATTTTCAGGATAAAGGGCTTATGTAGCAGACTACTTACATAAGCCTTACATCTGGCTTACATCGAAAATTTCTTTTTATATGTTTTATTTATTAATGAGATGTAAAAAGGCTCAGAATAGCGCGATTTGATTGGCGCATAGAAGGGGGTTTAAGATCAAAAAGCGCTACGGCGCGACTCTCTATTGAAAAACACCGGAAATCGGGGGGGATATTTCGGCTTCAAAGTGGCGTAATTTTTTTCAGTAAAGACAAAGTTTCGTCAGATACATCTACATCGAGATGATGTTTTACTAACGTACGACATTGATCTAACGTTGCTTCAGCCATATCTCGGTTGCCCTGTCGCAGATAGATTGAAATCAATTTTCGATATAACGGTTCTGACAAGGGTTCTAATACGAGCGCATTTTGACAAAATTCAATGGCTTTGTCGGTTTTTAACTCTATATATTGTAAGCATTCAAACAAGATTGCTAAATACATATTTCGATAACGTTCACGATGGGCAATGACTTCTATTGATTCATCATCAGGCAAATATTCACCTTTATATAGTTCTTGTAATCGAATCCCGATTGCTATAGCGTTATCTTCCGTGATTTTATATTTTCCCAGTATTTCAAATTCTTGAATATCTATCCAAAAATATTTTGGGTGGAGCCTGATACTCTCTTCTTGGCGCAAAATTGTTTGCTCATGACCAAGAAATTTCCTTAAACGATGAATTTGTGTGTCGAGTAATTGTGATGTTTTATCATGATTACCTCCTGTATATAATATTCCTTTGATGGTGTCACTGGTTAAATACCGATCCTGCGCCTTTACCAGTATTTTTAACAAAGTAAGTGATTTTTTTGCCCGTTGACTTTGATGAGCTACACTTTTTATTTTTTTTAATTCAAAGCCACCAAAGGTATAAACTTGAAAAGGCCATGGCCATTGTTGAGATTTGGCATCGGGTTGGGGTAAGTTGTCGTAATGCGTTTCTATAAAATGGGTAATGTAAGTTGTTTCTATATCAAGGGAAAGTGCTCGTTGACAAGCCCATACCATTAATTCCGGGTGCCATTTCGCATAGGTGATCAGTTCACATCGTCGGGCAATAGCGAAGCTTGTACTTAAATAATCATCGCAATAATCAAAATCACCATGATCAAAGTATATTTTTGCATAGATCATATAAAATCGAGATATCTGCGCAGGGAAGGCCAATTTTTTGACCCGTTGGAATAAATCATCATGAAGAGCCAGAGCGGCTTCTATTTTATTTTGTGTACATAAATAATAGGTATATAACAATTTAGTATGGAGAATAAAGGAGGGTAAATAAGTGCTCTCCAAAATATCTAAATAATGTTGGGCTGTTCTATCCAGGTCATGAGTTTCATTCATATAGGTTCCGGCTTCAATTAAACAAGTTAAATACATGGATTGATGAATTTGATCTTTTTGCGTTATATTTTCTTTTATAATTCCAATGTATTTTTTGGCCAGGTCGAATTTTTTTAAACCTAATGCTGCGATTACAATTTTTGTGTGAATATGACAGTCAAAAACGGTGATGCCATGCTCTTTCGCAACGCCAAGCGCTCGCCATTCTAAATTGAGTAATTTATCAAAATCATTAAATGCCCAGGCGCTTAAAGAGCAAATGGTCAATGCCCCAAGATATAATACGGGTTCATCTTTTAGATCATCCAGATGATGCTCAAATTTTTCTATAATAACTTTATCTCTTTCTTTAATCCCTGATATAACGGCGACATGAACGTAATTCGACATCATGTGCAGGCGTAGTAGCGGATCAGTTGCCTCATCAATGGTGTCTGCCAAACGCGCTTGCAGAGACTCTCTTTTTTTTGGATTTAGGCCAGACATGAAATAGGCTTGTAATAAAATGGCCTCAATAAATCCTTTTTGCAAGGTTTGCGGTGGATCGGGATAAAGAACACTGAGTTTATTATACCGGTGTACCCAGGTAATTAAACGATTGCCACCGAGCAGTGTGTTACAAATGGCCGACATGGCCGAATACCACGACATATAGATGCCTTTGACATCAGATTTTTTCATGAAATCGGCATAGGCACGGTCATAAAAATCAAGTGCGGTGATGACATTGTTATAAACAGATAATTTGCCTTTCCAAAAAGTGATCCACGGCTCACCTTTAGAGAAGGCTTGTGGTATGGCGCTGATATAACGTTGTAATGATTCAATACGAGCACTGTCATGCAGCTCTGCTGCGTAGTCGAGGATAACAATAACTAACGCTTGCCATGCTTTCAATTCAAGCAATAGATCCGCAGCGGCTTCACACTCCTTGTGCTCGAGCAATATTTTTGCTGTTAATAAACGTAAATCATACAATTGCTGTTTTGATAACGTGTCTTTAGCTCGTTTTTTGAGGTACTCTCTAACCAGCGGGTGGAGGGTATAACCTCTATCGCCTTGCTGCAGGACAAATAGATTTTTTTGTGCTAGCTGAGCTAGTAATTTTTTCGAATGAGAGATGTGACTGACCGCTTTTGCTGCTGTCGCTGTAATATGAGGCATATAACAGACTTTCATCAAGAGTTCGCTCGTTTTCACATTTAAAGAAGATAAAAATTGTTCTGCGATATAAGTATCCAGTGTTTCAATTCCGAGGCCTGACGTATTGGTATTATCAAATGCATTTGACGTGTCGGGTAAAAGAACCAGGCCGGCTATCCAGCCTTCCAGTTTGTGGTGTAAAGACAACAGCTTCTCTTTAGAATGTGTACTATTAAAAAGTTGACTGGCAGCCAGCCATTCATCTTTTGCAAAGCGCATCAGTTTGGTGTCGATAACGAATAACTGACGTTTAGCGGTCAATTTAATCAATGACGAGGGCGGTAAATGTCGGCTGATAATCAGTAGAGAAACACCGGCAGCTAAAGATTCGACAATATTGGGTAATAAGGCTGGAATAGGGTCTGTTTCAGGTAATAAATGGAAATTATCCAGCACGATAAGACCGTCGCTTTGTAGTCTGGACGAGATATCTTTAAAAAAATGGCGAGTAAAGGCAGGGATCCCCTGCTGATATTCCGGGGTTAGTTTGGGTACGGCTTTTTTTCTGCGTGGTGCAACGAGTTTTCCAGCCAACCCCAGGTAGTAAAAAAAAGTGGTCAGATTGCGGTCATCCTCATCAATTTGATACCAGCAATGTGCCACCTGGTTTTTTTCTAAATAGCTGGAAACCAGCGTCGTTTTTCCTGAGCCACCCGGCGCTGCGATCCAGATTATTTTTGCTTGTTGTCGCGCGTCATTCAAGGCATTAAAAAGTCGTGTTCGATGTATGATCTTTGCTGTACTAGGGCAAATAATTTTAGGTGGATAATTGACACTACGATTCACGTTGTTAATCACTCTACCTCCCCTGGTTAAGAGGGTTAGGTTCTTGAAATTCAGTTGTTACAGTTTAACGCAAGACTATCGGGGTGACTATAAACCTAGAAAAATCAGGTGATTTATAACGTAGAGTACAAGCTTTTGATTCATCTAACGATACGAAAAAAGCCTAATCACCGCGAAGGTGACGACTATTTTTTCGCTACGTGATTTAAATCAATCTTTTGCACTCTGCACCCAACTGAGTTTTCTAGGGTAAAGCTGATTTTTCTTCACCCCTTTCGATAAGATCATAACAAGTAATGTTCGCATGAGGGTAGTGTCGCAGTATCTGGACATAAGTGTTTTCACGTATTGTGGGTTAAAAAACAGGCTTGAAAAAAAACACAAAAAAGATATTTCACAAGGTAGTTTAATCACTGGAGACGATTGCTCCGGTGATTGTTTTAGCGATATGAACGCTAGATCGCCAGCGCTGCTGGCAGAAGTGTGAGTAAAAATATTTACACGCCATCAGTGAAGCATCCGAGAAATCTGCGGAGCCTGATTTTTCACTTTAAAGTGGCTTAAACTTGGAAAATGCAGTTGATCCACGATTCATGTCCGGTTTCCTGGGTGCAAGCTTTTGATCCGCCTGACGATGAGGAAAAAAGTTTGATCACCAAGTTAAGGTGACGGCGATTTCCCCGCTACGTTATTCGAATTAAGATTTTGCACTATGTCCTAAAAAAGTGCCCTTGGGGTGCATTCGCGTCCAACTATATTTTCTAGGTTAAATCCTAAGCTGGGTAAAAAAATATTTTATTTCGTGGCAGACAATTCGTTTCTAGCGTGTTTTTGCTGCGATAACTTCCGAGCCTGTTTGAGTCCATTTAAGAGCCTGCCCATTTTTATCCCAATCGCTGAGCACCCAGCGAACGGCTGGCTTTTCTTTTAGTGTAAATTCATGTTTGTTGGGTCGGTGAGTATGACCGTGTATTAGCTGTGTCACACCTTGTTCAGTCATGAACTGAGCGACACTATTTTGGTTGACATCCATAATTTCAGATGACTTTTTGGCGGTTTGGTTGAGACTCTCTTCGCGATATTTTTGTGCCGTAGCCATACGTTCTTGAGGTGAAAGTGAGAGAAACATGCTTTGGGCTTCTGGCTTTCTGATTTCTTTACGAAAAGCCTGGTAGTCTACGTCATCCGTGCATAAGAGGTCGCCATGGGTGAGAACCGTTGTCGTACCGTATAAATCAATTATTGTTGGGTCTGTGATCAATGTACAGCCCAGTTGTTTAATGAATTTTTCCCCCAGAAGGAAATCACGATTACCCTGCATGATGGATATAGAGACGCCTTTTTTTATGACATGACGCAAGGCGTTGAGCTGCGTGCTGTAATATTCAGGTGACATATCATCCCCTAGCCAAATGTCGAACAGATCTCCCAAAATGTAGAGGTGTTCGGCATCACCAAGCTGGTTTTCTAAAAAAAAAACAAATCGTTTGTTGATATCTTCACGGTTTGCGGAGAGGTGTATATCCGATATAAAATAAATAGCCATAATTTTTTATTTAATCACGGTGACGGTTGTCATGATCACCGCTTGTTTGGGCACGTCACTAGGGAAAGGGCCTTGTGCTCCGGTTGCTTGCTCGCGGATTTTATCAATCACGTCCATGCCTTCAACAACCTTGCCAAAGACGGCATATCCCCAGCCTTGTGATGTGGGCGCGCTGTGGTTTAGAAAGTCATTATTAACAACATTGATGAAAAATTGACCTGTAGCGGAGTGTGGGTTCGAGGTGCGAGCCATGGCAATGCTGCCTTTATCGTTTTTAAGACCGTTGTCAGCCTCGTTTTTGATGGAGTCATGAACTTCCTTTTTTTGTAGGCTTTTAGTGAAACCGCCCCCTTGAATCATGAAATTATTGATGACCCGGTGAAAAATTGTATTATCGTAAAATCCTTCGTTGACGTATCGTAAAAAATTTTCAACGGAAACGGGCGCCTTGTTTTTGTTTAATTCCAGCACGATTTTACCTAGATTAGTTTCAATCGCCACGCGCGGATGATCAGAGTCTACGGGGTTGGCTGACGTTGTGGGCAGCAGCAGGGTGAACGATAAGGCAATAAAAAAGGCAAACTTG